>JAPLJW010000044.1 GCA_026388365.1 Deltaproteobacteria bacterium | reverse complement strand
AGCGCGCCCGTTTTGCGCCGGTGGATGGCGTACAGGGTTTCCAGCCCCACCTTTTCCCCTTCCGCGCGGATGTCCTGGACCTGCCCCCCGACCATGCCGCGACAGCCCGCCGCCTCCGCGATCTCGCGGGCGACGTCGAGGAGTCTATCCGCCGGTATGTCCGGCATCCGTTTCCGGTCGGCCAGGAGGTGGAAGGCCTCCGTCAGCAGCGCGTCGCCGGCGAGGATCGCAATGTCCTCGCCGAAGACCTTGTGCAAGGTGGGTCTTCCCCGGCGGTAGTCGTCGTTGTCCATCGCGGGCAGGTCATCGTGGATGAGGGAATAGGTATGGATCATCTCCAGCGCGCAGGCCGCCGGCAGGACCGCTTCGGCATCCCCGCCGATCGCCTCCGCGGCGGCCAGACAGAGGATCGGCCGGATCCTCTTCCCCCCGGCCAGGAGGCTGTAGCGGACGGCCTGGAAGATCAACGGCGGTTCGTTTTGATCGCCGGAGAGGTAATCATCGAGGGCGCGATCGACGAGCGCCTTCCTCCCGTTGAGATATTCTTTCAGGGGAAAATCAGGATTCACGTTCTTCCCCCGCAAAAGGTTTCGTCACCAGTTCCCCCTCCTCCCGGAGGAGGAGTTCCACGCGCCGGTCGGCCTCGTCGAGTTTTTTAGCGCACAGACGGGAGAGTTTTATCCCCTCCTCGAAGGCCTTGAGGGACTCCTCCAGGGTCATCTCCCCCGCCTCCATCCGGCGGACGATCCCCTCCAGCTTCTCCAGCGCCTCTTCAAATTTCTCTTTGGACATCGGACGGCTCCTTGAATAGGTTAATAATTTTTGCGTGCAGATTCCCCGCGGCGAGGCGGATGTCGACCTCCTGCCCGAGGGCGGCGTCCGCGGCCCGACGGAGAATGAGACCGTCCGGCATCCGCCGCGTGATGCTGTATCCCCGACCGAGGACGGCCAGCGGGCTCAGGGATGACAGCACCGCCATCGCGGCGTGCGCGCGATTTTTTTTCAACGCGGTCTGTTTCTCCCAGGCCTCGCGCAGGGCCTTTGCGAGGCCCACCGCCCCTTCGCGATTCTCGCCGATCCGCGACCGGGGGTTCCGGTGTTCCAGGCGGATACGAAGATGATTCCAGGCCTGACGGCGGACCTCCCGCAGATGGGCGAGGGAGAGCCGCATCCGCTCGACCTGGTCGTCGAGGGCGATCCTCGCGTCGACGAGACGCCGTTTCGGATCCCGGAGCCTTCCCTGGAGATCGGCGATGCGGGTCCGGCGCCGCTCCGTTTCCTGGCGCAGGCGGCGGATCAGGCGGAGGCGGAGCGACGCCACAGCCTCCAGAAGCTCAGCGCGGAGCGGCACGGCCAGCTCGGCCGCCGCAGACGGGGTTGCGGCGCGGAGGTCCGCCGTGAAGTCGGCGATGGTGAAATCCGTCTCATGCCCGACCGCCGAGATGACGGGAATCCGCGACCGGGCGATGGCCCGAGCGACGCCTTCATCGTTGAACGGGGCGAGATCCTCCAGCGACCCGCCTCCCCGGGCGAGGATGATCACGTCGACGCCGCCCGCGATTTGCATCTCGCCGATCGCCCGGATGATCTCCGCCGGCGCCTCCGCCCCCTGGACGCGGACCGGGGCGATCAGGATATCCACCGCGGGGAAGCGGCGGCGCGTGACGGTCAGGATATCCCGGATGACGGCGCCGGTCGGCGAGGTTACGATGCCGATCCGTGCGGGCAGGAAGGGGAGGGGCTTCTTGCGGGCCGGGTCGAAGAGCCCCTCCGCATCGAGCCGGGCTTTAAGCTGTTCGAAGGCTTTCTGGAGGGCTCCCAGCCCCCGCGGCTCGACGGCATCAATGACGAGCTGGTACTCGCCGCGGGGCGGATAGACCGTCACACGCGCCCGGCAAACGAGGCTCATCCCCTCCGCGAT
This sequence comes from Deltaproteobacteria bacterium, assembly GCA_026388365.1. Next base: position 2,451 of record JAPLJW010000044.1, on the reverse strand, counting down.
CGCGAAGCCCGCGGAGCGGCCCCTGCCCCCGCCGAAAAGGTTCCGGAAGATGACCGCCCGGATCTGGCTCTTCTCATCCTTGAGGGTGAAATAGACATGGCCCGACGCGGGGCGGCGTAAATTCGACACCTCCCCCTCCACCCAGACGAGGGCGAACCCTTCCTCCAGTATGGCCTTGATCCGATCGTTGAGTGCGGAAACGGTCAGAATCTCTTTCAGGTTTCCCCTTTCCATGAGCGGGGAAGTATCAGATATCGGCCGCCGTGACAAGGCCGAATTTACTCAAAGACAGATTCGTTGACTTTTGTCCGGCTCTCTTCCATAATAGGCCTTAATGAAGGGCTTTGCGCCCCTTCCGTTCCCCAACGCCCGGGTTTTGTTTCCGGCGGGACGGGGTTCCCGATCACGATTCACCAGGGGAGGTTATGAAAAAGAAAGACTTTTTGAAGACGCCGGTCCGGCACATCGACATCACCTCGTTCGACGCCACGCCCATCATTGAGGCGATGAAGGGGATGTCTTTTACGGCCAGGGACCTGGCGGCGGCCGCAGACATTTATGACCGGATGCTCGCCGAAAAAAAATGCGGCATTATCCTGACCATCGCAGGGAGCACCAGCGCCGCGGGCTGCATGCAGATCTATGTGGAGATGGTGAAGAACAACATGGTGGACGCGATCGTTGCCACGGGTGCGGCGGTCGTCGATATGGATTTCTTCGAGGCGCTCGGTTTCCGCCACTACCAGGGGACGCCGTTTGTGGACGACCGGGTCCTCAGGAGCCTCTACATCGATCGGATCTACGACACCTACATCGATGAGGAGGAACTTCAGATCTGCGACAAGACCATCCAGACCATTGCCGACGGCCTCCCCCCCCGTCCTCACTCCTCGCGGGAGTTTATCCGGGAGATGGGGCGCTATCTGATCGAACATGCCGTGAAGAAAGACTCCCTCGTCCAGGCGGCCTTCGATCACGACGTCCCGATCTTCTGCCCCGCCTTCTCGGACAGCAGCGCCGGTTTCGGCCTCGTCCTTCATCAGGTGAAGCACCCCAAGGCGCACCTCTCCATCGACTCGGTCAAGGACTTCCTGGAACTGACCCGGGTCAAGCTCAAGGCCGGGGAGACGGGTCTGCTGATGATCGGCGGCGGCGCGCCGAAGAACTTCGCCCAGGACACGGTTGTCTGCGCGGAGGTGCTCGGGAAGGAGGTCCCGATGCACAAGTATGCCGTCCAGATCACCGTGGCCGACGTCCGCGACGGGGCCTGCTCCAGTTCGACCCTCAAGGAGGCCAACTCCTGGGGCAAGGTGGACAGCAGCAACGAGCAGATGGTCTATGCGGAGGCCACCTCCGTCCTTCCGCTCCTGGCAAGCTACGCCTGGCGCCGGGGGAACTGGAAGAAGCGCAAACGGTGGCGTTTCGCAAAGCTCTTTGCGGAATGATCGCACAACGCCGGCCCTGCGGGATGTTCGGAGGCGTGAAAATGATGGCATTCTCTTCAGCAGGGGCCGGCCGCCGGAAGGGATCCATGAGCATAAAAAAAGGACAGGCCCTTCGTTTTCACAAAGCGCCCGCCCCCTTTTCCCGTCTTGGTGGAGATGAGGGGGATCGAACCCCTGGCCTCGGCGTTGCGAACGCCGCGCTCTCCCAGCTGAGCTACATCCCCATATTTATTAATAAAAATGGCGTGGTACTGAAATCCCCCGCAGTTTCGGGCGGAGCATATATGACGGCTTCGTAAAAAGACCGGATGCTGCGTTGCGCTTCATCCCTCCCCTGCTTTCGCAGGGGCAGGCTTATTGCGGCGTACGCTACAGTACGCCTCATTCCTCAGGACCGGGAGCGCAAACCGGAAGCCCCGCTTGCGGGGCGACGGGGCGCAGGAAAAAACAGGGCTTTTCTCCTTGCCGGGACTTGCGGTCCGGAGGGCGGCGAGTCCATCGCGCGCCTTGCCTGCGGCCTTTTTACGAAGCCGTCCCATTTTCACGGCTTCTACGATTTTTTACGAGCCCGTCATATATGATTCGCGGCGAGACTGTCAAGGGATAGTTGCTGTTCCCCTTTTTCTTGACAAAGCGGGCGCCTTTTTTTATACTCCTTCCGCCGTAAGACAGCAGTGTCCGAGGATCCTCGCAGACGGCGGCGCGTCCGTACCGCTGGATCAACCCGAAATCGGCAGAATTACAGTGCCTTATATGAAATCAGTTTGATGTCTTAGGATCATCCAAGGAGGCCATCCATGGCAAAGATTGACGCATTTTTCCAACTGATGCATGACCAGGGGGCATCGGACCTGCATCTCGTATCCGGCCAGCAGCCGGCGCTCCGGATCCGGGGGGAAATCGAACGGATCAAATTCGACGTTCTCGCCAATGACGGCCTCAAGGCCATGATCTACGAGATCACCCCCGAGCACAAGGTCAAACAGTTCGAAGAGACGGGGGATGT
>JAPLJW010000192.1 GCA_026388365.1 Deltaproteobacteria bacterium | reverse complement strand
GAGCGCCTCGTGAATCTCGACCATCGTCTTGCGCTTCATCCGGTCGCCCAGAAGACCGGTCTCCACGAGGCGCCGGTGATGTCCGGCAATCTCAGCGGCCAGCTCCTCCAGGCTCTCTCCGAAGGGGCCGGGGTCGAAGCAGTTTCCGATCCGGACGACCGGCGGACGCCAGCCGCCGGGGAACTCCGGGACCATGTTCAGCATGGCGGCAAGCTCGCCCGCGAGCTGGTGCGCGCCGTCGCGGTCCGCCTTGTTGATGACGAAGATGTCTGCGATCTCCATGATGCCCGCCTTGATCGCCTGGATGTCATCCCCCATCCCCGGAACGAGGACGACGACCACCGTGTGGGAGTGGTTGATGATTTCAACCTCCTGCTGTCCGGTCCCCACGGTTTCCACCAGGATGAGGTCTTTCCCCATGACATCCATGACGTGGACGGCGTCGCCGACGGCCTTCGAGAGGCCTCCCAGCGCGCCGCGCGTGGCGAGGCTGCGGACGAAGACGCCGGGATCTTCCGCGTGACGCTGCATCCGGATCCGGTCGCCGAGGATCGCGCCGCCGGTGAAAGGGGAGGTCGGATCGACGCAGAGGACGCCGACGGTCTTCTCCTTTTTCCGGAAGGAGGCGATCAGGGCATCGACGAGGGTGCTCTTCCCCGCCCCGGGGGCGCCGGTGATCCCGACGACGTGGGCGCGGCCGGTGTGGGGGAAGATCCGCTTGATTGCGGTTTTTGCCTCGGGAAGGTCATCCTCCAGGTTCCGGATCAGACGGGAGGCGGTTCGGACGTCGCCCGCGCGGATCTTGCGGAGTTGCTCCATCTCTTCGTGTTTCCTTGTCATGCGTCTAAGATCCCGGTCCAATAGGGGGACGGAGCCCTTTTTTCCACAGAAAAAACAGGGACTCCGTCCCCCTATTTCCTATCCACGCGGTTGGATATTCGTCCGGACCCACTGACAGATCGCGTCAAGCGGAGAGCCGGGGGTGAAGAGCGCCTTGATTCCGGCACCATAGAGCATCTGAAAGTCCTGGTCGGGGATGATCCCGCCGCCGATTACGGTGATGTCCGCCGCCCCCTGCTCTTTCAGGAGCTCGACCACCCGGGGGAAGAGATAGCGGTGGGCGCCGGAAAGGCAGCTCAGTCCCACCAGGTCCACGTCCTCCTGAATCGCCGCCGCCGCGATCTGTTCCGGGGTCTGGTGGCAGCCCGTGTAGATCACCTCGAAGCCCGCGTCACGGAAGCAGCGGGCCAGTATCCGCGCGCCGCGGTCGTGGCCGTCGAGGCCCGGTTTCGCCACCATGATCCGTATCTTTCTCTCCGCCATATCGTTCCTTCAATAAGGCTCAATGATGGGACACCCGGGCAGGGTTTTCCCATATTTCCGTCAATACAGGCCGGGGTCGCGGTATTCGCCGAAGACCTCCCGGTAGATGTCGCAGATCTCCTGCACCGTGGCCAGGTCCTTCACCGCCTGGATGCAGAAGGGCATGACGTTCTTCCCCGTTTCGCAGGCGTTTTTCAACTCGTCGAGGTCCCGCTTTACGGCGCGGGAATCGCGACTGCGCTTCACGGCGGCCAGGCGGTCGATCTGCTCCTCCTCGACCTGCTCGTTGATGTCCTGGACGGGAATCTCCTGCTTTCCGGCGGTGGCGTATTTGTTGACACCGACCATGACCTTGTCCCCCGCGTCGATCTGCTGCTGGAATCGGTAGGCGGCGTCGGCAATCTCCAACTGGGGGAATCCCTTTTCAATGGCCGAGATCATCCCGCCCATCGCGTCGATCTTCTCGATGTACGCCCAGGTCTCCTCCTCTATATTGTTCGTCAGGGATTCGACGAAATAGGAGCCGGCCAGCGGGTCGATCGTATGGGCGACGCCGGTCTCCTCGGCCAGGATCTGCTGGGTGCGCAGCGCGATCTCGACCGCATGGTCGGAGGGGAGGCAGAGCACCTCGTCCAGGGAGTTTGTGTGGAGGGACTGCGTCCCGCCGAGGACGGCGGCAAGCGCCTCGACCGCCGTCCGGACGACGTTGTTGTAGGGCTGCTGGGCGGTCAGCGAGCAGCCGGCTGTCTGGGTGTGGAAGCGCATCCACCAGGAGCGGGGGTTCTTCGCGTGGAACCGGTCGCGCATCACCCGCGCCCAGATCCGCCGGGCCGCACGCATCTTGCAGATCTCCTCGAAGAAGTCGATGTGGGCGTTGAAGAAGAAGGAGAGCCGCGGGGCGAATTCATCCACATCGAGCCCCTTGCGGCGGATGACGTCCTCGACGTACTCGATCCCGTCACGCAGCGTGAAGGCCAGCTCCTGAATCGCCGTCGAACCGGCCTCCCGGATGTGGTAGCCGCTGATGCTGATCGTGTTCCAATTCGGGACGTGCTTTGTGCCGAACTCGACCGTGTCGCTGATCAGCCGGACCGACGGTTCCGGCGGGCACATGAAGGTCTTCTGGGCGATGAACTCCTTGAGCATGTCGT
>JAPLJW010000054.1 GCA_026388365.1 Deltaproteobacteria bacterium | reverse complement strand
TCGCGCAGACAGGCCGGCCGATGGCCTTCGCGAACCTCGGGAAGGAGGTCCATTTCCTGGACCGGACCGGCGCCCGCCGGTTTCTGAACCGTTCGGAACTGGCCTTTCTCTGCGTGCCGATCATCTACGACGCCCGCGTCGTCGGGGTGCTCTCGGCGGACAAGGTCGCCCGGCAGGTGGAAAACCTGGACCGGGAACTCGCCATGCTCTCCTCGGTCGCCGAACTCCTCGCCAAGGCGGTCCATAACCGCGCCGTCGAGGAGGAGAACCGGCGCCTTCGCCATCTCCTCGGCCGCTCCCGGACGCCGTCGGCGGATATCATCGGCCATTCCGGGGTGATGCAGAATCTCTTCGGGATGGTTGCCCAGGTGGCCGATTCCAACACGACGGTCCTGATCCACGGGGAGACGGGGACGGGCAAGGAGCTGGTCGCCCGGGCGATACACAAAAACAGCCCCCGCCTCAAGGGGCCGCTCGTTCAAGTCAACTGCGCCGCCATTCCCGACACCCTGCTCGAAAGCGAGCTCTTCGGCCATGAACGGGGGGCCTTCACCGGCGCCACCCACCAGCGGCGCGGCCGTTTCGAAGAGGCCCATGGGGGAACGGTTTTCCTCGACGAGGTCGGGGAACTCTCCGCCGCGGCGCAGTCCAAGCTGCTCCGGGTCCTCCAGGAGAAGCAGTTCCAGCCCCTCGGCTCCTCCCGCGTGGTGCGCGTCGACGTGCGGGTCATCGCTGCGACGAACCGGAACCTGGAACAGGATCTCGCCTCGGGACGGTTCCGGGCCGACCTCTTCTACCGGCTGAATGTATTTCCCCTCTTCCTGCCGCCGCTGCGCGAGCGGGGGAGCGACATCACTCTTCTGGCCGACCATTTCGTGCTGAAATATACGAAGAAGATGGGAAAGCCGGTGAAGAAAATCTCGCCCGCGGTATCGGACATCCTGCTGGCCTACCACTGGCCGGGAAACGTCCGGGAATTGGAGAACTGCATCGAACGGGCGATTCTGATCACGCCCGGCGACGCGATCGAGCCGGTGCACCTGCCGCCCTCCCTGCAGCTCCGCTTGAAAGGCGCGGAGAAGAGGGAACCGGGAAGGCTCAACGCCGTCGTCGAGGCGCAGGAACGGGAGCTGATCACCAATGCCCTCCGGGAAACCCGGGGAAACCAGACCCGGGCGGCGAAACTTTTGGGGACCACGAAACGGATTATCCAATACCGGATCCGGAAGATGGGGATCGATCCCCGGCCTTTCCGTCGGAAAACGGAAAACAGCCCGCGCCCCGGCGCGAAGGAAGGCTGAGGTTCCTGGATCGACCGGGATACGAGACCGTCGGGACATTTTTGTTCTTTTCTCAGGCAAGAATACATTATTGTATCGAAAGCGCTGACTTTGCCGTCCTTCTCCCCATAAACCGACCGTCTTCAATACATAATGGCGCCCTGTTCGGTAATCACGGCAAGAATTCCAGGCTGTGACCCGCGGTCAATTCCCGAATATGGCACAGTTATGGCATCAATACCCGGATGCCCTACTTCGGGAAAGCATAACCTACGCGCGACGAAAGATGCGAGAAATGTGAGAATATCCAATTATGGCATCAAGCAGGAAAAGGCAGCCGGCCTGGCATGAATCTCTTTCCGATTTCTTACGCCGGAATCCCGGCCTGAAAAGCGTAGAAGATCCGGAGAAACTGGCGTATTACCGCAGCGACCTCAACGCGGATCTCCCCCCGCTGATCAGGGACCTCATGCTGAAGAGCTTGCCGGATCTCATCCTTCAGCCGGCCACGGAGGCCCACATCCTGGAGATCTTCGCGTTCGCCCGGGAACACAAAATTCCATTAACCGTCCGGGGCGCCGGCACCTGGGGCTACGGCGGAGCCGTTCCGGCGTTCGGCGGAATCCTCATCGACCTTGGATTGATGGACGCAATCGCAGTCCATCCCGAATCCCTCCAGGTGACCCTCGGACCCGGCGCCCGGTTTTTGAGCATCGGGCGGGAGCTGGAGCGCTCCGGATTGACCCTCCTCAGCATGCCTTCCGGCAAGGGCGGGACCTTCGCCGGATGGTTGTCCACGGGGGGAATGGGCTTAGGCACCTTCCGCCACGGCCCGGTCCGCAAACAGCTGATCTCCCTCCGGGCGATCACGCCCGAGGGAAAGGTTCTCACCCTTACGGCCGAGGATCCGGAGATCGGAAAGTTTATCGCCACCGAGGGGCAGATGGGCATCATCGTCGAGGCCACGCTGAGGGTCGGGCGGCAGCCCTCCCGCCAATATCCCTATCTGATCCCCTTCGCCGCCACCGCGGCCGCTTACAAATTCGTTCAGCGCCTCTCCCGTCACCCCACGCTCCATCCCGACGACCTCGTCGTCTACCATGGAGCCCTCCTCCGTGTTCTCCAGAGCCAGGGAGACGGCAAGATCCCCCTTCCCGACGGCGACTGCGTCATGGCGGTCTTCGAAGACGCCGGGCAGGCCGGCCTGTTCGAAGCCTATCTGCAGGAGCAGGGATTGCCGAAGGGGGATGAGGAAGCGGCGCGCGGCCTCTGGGATGAACGCTTCCTGCCCATGTCCATCAAATCCATCGGTCCTTCCCTGCTGGCCGCGGAGGTGACCCTCCCTCTCGACCAGGTGGCCGCGTACCACGCTGCCATCGAGGAGTGGGGGAAACGGCTGGGGGTGAAATTCTATGCCACCTCCCACGTGATTCGCGACGGGCAGGCCCTCTTCCTGCCCCTGATCGCCTCGGATTACCGGACGACCCTCTTTTATGTCGATCTCATGCTGGTTCCCATGCTCGTGAGGCTTGCGATCCAGGGTTTTCAAGGCAAGCCCTACGGTCTGGGGGTCTGGAACACGCCTTTCCTGAACGACCTGTACTCGGAGAAAGAGCGGAAGGAGCTGGTCCGCTACAAGAAAAAAGTGGACCCCGCGGGGATCCTCAACGCCGGCAAGTTCTTCGGCACAAAGGGAAGGCTGGGCCCGCTGCAGAAGATCCTTTTCCGCCCGGGCCTCTTCAACCTGGAGCTGGCAGCCATGCAATGGCTTCTCTTCAGGGTCTTCTCCCTCCTGCCGGAGGCGAAGCTCATGCGCCGCGTGCCCATTTCCGCCGAAGGGCTGGGGGAAATGGCCAACGAGGTCCTCTCCTGCGCCCAGTGCGGCAGCTGCGTGGACCGCTGCCCGGTCTACCGGGCCACGGGGGACGAAACGATCACCGCCCGCGGCAAACTGCTCACCATGAAGAAAGCGCTGGAGACGAAGAAGATGGCGCTGGCGAAGGTTCTGCCCCTCTACTTCTGCATGCGTTGCGGCCGCTGCGACGAAGAATGCCAGGTTCATTTGAATCACCGGCAGCTTTTCGAAGATCTGGAGAAACATCTCTCCTCCGCGATCGATTTCCCCCTCCGGGAGGTGATGCGGTTCATCCAGGAGGTGGAAGAAGCCCCCGAGTTTCAGCGATTCCTCGATGTGATCCGTACGGGCTTCGACCAGAAGATTGAGGAAAATCGCCAGACCTTCCCCCGCCACCGGGTGGTGATCGACGAGGAGCTCTGCCTGCATTGCGGGACGTGCGTGGATGCCTGCATGTACAGCGTCCGCAAGCGGGATGAGGCCGACCCCCGCCGCGTCCTCATCGATCAGGAAACGCTCTGCCGCGGCTGCGGGGCCTGCCTGGAACGCTGCCCCCAGGTCGCCCTGGGAAAAGCGGCCACGACCGTGGAACTCCACCCGGATTACCTCGGCATGGATGACCCCTACTGGACCCGGGACCTGATTGCCCGCATCGACCTGGAAGCAACGACCGGCAAGATTCCCGTCTCCGGAACCGGACAGGGAGACCCGCACCGCGGCTCCGGGAATGACGGCATCCGGTTCGGCCACTTCCATATCGTTGGTCCGGCGCAGAACCTGCTGTACGAAAGCTCCGCCGACGCCATCGGCGTGCAACTCGGCCGGCGTCCCCAATACCTCGTCTTCGAGGGAGAGAAACTCACGACCCCCCCTTCCCGCCTGATCCGGGTGAAGACCCCCATCCTTATGGATGTGATGCCCATGGACGGAGGAGAGGCGCTTCTGGGCGCCATGCTGGAGGTGGCCCGCCGGATGGGGAGCCGTCTCACCCTGCGGCTTTCGGAGTATGAAAGGCATGCGTCCATGTTCGCAGGGCATTCAGAGCTCCTGATCCTGCGGCTCACCGCCCGGGATGCGCGGGAGCTCTTGGACGGGACGAGAAAACTCCGCGCGTCGTCCGACCCTCTGCCGGGGCTGGTGGAAATCGAAGTGGACGGCCCCTTCGCGGGGTCCCCGGCTCAATGGCAGGCGCTCTTCCCGGAATCCCTCTTCTGCGCGGTCATCCGAATCGACCAGGGGCATCTCGATGCCGGCCTTCGCCTCACCGCGGGTTTGCAAAAGACCCTGGAGTCCCTGTTCACCTCTCCCGCGGACATCATCGCCCTGACCTCCGACTACGATCCGGAGAAGGGCTACTACCCCACGACGGATGCCGTGCCGGTGGTGCATCATTTCCTGGTGGATCAGAAGATGCGGCACCGCTTCTCCATCCTGGCCGCAGGCGGCATGCGCACCGCCGCCGATGCCCAGAAAACGGTCCAACGGGGGGCCAATGGGATCAAGATCGACTGGCCGGTGCTGCTGACGGTCGACCCCCTGGCCCGGCAAAAATATTCGAAAGGGGAGTCCCTGGCCATTTTCAACGATCCGTCGATCCTGGCCAAACGGATCGCCAACCTGATCCAGGTCTGGAACATCCAGATCATCGAGGTGCTCGGCGCTTCCGGCTTCAAGGATATCAAGAAGACGGTGGGGGAGGAAAACAGGCTGGTCATCTTTGACGACCTGGAGGAGAGGGTCCATGACATCTTCAAGGACGCGTCGCGCGTGGAGCGAAACGCCAAAGTCAACCAGGCCCGAATACGGAGGGAAGGAAGCGGCAGTGGATGGAAGTACCGGGAGTTGAAGAACCTGATCCAGCCCACGCAGCGGCCCCACCGGTTCTATGACATGAACCTCAAGGAATCCTGTTATGGCATCTTCAATCGCGACTATGTCTGGCCGGCCTCCCTGATTGCCGCCGTGGGGCGCATGGCCGGCGGGGACGCCCAGACGCTGCTGTTGGCGCGCGCGGAGGAGCGGGGAAACCTGGGGGACGGTTTTGACGCGATCCGGGTGCTCTTCAAGGCGGACCCTGACTCTATCGCCGAGGGGAAGCTGGATGAAGTGGAGACGGCCCTGCAGCTCGCCCCGGAACTGAAGCTCCGATCGCCCCTGATGGGAGGCGGCATGTCCATCGGCTCCATCGGCCCCGGGACCTGGCGGGCCCGCGTCATGGCCACGCGCACGCTGGAGACGCAGATGGATACCGGCGAGGGGGGATATCCCACCTTTTACCTCCTCGATGAAAAGTGGAACCCTCTGGACCTGTCGGATACTTTGGTAGATGCCCTGCGCCGGTTTATGGAAGAGAGGAAGCTGATCCCCCTGAAGGCCTTGCGGGATCAGGTGCGCCGGGACGTGAAGGACCCATCCATCAGCGCCGAACTGCTGTCCACTTTGGCACAGTACCCCGAAGAGATGCTGGTCCAGTTTGTCACCGTGGTGGCGCCCGACGATGAGCCCTATATCTCCACCGAACTCAAGACCGGTTTGTTCGGCGTGACCAAAGAGACCATTCGCCGCGCCCGCCGCGTGGTCATCGCTTACAGCCAGGGTGCCAAACAGGGCGTAGGCGGCCATCTGGTGGGCCGGAAGGTCTTCGGCCTGGTTTTCCGCCTCCGCGGGGTCCCGGCAGGGGTCAGCCTGATCTCGCCGGTC
>JAPLJW010000205.1 GCA_026388365.1 Deltaproteobacteria bacterium | reverse complement strand
TGCACGGGGATGTCTATCTCACGGTGGACCTCGACGTTCTCGATCCGGCCGTCATGCCCTCCACGGGGACGCCGGAGCCCGGGGGGCTTGCCTGGCGGGACGTCCTGCGTCTCGTCCGGGAGGCTGCGAAGCGCTGCCGGATCCGTGGATTCGATGTCGTGGAGCTTGCCCCTATTCCGGGGATGGTCGCGCCGGATTTCCTGGCGGCAAAGCTGGTCTATCGGATCATGGGCTACCTCACGGAAAAGTCCTGATATATTGAGTAAAAATCGCCGGACGGGGCGAGGAGAAATATGGAACCGGCTTGGTCCGTGGTCGGTTGAAGGAGAAGAAACCATTGAATGTTTATGTTCCCAAACAGATTTTTTTCACAAAAGGGGTGGGGATCCACAAGGAGGAACTCCATTCCTTCGAGCTGGCGCTCCGCGACGCCGGCATCGAAGCTCCGTGACGCCGGAATCGAAAAATGCAATCTCGTGCAGGTGTCCAGTATCCTGCCGCCGGGCTGCCAGGTGATCTCGCGCGCCCGGGGACTCCAGGAACTCAAGGCGGGCGCCATCACCTATTGCGTTCTGAGCCGCTGTTGCAGCAATGAACCGAGACGCCTGCTGGCCGCCTCCGTAGGCTGCGCCATTCCCGCCGATAAGCGCGCCTACGGATACATCAGCGAGCACCACGCCTTCGGCCAGACCCAGCGCCAGGCGGGGGATTACGCGGAAGACCTCGCCGCGGCCATGCTCGCATCTACGCTCGGCATCGACTTCGATATCGATGAAAGCTGGGATGAAAAAAAGGAGATCTTCAAGATCAGCGGAAAGATCGTCAGCACCCGGAACATCACCCAGTCCAGCATTGTCCAGTCGCACGGGTTCACCACGGTCATCGCCGTTGCCGTCTTTGTGTTCTGATTGCCGCTGATCCGCGATAAGGTTCTGTAACGCAACAGTTATTCCGTTACAGACCTCAACATCGGAAGCCCCCGCGGGCCGTATCGCGGTGGACTTCGCCCGGCAGAAAATTTTTTGCAGCGGGGAAGAAAGATGGCTCCGAACGCTCTGCAGGCGGCGTCAGCATACGTCATTCCTCCGGTTCTGGGGTTTATCGTCCTGCTCGGCCTCACCCTGATATCGCTTCTGCAAGGCGGAAGGAAGCGGACGAACATCCTCTTTGCCGGCATCTGTTTCCTTGGCGCCCTCCTGAACGCCGATGTGGCCCTTGTTTCCATTCTGCCCGACGAGAGGCTCGCCCTCCGCATGGATCGGACGGTCCATTTCTTCTTCGTTTTCAGCGTTCCCATCTACATTCAGTTCGTGCATGTATTTTTGGGCATCCGCAGCCGACGGTGGCTGGAGATCCCCGCTTGGCTGTTCAGCATCGCTTTTCTGACCATCGTCCCCACCGATCTCTACTTCAGCGGGTTCCATTACTATTCATTCGGTCGGATCGCTCGCGCCGGCGTGCTCTTTCACCTCTTTTCAGTGACGGTCGCCTTTACGGTCATCTACTGTCTTGCGATTCTCTATCAGGCCATGAAGGAGTCCACGGACAATCACCAGAGAAACCGGATCAAGTACATCTTCGGGGGGTTGGGATTTTCCGCCCTCCTGCTCGCCTTCACAATCCTTCCCGTAAGCGGTGTTCCCGTCTACCCGCTGGGGAATTTCAGCTTCATCCCTGCCGTTTTTCTCGCCTTCGGCGTCCTCAAATATGATCTTCTGGACATCGGCGCCCTCATCCGCCGGGGAACGGTCTATTTCCTCCTGACCGGCATTCTCACCGGGCTTTATATCCTTGTCATTTTTCTTTTCCACACCTTCTTTTTCACAACCGGCAGCGGCGATTCGTTTGTGCTCTCCCTGGTCTTGGCGCTCATCATCGTCCTCTTGTTTAACCCCCTTCGGGAACGGGTGCAGGGCCTTATGGATCGCCTTTTTTTCCGGGGGCGCTACGATTACCGGGAGTTGCTCCGGGAGATCAGCGGACGCTTGGCCACGCTTCTGAGTCTCCCGCAGATCAGAGAACTGCTCATCGGCGCGATTGCAGAGTCCATGCCGGTGGAAAGGTTGGCCCTCATCCTTGCCGAAGGGGGTGTTTTCCGTCTTTACGACGGAAAAGAAACGGGCGGGGCCGGGAAGGAGTTATCCGGCGAGATTTCTTTACTGATCCGGATTCTGGAGATGGAGAAGCAGCCCCTGAGCCGGGCGACGGCGGAGAGGCGCCGGGCTGATGAGGCGGACCGGAAGATTTTATATCGGATCTTTGGCGATCTCGGCGCCGTGTTGGTCATTCCGCTCCCTGCGCGAGAAGGGTTGGCCGGACTGATTGCCCTCGGTCAGAAGCGATCCGGGGAGCTTTTCGTCGATGAGGATCTGGAGCTTTTAACAACCATGGCGAATCAGGCGGCAACGGCGATCGAGAATGCGCGGAGTTACGAAGCGCTGGCGATGCTGAACCGCGATCTCGAAAAGAAGGTGGAAAAACGGACGGCCGCCCTGCGGGAGGCGCTGGCGGAAAAGGAGAGGACCCAGGAGCAGCTCATCCGGTCGGAGAGTCTGGCGGCGATCGGCCAACTCGTCGCTGGGACTGCCCATGAACTGAACAACCCCATCGCCGGGGCGATGAGCCTCGTCGAGACCAGCGTCGAGACCATCGCGGGATGGGAAATGCAGTTGGAAAAAAGGAAAGAGGTCGTCGATGACCTCCGCTTTTCAATCGGCGAACTCCGGCGGTCGGCGACCATCATCCGGAGCCTCCTCGACCTGTCGCGGCAGACCCAAACCTATGTGGAGGCGGTGAACATGAACCAGGCCTTCGACGATGCGCTCCGGGTGCTCCACAACCAGTACAAGAAACTGCCGGTGGAGATCGTGAAGGCATACGACGACGCCCTCCCGGCGGTCGGGGGGAATTTTGCCAATCTGGGGCAGGTCCTGATCAACATCATCCGGAACGCCCTCCAGGCGCTTCCGGAAGGGAAGGGGAGGATCACCCTGAAAACGTGGCAGCAGTCAGCCGACACCGTCGTCGTCGAATGCTGCGATACGGGAATCGGGATTCCCGCCGCTTCCCTGAAGGACATCTTCAAGCCCTTTTTTACAACAAAAGAGGTCGGCCGGGGCACGGGCCTCGGCCTCTACCTGTCCCATGAGATCATCCGGCGGCACAATGGCCAGATCCGCGTTGAGAGCGCAGAGGGGAAAGGGACGGTCGTGACCGTCGAACTCCCCTGCAGAAGGAGGGAAGCATGAACGGTCTGATGGTGGTCGACGACGAAGAGGGGGTGCGCCGCGCCCTGAAGAAGGTTTTGGAAAGGGACGGTTTCCGGATCGTCCTTGCCGAAAACGGGGAGGAGGCGCTCTCCATCATCCGCAGCGACGGCCGGGATATCGAGACGGTCATCTCCGATTACCGGATGCCGGGGATAGACGGTCTGGAGACCCTGATCGAGATTGGCCGGTTGAACGCGGAGATCACCCGGATCATGCTGACCGGTTATGCGACGATGGCGAGCGCCATCGAGGCGGTCAACGAGGGAATCGACGGTTTCCTGACGAAGCCGTTCGAGAATGATGAGCTGCGGGCGAAGGTCCGGGAGTACAACATCAAAAAAAGGCTCAAGCAGTTCGTTTCGGAACAGGTTCTCACCGAGCTTCAGCGGAGCGGTACGGCACTCCTGCCGAAGCGCCTGAACGTGAGCGTCCTGTTCACCGACATCCGGGGGTTCACGAGCCTGTCCGAAAGGCTCAACCCCACCGAAATCTCGGATCTCCTCAATCGCCACTACTTCTCGCCTCTCGACAACATCATCTTCCGCAATAACGGGACACTGGACAAGCATATCGGGGACAGCATCATGGGGATCTTCGGGGCGCCGGTGGGCGGCGAGGATGATGCCGGGCGGGCGGTGCAGGCCGCACTGGAAGTCCGCGGGGAGATCGCCGGGATCAACGAGGCAATCCCGGAAGCGGAGCGGAGGATCGCCGTCGGCATAGGGATCGCGACCGGTGAGGTGATGGCCGGGATCTTCGGCTCGCCGCGGAAAAAGGAGTACACCGTTTTAGGCGCCCCGGTCAACCTTGCCTCGCGGCTGGAGAAACTTGCCGGGGCGGATCAGATCCTCATCTGCGGCGAAACGGCGCGCCTCGTGGAAAATCTCGTCCGGATGGAGAAGATCCCTTCTCCCTTCATCCGGGGTCTTGCCCGGCCTCCCGACGTCTTCAGCGTCCTCGGGAAAAGATGAGACGATCAAAAACAGCGCCCGGAGAAAATGCCTCCCGACGGGATTTATGGAAATAGGCCTTGACAAGTCATGGCGTGTGGTTTAGAAAGACCATCCAGGTAGAAAACATTTGTACGTGGTGACGCGGGGTGGAGCAGTCCGGTAGCTCGTTGGGCTCATAACCCAAAGGTCAGAGGTTCGAATCCTCTCCCCGCTACCAAAGCACGCATGGGGTTAGAGGGCAGATTGTCTTCCAGCCCCTTTTTATTGTGACCGGAGGAGGGATGGGAACACCGGGGTTCGACAATGAACGGTATCTTCAGGAGCAGACGTCGGCGATCATGGAGAGGGTCCGTCGCTTCGACAACAAGCTCTATCTTGAATTCGGCGGGAAGCTCCTTTTCGACTACCATGCAGCCCGCGTGCTGCCCGGCTACGATCCCAATGTGAAGATGCGTCTGCTCCAGCAGCTTAAAGGGAAGGCCGACATCCTCCTGTGCATCTACGCCGGCGATATCGAGCGCAAGAAAATCCGGGCGGATTTCGGGATCACCTACGATACCGACGCGATGAAGCTGATCGACGACCTGCGGGAATGGGGGATCGAGGTCCTGGGGGTCGTCATCACGCGGTTCGAGAATCAGCCCGCGGCGAAGCTGTTCAAGAACAAAATGGAGAGGAGAAACGTTCGGGTTTACACCCACCGCTTCACGAAGGGTTATCCGACGGACATCGACGCCATCGTCAGCGATGAGGGATACGGGGCGAACGAATATATCCCCACGGAAAAACCGCTCGTGATCGTAACGGGTCCGGGTCCGGGGAGTGGGAAGCTTGCGACCTGCCTCTCCCAGCTCTACCACGACTACCGCCTTGGCGGAAGCTCCGGCTACGCGAAGTTCGAGACCTTTCCGATCGCCAACATCCCCCTCAAGCATCCGGTCAACGTGGCCTATGAGGCGGCGACCGCGGACATCCGCGATTTTAACCTCATCGATCCATTCCACCTGGAAGCCTATGGAAAGACGGCCGTCAACTACAACCGGGATGTCGAGGTATTTCCGGTCCTGAAACGGATTCTCGAGAAGATCACGGGGATGAAATCGCCCTACCTCTCCCCGACGGACATGGGGGTGAACCGGGTCGGTTATGCAATCGTCGACGATGACCAGGTGAAAAGGGCCGCGAAGGAGGAGATGATCCGCCGTTATTTCCGTTACCGCTGCGAATACGTGATGGGTTTTGCCGACGCCGAAACCGTTCAGCGGGTCGAGCTCTTTCTGCGGGATTTCAACCTCCAACCGGAGGACCGGAGTGTCGTGGGGCCGGCGCGTCAGGCCGCCCGGGAGGCGCAGGCGAGGGAGAAGGGCAACGAGGGGATTTTCTGCGGGGCGGCGATCGAATTTCCGGACGGACGGATCATCACCGGAAACAACTCCCCGCTTCTCCATGCGGCGTCGAGCCTGGTACTCCATGCCGTCAAGGCGCTGGCAGAGATTCCGGAGAAGATCAAGCTCCTCCCTCCCAGCATCACCAATTCCATCTCCGCCCTGAAGACGGAGATCCTCAATGAAAAGACGATCAGTCTTGACGTCGAGGAGGCGCTGATCGCCCTTTCTATCAGCGCCGCGACGAACCCGGCTGCGCAGCTCGCCATGGAAAAGCTCAAGGATCTCCGGGGCTGCGAGGTTCACATGACCCACATCCCCACGCCGGGGGACGAAGCGGGCCTGCGGCGGCTGGGGGTCAACGTGACGAGCGATCCCAACTTCTCCACAAAGAATCTCTTCATCGTCTGATCTTTCGGACGGAAAAAACACTGGCCGTAACGCAATTTCTATCCGTTTGAAATGAAATCGAGACTAAGGAAGGTTCCCAATCGGTGAAGCGCCGGGGTGCGTCCCGACGCCGGCGATCTGCTGCTTCCAGGCGGCAAGCGCCTCAAGGGAGCGCTTGGCGTAATGGGTCCCGCGGTCCTTCTTCCGGATGCGCCCGGGAAGCGGGGGGAAGAGGCCGAAAGTCACGTTCATCGGTTGGAAGCTCTTCGCTCCGGTGTTTGTGATGTGGCCGATCAGCGCACCGAAGGCGGTCTCGGGAGGGGGTGGGATCATCTCCCTGCCGGCGAGAAAATGGGCGGCGTTGAGTCCCGCGAGAAGGCCCATCGCCGTGGACTCCACATAGCCCTCCACGCCGCTGATCTGCCCGGCGAAAAACAGGCGGGGATGTGAGCGGAGCTGGAGGGTGTTCATCAGCAGGGCCGGGGCGTTGAGGAAGGTGTTCCGGTGAATGCTCCCGTACCGGGCGAATTCGACCCTCTCCAGACCGGGAATCATCCGGAAGAGACGCCGCTGCTCCGGCCAGGTCATCTTCGTCTGAAATCCGACGATGTTGTGCAGGATGCCGTTTAGGTCCTCCCGGCGGAGTTGGACGACGGCGTGGGGCTGCTGTCCT
>JAPLJW010000353.1 GCA_026388365.1 Deltaproteobacteria bacterium | reverse complement strand
GGGGGAAGGATGATCGACCGGATTGGGAGACTCCGTCTGATACCGGTTGACTTTATGCTTGCCCCAGTGAATGCCGCAGGTGGGGCTGTTTTCCAACCCCAGAAAGCAGGTTAAGCGGTATTTGTTCTTAATGAATTCCCTGACCATCAACAAGGGGGTTTTTAACAGGTCCTTGCAATGGTCGCGGAAAAAAATACTATCATACTGTTGCCTGCCCTGGGGATTGCGCATCAGCCCCATGGCCGTCGTCTCCGGACAGAGATACTGGATGATCCCCACCTTTTTCTCCATAAGGTAGTCCACGATCTGTTGAGACAACGGAAAATTCTGCCCCAATATGTGTACGCGGCAATAAGGATTGACCAGGCACTGCGCAATCAGAATGATTTTTTTGTCTTTTTTGCTCATGTCCTTACCTCCTCCTCACTCCTAAAACCGGTTCTGCTTTATGTATGCCTCGACATCGAACTTCGACTGACAGCCGCCGTAACTCATATAACGGACTTTTCCGAATATCTTGCGATCAAACCAGGCCCGGTCATGCACCCCGCCGATTGACCAGGCAATCCCCGCATATCCGTTCGGGTCCCTGCCGTCCAATTCATATTTATCATTGAGGTAAATCGCCGAGCCAAGCGCCTCTTCGGGAGATTTCGTCCACTCCAGTATTTTCTTGCACCAATACATCCTCATATACCCGTGCATCTTGCCTTTGCGGACCATTTCCATTTGCGCCGCGTTCCAGAGAGGATCGTGAGTAATGGCCTTTTCAAGTTGTGAAACACTGTACGTATATTCACGCTTATCGCCGCGGTGCTCGTTGAGGGACTCCTGAGCCCAGTGCGGGAATCCCTCAAAGCGGTCGTATGCCTCATTGTAAAAACAAAAATTATCGGAGAGCTCGCGCCGAACGATGAGCTCTTCCAGAAAGGCATCTTTCGATTGCAAATCGACCTTGGCTCCCGTGACTTCCAAAGCCACCCTTTGGGCCGCAAGTTGACCAAAATGCAAATAGGGCGATAGATTGGATTGGCCGTCCAGGCACGGATCGTTTCGATTCAGGTTATAGTCGTTAAGCTTGTTGGCGATAAAGTGACCTAAAACATTGACGGCTGCGGCCTCTCCTGATACCAACGAATCAACGATCCCTACTGAATGATCAATTTTCAAATGGGTACGGACTTTCTGCCAATCGATTCGCCCATCAACCCTCTTCATTTTATAAGAATGCCGTTCCAGCTTCGGATACTCCGTCAAGAATTGCGGGAGCAATCTCTTTAGTTTGGGCCGCAAGGTATAGGCGCCGTATTCCTTTTTGGAAGATGCAATCCAGCAGGGCACGATATTGTGCGCATCCACTTCATAAAACGGGATATGTAACCGCGAGGTCAGCTTCTCTTTCCATCCCCTCTTTATTCGCAAAGGGTCAAAATCAGAGACCAGCAAAGAGGCATTCACCGTCGTTTCGAAATCCGCTATGGTTTTTTCCGGCTGCCCCTCCAATAAATAAAACGGGATTGACAATTTCGCCAAATCATCTTCAACGCCGGCAAGACCCTTAAGCATGAAATCATACTGCCGCATCGCTGCGCCGAGAAACTGAGGCACCAGGGAAAATACGACCAGAAGTGGTGCTTTTCTCTCCATGGCCAGCCCCTGCGCATACAACAAAGCCCAGTTGTCCTTTACGCGCTGCTCCCGGCTCATCCAGTACACCACGGGACCCTTTTTCATCTCAACGTCTTTTAACGTTCTCACTCGTTGGCCGCTGACCTGCATCTTATCCCCATTCTGTTAGGTGAAGGTATTGACGACCAAGCTCACCGGATGGCTTTCTCTCACCCCTCATGACCACGATTATAGTAGCGTGAAGGGCCACACCACAAATCCCAATTGCTTTCCTGAAAAATAGAGCGACAGCGATGCACAGTTTCTCCTCGACCTTCTTCTGTCTTCGCCTTAATGTCTCGAGGATTGGCTCCGACTTCAGCCCAGAAGAGATTGGCTCCGGCTATCGCGCCCAAAGTGCAAGGCTCGTGAGTACAGTTTCCTGTAACCGTGCGCGGCATACCCAATCTGGTCACTGCGACGATTTGAGCCATCCGTAACTCGCTGATCATCCCTCGCTTGGCTATTTTGGTTCCCGGTATGGGAATCCTTCGCGCTGCACCGCTGTACGATGGGTTGAAAGAGGCCGTAAATTCGATCATCTCGGCCAATTCCTCGTTGGTGTGTTCCGGTCCCACCGGCTCGACGCAGGTTCCCACTTCCAGACCCGCTTCCTTGAAGTTGAAGATACTTTGCTTTCTCCTCTCTACCGTGAGGCCGGTGTCTGTTCCTTCGCGCAGGCGAAGGGCGTGGTAAACGCCGGCAAATCCGGCTTCTTTGAGCTTTAGGGCATTTTTAAGCGACTGGTCTCCAACATTCGCAATCAATGTCGTTTCAGGCTTCAGGTTTTTCCTGACTTCCTTTGATATTGCCAAGAACCGCTCAAATGGATACGGGGCCGTGGACATCATGAACACGGCATTGGCGCCATCACTTTCAAACTGCCGGGCGTAAGCCACTGCCTGCCCCGGGGTGAGCTCTTTTGCTGTGCTGAAAACCCCATTGGCTTTGGCGAAAGAGCAAAAAAGACATTCACCGTTGCAGGGTCCAATGTTTACGGCAAACTGAGCATGGACCTCAGCCTTTCCGCCTGAGACTTCATGCGATAGTCGGTTCGCTTCGGCCAGGACCCTGTATGTTTCGGGGCAGTCTGGCCGCAGACTGAGCAAGTGAATAAGCTCTTGTCGAGACAGAACATCGCCTTCTTGGCATTTTTTCAGTATCTCATCAATATGCATATTCTATTTCCTTTTTTTCCGCACACCGTCATGTTCATCTTTTCGGGTCACCCTCTCCAGAGCCGGCTGTGAATCGAGTGATGAAACGGACAAGGCAATCCCCGTCGCTTGCGGCGGGCATGGTTCATTCCCCCGGCGGTTCCATTCCGCAGGCCCGCCCCTTGAGGCTGAAGAAAAACCGGAGCGTCTTTTTGACCCGTTCGGAGAAGATTTTTTCCGCCAGGACGTCGCCGGCCACCCGTTTGCTGATCTCCCCCAGAGTCGGGTAGGGGTGGACCGCGGCCGCCAGTGTCGCAAGGGAGACCTTCCCGTTGAGAGCCACCACCCATTCGCCCAGCAGCTCCCCGGCCTGGGGGCCGAGGATTTGGACCCCGAGGGGCCGCTCTTTTTCGTCAAGGATCAGTTTGATCTTACCGACCCGTTCGTCCTCTGCCAGGCCCCGGTCGTTGCTTGCGAAGGCCTCGGACCAAACCCGGAAGGCAATCCCCCGGGCCTTGGCTGCTTGCTCGTTCAGGCCGATGGAGGCCAGTTCGGGGTCCGTATAAGTCACCCAGGGCAAGAAGGTGTAGTTCACCTTCCGGGGGAGGTGGAAAATGGCGTTGCTCAGGACGATCCCTCCTTCGTACCCCGCAGCGTGCGTGAAGGGGAAGACGCCGGTGACGTCGCCGGCCCCGTAGATGTGGCGCTGGGTGGTCCGGAGCCGATCGTCCAGCTTGAGCCCTTTGCGATCGAAGGCGATACCGATCTCCTCCAGGCCGAGACCCTCCAGGTTGACCTTTCGCCCCGTGGCAACGAGCAGCACTTCGGCCTGGATGCTCTTGGTTTCTTCTCCCGTCTGAAAGGTGACCTCCCTCTGCGTTCCCAGGTTCCGGACGCGCTGGACCGCCGAATTCAGATGAAAAGTCACCCCTTCGGCCTCCAGGATCGCCCGGAGGGTGTCGGTCATGTCCGGGTCTTCCGCACTGAGGATCCGGGGGAGGAACTCCACCACCGTCACCTGCGATCCGAGGCGGGCGAAGGCCTGCGCCAGCTCGATCCCGATGGGGCCACCTCCGATGATCGCAAGCGATGCCGGGAGCTTTTCCAGGGAAAAAACCTCCCGGTTGGTGATGTACGGGGTATCCTTGAGCCCCTCGATCGGCGGGATGGCCGCCGAGGACCCGGTGGCGATCGCCCAGTACTTTGCCGAATGGTGCTTGCCCTCGAGGCTGATCGTATGGTCATCGACGAAACGGGCCGGACCGAAGCGAACCTTCGCGCCCAGGTTGCAGAACCGTTCTTCCGAATCGTGCCGCTGGATCGTTTCGATCACCGCCCTGATCCGCGCCGCAATGAGACGGAAATCGGGACGTGGCGGATTGACTGCGGGGAGCCCGAAGCGATCGATGCTCCTCATCAGGTGATAAACCTGGGCGGTCCGGATAAGGGTCTTGCTCGGGACGCACCCGTAGTGGAGGCAGTCGCCGCCGAGTTTTTCCTCCTTCTCCACGAGGAGGGCCTTCGCCCCCGCCCGGGCTGCGCCGGCGGCAATGGTGAGCCCCGCCGCGCCGCCGCCGAGGATGCCAATATCGTAGTCGTAAGTGGCCATGTGGATCTCCTTTTCAAGAAAGAGTTTCTGAGGTTGCTTTTCTCCGCTGTCTGTAAAGGCCCAGGAGTTTTTTAACCGCCAAAGGAAAGATTCCCAGAAGGGCAAAGGAAAGGAGGAGCCTTGGGGAAAGGATTCCCTGGAGCGAGTCGATCTTGGCCAACTCCTTTCCGGCGTTGACGTATACCATCGTGCCGGCGAGCATCCCCAGTTGGGACACCCAGTAGAATCGCAGGAGGGGCATTTTCGTCAGCCCCATGACCAGGTTGATCATCCAAAAGGGAAACAGGGGGATCAAGCGCAGTGTGAAGAGATAGAAGGCCCCTTCTCGCTCGATCCCCTCGTTGATCTTCCCGATTTTGTCCTCCATTTTGGCCTGGACCCAGTCCCGCAGGAGGAAGCGGGCGGCGGCGCAAGCCAGGGTCGCACCGATGGTGCTGGCGAAGGAGACGATCAGCGTCCCAGCGAAAAACCCGAAGAGGGCCCCGCCGCCCAGCGTGAGGACCGCGGCACCAGGGATGGAGACGGCGGTTACGGTCACGTAGAGGGCGAAATAGGTCAGGAGGACCGGGAGGCGATGTTCGGCGTAGAGGATACTGAGGTCCTCCAAGGAGTCCTTGAGGGAGGCGAGGGTCAGGTAACGGTCCAGGCCCAAGGCCCAGTAAATGAGGCCCGCGATGACGATCGCACCGACAAGGGCCAGTCGTTTGAGGAGATTCTGATTCATCTTATGGTGTCGCTCTTTCCTCTCTTGGGGGATTCATTTCACAAGGCGTTCCCCATGGACTGCCCCGGCATACGTTTCCATCCCCTGGGCCTTTCTGATGCAGTTCATTGTCGCCGATCCGGCGAAGGCCGTGTCGCTGTTTCTTAAGACCAGCGCCCGGATGTCCTCGGGGGTGTCCACATCCCGCCAGGCAGGAAGGAGATGGACGCGAAGTCCCGCATCCCTCAGAATCGCCAGGGTTCGGGCGAAGACCTCCGGTGTGCTCCAGGCAATCCCGGTGAAGGCGTCGGGAAGGAACGTTTCTTCCCTAAACCCGATCAGATAGTAACCGCCATCTCGGGCTGGTCCGAGGACAACGTCTTGATTTCCCAGGGCGGTGAGGGCCTCGTCGAGGAGCCGATTCGGAAGATCGGGGCTGTCGCTGCCGACGATCAGGGCGGCGCGGTAACCCCTGGCGAAGGTGGTTCGGAAGGCGTTTTGCATTCGATCCCCGAGATCTTCCCCGGTCTGGGGCAGGAGTGTGTGCCGCTTCCCCAGCCATTGGCCTATGCGTCTCCGCGCCGTCGGAGGATCGTGGAAGATCAGCAGCGGGTATCCGCCCTGGACGAGCATTCCAAGCGTATCTTCCACGAAACAGCGATAAAGATCAAGAGCCGTTTCCTCGCCCAGGAAACTGGCCAGTCTGGTCTTGACCCGCCCCTTTTCCAAGGCCTTCAGGAAGAGAATCACGCAACGATCATTGATCATCCCGGAAGACCTCGATGAAGTTTAGATAGGACACGGACCCCTGCCCCGCGTTGTCCGAGTCGTTCATGACGGCAAGGCTGGCCGTCGCGGGGGGATCCGCACCAAAGGCGAGCCGGTAGTCCTCGAGGAGGTGAACCTCCTCGGTCTGCCAGGTTCCCGCCTTCCCGTTTCCCCGTTGCAGGGTGATCAACTTTGCCCTGTCCGTGTAGGGGCTGGTCATGATCCGTTCCTGTTTTGCATCGCTGGCCCAGACGTAGATCAGGGTACTGTGGGGCGGGTATTCGCCGTACAATCCCCGTGCAATGCCATACTGAAGTTTTTCCAGGGGCCGAGCTTTATCGGGATCGTAGGAGAAGGTGATGTATACCCGGAGGGGATAATCGTCTCCCGATTTTTCCTCCGGGAAGATATCACGGTAGACGTTATCGACCTTCCAGCGCCACTTGGCCCGGGGGTAGTCGTAGACGCTGAAGGTCTTGCGGTAGACCAGGGCGGAGGCGGAGGCTCGGCTGACGGCCTTCAGGACGCCTTCGTTGTCTTTCCTTTCGACGGAGTAAAGGGTGTGGGCCGCGATCTTTGGGAAGTGGAGCGGCCGCCAGTTTTCCAGGCTGTGAAAATCTTCCCGGAAGAGGACACGATTCTCGCCCCGGCCGGAGACAGACGTTAGAGGCAGGGCCAGGGCAAGACAAAAAAGGACCGTTAGGAGGCGGACAGGTCCGCTGTGGGATGGCCGGCTGGGTCTATGCTCTGCCGCTGTCCCCTGGGGATGAAAGGGGGGTTCCTGATTCACCCGGTAGTATCTGGCCAGCCGCTCCGGCGGTACCCCAAGCAGGTAGAGCCATTGAAGCAGCCAGTTGCGGAGGGTGCAGCGCAAGAGTCCTTCCTTCTCCCATCGCCGGGGAGAGGTAAGAACTCGCTTATCGATGAATGCGATGAGGTCCCCCCGCCGCCTGATCCGCTCCATGAGCTCCACATCCTCCATAATGGGGATCTCTTTATAGCCCCCGACCTGCTCAAAATATTCCCTGCGGAAAAACGGCGCCTGGTCGCCGAAGGGGACACGGGTGAAGCGGGAGCGCAGGGAGGCGACAGAGGCGATCATCTTGAAGGCGAACCGCACGGACTGGAATCCCAGGTCGAAGGCGCCCCCCACAACCCTTCTATTCTGCATTACCTTGTCGATGAGCCGCAGCGCGTCGGGGGGCAGGTCCGTATCGGCGTGGAGAAAGATGAGTATATCTCCCCGTGCGTTTTTGGCTCCCTCGTTCATCTGCACTCCCCGGCCTGGGGGGGAGAAAATTTTCTGCACGCCATCGCACCGGATCGCCCTCAGGGTTGCTCCCTCCGGGTCGCCGTCGACGACAATCATCTCCGCCCTGTTTTGCCCTTCAAGGCTCCGGAGGTGAGCGAGAATCCCATTGATGGAAGCGGTCTCGTTCAGGACAGGGACAATGATTGAATAGCGGGGCGCCGGGGGATTCAAAACTTCCTCCATGATGAAAAAGGCAACGCCAGCAGCCTTGGCAAGGTCAGGTCCCGGGGATTTCGGAAATTAGCCAGACCGATGACCATTTCAGCGTGCCCTTTCTCGGGCTGATCGCGGTAGGTCCTGAAGAGGCGATCCCACCAGGAGAGGCTGAAGCCGAAATTGCTGTCCCGCTCCCGGATGATAACCGAGTGGTGTACCCGGTGCATGTCCGGCGTTACCAGGAAAAGGCGCAGCAGCCTGTCCGCCCCAATGGGGATGCGGACGTTGCCGTGGTTGAAGAGGGACGTTCCGTTGAGGAGGATCTCGAAAAGGAGGAAGGCCCAGGCCGGTACGCCTGCCAGGACGATCATCCCCGCCTTGATCAAGAGTGAGAGCGCGATCTCCAGCGGGTGGAAACGGGTGCCCGTGGTGACGTCGATGTCAAGATCGGTGTGGTGAAGACCGTGGAGGGACCAGAAGAGGGGGATCTTGTGGAAAGCGAGATGCTGGAGGTAGATCGTCAGATCCAGAACAACGATGGCGATTGCCCCTCCCACCGGCGGTGGCAGGTTCAGCCGGTTCAGAATCCCCCAGCCCTGGGCCTCGGCGCTCAGCGCGAGCCCGATGCCGGGAATCAGGAGTACGGTCCGGCCGACCAGGGAGTTGAGAACGGTCAGAGAGAGGTTTGTCGTCCAGCGGCGAGCCTTCGCCGTTTTGGGAGTGCGGCGTGGGGCCAGGCCCTCCCATGTCGCCATGATCAGGAAGATGGCGAAGAAGGCAGCGAGCCGGATGATGAGCGAATTGTCGGCTATCAGCAAGTTCATGACAGGGTCCTGAGGATTTGGGGGCCAGCCAACAGGATTTCAGCCGATTGACGCCGCCAAACGGCGATTTTCCCTTGCCTATTATATGACTTTCTGCATCGTGACGATACGAAAGGTTTCAGGTCGATCCCATTTAACGCAACCCGCTGCTCACCCTAAAAAAGAGGGCCATACTGGCGATGATAGGACATCGCTTTTCGCGGGGGAATCATAGAATATGCTGGTCTTGTATGTCAACGGAAAGCTGGCCACAAAATATCGAATACGGCTCTGAGATATGGATGGAAGGATTTTTTGAGGCCGCCGCATGTTTGATTACTGCGCATCAAAATACTTCACGGATTATCACGAAGGGAAAACCAACATTACAGAAGCTGTGTTTGCAATAGACGGGTATCATCTGAATTAATGTTGATAGGATTGCCCATGGACAGAGAGCCGGAATCGCTACTCTTGTCGGGTAATATCGGCTTAAAGCACTCTGTCAGTATAGGCGAATTTCCCGAAATCGAGTCTCTCGGGTCTTTTGGTTTCACTTTGCTTCTGACCCTCGGACATCTCGGGCCGTATCTTGAGCCACACCTTCAAGGCATCCATTGCATCATCATTGCGATAAACAACACGCCCCTGCCGGTTCTTTTCTCCCTCGTAAATATCGATCTTGCGATCCTTGAGGTGAAGATCGTTCATCTTGGTGTTTAGCAGCTCGCCGATTCTCATGCCTGTTCGTAAAAGAACCATGATCATGGCCCGGTCCCTCGGGTTGCCTCCGGCATAGTAGCCGCTTGTCGTCACCTCCAACACACGGCATAGCAGCGAAACACAATAGGCCCATCGCAACACTTTGCTCACCGCGTACCTTCCAGCGACTCCTTGGCAAAGTACGCGGCCGCTTTTTTTAAGATGTCCCGCTCCATCGTCGCCAGGGACAGCTCTCGCTTCACTTGCGCCAATTCCCTCTCAATATCCGTGAGGGGACGTTGACCTTTGCCAATCTTACCAAGGGTCCCCGTCTTGGAAAACCTTAGCCCGTGTTCTAATGTTGATTTTGGCAAGATAAACGCTTTGATGTCTCCAGCACGGATAAGCAACCATCCAGCCCCGCGTCTGCTCTCTCAGGCGGTCCACGAGCCCCACCCGATCATACATTAGGTCACAGCCACCGCCTTTATTTTAATACCTGAAATTATTCCTGAATGCCGGATAGCCTCTCGGAACGGCCTTCATATCGGGGTATCAGGGGTTATTGCTGCAAATTATCCTCTTAAGTACTTCGCGGCGGCCAGGGCCGCAATAGTGCCATCGGCCATGGCCGTGGTTAAATATCGGTAGTTCTTATGGACCACGTCGCCCGCAGCGTACACGCCGGGAACGTTTGTCTCTCTGTTGGGCCCGGTGAGGATGTAGCCGTTGTCATCCAGGTCGATCATGCCACGGAACATATGCGTATTCGCGTACTGGCCGATGAACAAGAAAATGCCGTCCACGTAAAGCGTATTATTCTCCTGACTCTTCTGGTTCTCAAGCGTCACCCGACAGCCATGGCCATCCTGGGTGATTGCCGTGACGCAGGTGTCGGTTCGGATGCTGACGTTCCGATGGCTGCGGAGCTTGGCCTGAGTGATCTCGCTGGCGCAACAGTTCTCCAGGGCTTCGACCATCACAATCTCGCTGACCCCCAGCGAAAGCAGGTACAGGGACTCGTCAAACCCGCTGTTGCCGCCGCCGATGACAAGAACCTTCTTGCCGGCATAGGCCGAGCCGTCACACACCGAGCAGTAGTGGATGCGCTCACAATTCGTCTCCAATTTGAGGCGAATCGGCTGGCGACCCGTTGCGAGAATGATCGCTTTTCCCTCATAAATAGCCTCCCACGTTTCGACGGCCTTTACCCTGCCCGCAAGGTCTATTCGTTCTACCATAGCCGCCTGGTCGACCGCCACGCCGAGGTTCTCCACTTGTTTCGACACCCGCTCCATCAGCTCCATGCCGTTGATGGAGATGTGTGAGGGAAAATTCTCCACCTTGTTGGTCCAGTTGGCCAGCCCCCCGCAGAGGGTCTCCTCGATGAGTGCCGTATGAAGATTCGCCCGGGCAGCGAAGATGGCGGCGGTCATTCCAGCAATGCCACCCCCGAGAATGAGAAGATCGAAACGCTTGGTTGGCTTCATGATGGGATCACTCCGTCGCCGATATGTTACCGGCCCCATGAAGGCAGATACGGAATCCTGGCTGCTTCTACGCCAGGTTGTAAAAGTCAGTCATCTCTCTCAGATTCATCAAGCCCACCTTCTTCGATAGAATCTGCCCGTCCTTCAAGATGAAAAGGGTGGGGATGCGCTCGACACCAATGCTCTTCATCGCTGCCGGAGACTCCTCGCTGTCGATTCGCAGATCGTTGACTTCGGGGTTGGCAGCGAAAAACTTTTCCAGCATCTTCTCCAACGCCTTGCAGTTGGGGCAAAGTTTCTTATAAAAAAAGAGGACACCATTCGCATTCTCAAGTTTCTCTTTGTAATCTGTGTCCGTGAGTACAATGCCTTCAGTTGTCATCTGCCTCTCCTTTACCTGCCGTTTGTATGGGTACGTCCTTTTGACCGGCATCCGCATCGGGGACGGAACAGGGGGAGATCTGGTCTAAGAAGATCCCCGTGAACAGTCTCGTCACCTGCTCTGCCGTGAAGGCGCGGCCAGGATGAAAACTCCACCACTGGCCTTGGATTTCCAGCACGGGTAATCTTCCCCAAAGCTGATTGCGGCCAATCAAAGGCGGCTCGGAATTTACGGTTACTGTCGCCTTTAGGCCCAGTTCCTTTAACGCCTTGTACACCGCCAGCTCGCCAGCTCGAATCGTTTCGCCGTCGCTCTCCCACAGGATGATCTGTTCCATAAACGATCCATCATTCTATCGATCTCATCTTTCGCAATTGGCGTTCGTTTTTTTAATCCGCTGCACGGTCATATGCGACAGGGATTCCGCAAATCTGAGTTCGACAGCTTTGTCGGCAAGGAGTCTGACCGTCCATCGCCTGTGCCCCTCCGGGGCATCGCTTCGCTTTTGTGTCGGAACGTGAGACCTAGTTCAATTTGAGCCCTAATGAGGCGAGCTCCCGTTTGACTTTTTCATAAAGTTTTGCATATGAATCATTTGGTTTATTTTGCCGGAGGTCAAAACACTCAGGATAAGTCAGTCCCCTGTCGGGATGCGCCAGCGAAGGTTCGTATTTTTCCAACAACTTCTTTACGATCTCGTTGGCCTGGCGCCTTGTCATCTTTACTGCCGCATCGGTTACTTCCGTATGAAAGAGGCACTCGAGCGGGGTTATTCCATCTGCCATGACCCCTTTATATGGGAAAGGGGTCCCGGAGGTCACTCCACAGGTAATCGCTGACAGAATATAAGCGGCAGCTTCATAGAAATAATTTTCTGTGGCGGGCCCGTTCGCGGTGTATCCCGAATTGTAATAGGGAAGTCTGATATTTCTGGAAACGGCCTGGGAGTTCAGGTTGATTGCCCAGAGAATCTCGCGTGATGTTGAGATCGCTTCATTCAGAGTCACCGGAAAATTGAGATGATAGGACGCCCCATAAATCAGGGTTGAAAAAAAAGTGTAAGCCGTCGAAGCGATGGCAACGCCTTCCGGCCCTCCAGCGTACCCTCCAAGCAAAGCCGAGCACTCACCGGCAATATTGGCCTTCATTTCATTAAGAAATGCCGCCTTGCTCAGCATCTCATAGCTGACCTTAAATTCGGGAAAGGTTGCCACGAGCCAACCATCGGAAGGGCGGGCTCCGAACGTGGGACAGCTCGCTGCGATGGTGGCCTGGGCCGTTCCCGAAGCGGGGACGACGTTGAATATCGGGAATCCCGGTCTGCCAACGTTGTTCATTGCCTGCCGGGCTAACCGGACATTCTGAATGGCAGCCATGACCTCGAGCGGGTGACCCGGAAAGATGTCGCTGTCCTTGTACTTGTTGATCGTAGGAATCGCCATGGAATCCGCACGAGGGATTGCCGAATAGCCCTCGACGACCTTCAGGAAAAGTTCCTCGGTTGTGGCCAGAATCCCTGCCCCGATATGGCACCATACCCGGATATCGCTCTGATCAGGGCGCCGGGGCTTCCATTCCCTGGCGTCCTTGCCCTCACCCCCGAAGCACGGACGATTGCCCTTCACGGACCCTAGAATTTCTTCGCGGGTAAATTTGGCTATTTTGCGGGTATCCTTGCAGAAGACACCTACCTGAGAAAAGAAATCGACGGCTGCCTCGAAGACCCGGTCGGCAAGGGCATCGTCACTTGGAACCGGGTTTTGAGGATCGTACTTGATTTTATACTTCTGGATCGTCTCCCGCATTTTTGGGAAAACCACCTGCAGGTCGAAATCCTTCTCACTGACCGTTGGACCTGAATTGAGACGACGACAAACCTCCACAAAATCCATAGCTCGAACCTCCTTGACGTAATTCGTTCTGCTTCCCTGGATCGGACTTGATGTGAATGAGCTGGAAATTATATTTCATCTCTGAGGCTAACTTGTTCTTTCCTCTCGAATGCTTTTTGCGTCAGTCATGGGACAACATTATTTTTCTTCCGAATTCTTTTCCCTCAGGCAACCAGCGTATCGACCAACCTGACAGCCACCATAGCATTTTCACCATAGGCATCAGCCCCTATTTTATCAGCCCACTTCTGGTCAATAGGAGCTCCTCCGACAATCACCTTGAACTTGTTTCTCAACTTCTGCTCAATTAAGGCCTCGATCACTTCCCGCTGTGCGGGCATCGTCGTAGTCAGCAAGGCAGACAGTGCAATCACGTTCGCATTGGTCTTCTCAGCCTGCTCCAAAAAGGTGAAGGTGGGAACATCGATGCCAAGATCAGTGACCTCGAACCCTCCAACCTTCAGCATTGTACCCACAAGATCCTTTCCAATGGAGTGCATGTCTCCTTTTACGGTGCCTATGATGACACGGCCCTTGGGCTTTAAATTAATCTTCAATTCCAGCAGCTTGGGATGTAGTACCTCCATGGCTCTCGAAAACACATCCGCTGAGAGTTGCAGCTCTGGGAGATACAACTTGCCGGCTTCAAATCGTTTTCCAACTTCTACTATCGCCGGGGTCATAGCCTGCTGGATGATCTCAGGAATATCCAGATCTTGATCGATGGCTGCCTGAGCCATCTTGATGGTGTTCGCCTTGTCAAACACCAAAATCCCCATGTACAGCCCCTGCACAATTTCCTTTTTTTCCATTCTCAAAACTCCTTTCCTCGTTATTTAAACACTGGTCAGAAATCGATTACAAATATCAAGTATTCTCCGCTATCTGCAGCGACCGGACACCCCAACGCTGCAACCAACCGGTGAGATAGAAATGCTCGGCCGATGGCGCTGCGATCGCGAACCGCCGGTTTTTTACAGCATCTTCTCCAACGCCTTGCAGTTGGGGCAAAGTTTCTTATAAAATAGGAGCACACCACTCGCATGCTCGACTTGACTTGGTAATCGTTTTCCGTGAGGACGATGCCTCTATCGGTTATTTGGCACTCCTTTGCCTTCCGTTGGTATGGGTGCGTCCTTTTGACCGGCATCCGCATCCGGAAATGAACACGTCAAATTCTGGCCCATGAAAATCCGTGTGAACAATCGCGTCAACTGTTCAGCCGTGAAGGCCCGGCCAGGGCACAAACTCCAGTGCTGGCCCCGGATTTCCAGTACTGGCAACCGGTCCCACAACCTATGGCGAGAAAGCAGGGGCATCTCACAATTGATGGTCAGTCGTGCCTTGTATCCGATTTCCCGCAGCGCCTGGTACACGGCGGTTTCGGTAGCGTGGATCCTCTCGATATTGCATTCCCATAGAATGATCTCTTCCATATGCGCCACGCAACTTCCATCTGCCCATTGTCTGGTCTTGAAACGGTTAAACGCCGGGCCGGCCCGCGGGTGACTCCACGGGCCGCCCGGAAGCATCAGGGGTAAACTGTCAACAGGTGCGCAGCTCGGCCATGAACTCGCGCAGCCGTTCAAAAAGCTCCTTGGCCCTCTTCGGGTCTTTGGCGGCGATGTTGTTCAATTGGTACCGGTCCGCCTGGCGGTCGAACAGCATGTCACGTTTCGGCAGCTCAGCCAGACTGCCCGGTGTGCAGGTCCACTGGTCCTCGTCGTCCAGCGTAGACGCCAATTCTTTAACGCGCTTCTGCATTTCATCGAAAGAATCAGCGAGGATCTTCGCCGACTTTGAGATATGGCCGGACGTCTTTAAGATTCCGAGTTTGTACATTTGGAACCTGCTGTCATCGATGGTCTTTTCATCTTCCCGCAGCCAGTGAATATAAGACCAGTCTTTGGTAATGATCGATGTCGAATAGCGATAATATCCAGCAATGGCGAAGTCACGCACCGTATCCACCTCGCCTCTGACCAATGGGAGCAGGTTTTTCCCGGTCATCTCGGCATGCTCGGGGAGACCGAGCCAGTCAAGCACAGTCGGCGCCACGTCGCACGACTGTGTAAATCCCTCCACTCGTTTGCCTGCCGGAAGCCCGGGTCCTTTCATGATCATCGGTGCCCGCACCAGTTCTTCATACGGCCAGGGCCGACACTTGCGAAGAATACCGTGCCCGTGCTTTCCTTCGCCAAAAGGATGGCCATGATCGGAAACCATAAGAAAAAGGGTGTTGTTTTCCAGACCCATGACCTTCACCTGATCCATCAGGTAGCCAAGCCACTTGTCGACCATCGTCACCTTCTCGGCATAAAGCATCCGAATATGGTGCAACTGCGGTTCGGTGAACAATCCTTCGACGGGTCCCCAAAGGGGGTAAATCATGTTCTTGCCCTTGTAGTCGGGGTTGTAAGGGCACTTCATATCCGGGTTGTAAACGGAGGGCGGATCAAAGGGTTCGTGAGGATCGAAGGAATCCACCCAGAGGAAGAACTGTTTGTTGCGGTCCGCTTGCTTTAAGTAATTAACCGCCGATTTCATGACCCTGGCAACCATGTGGTCTTCGTCGGTTTTCCAATGCTGGCTTTCCCGCAAGTGGGTCTCCAGCTCGTCCATCATTGCCCTGATGCTCTTTGCTTCCCCTCTATTTTCCACCCCTGTTATAATATTTTCATCAATGAAATCATCGGCCTTTAAATGATACAGGGGATCGTCTTTAAAATAATCATGATCTGCTTCGTGGCCGTGGTTGAACCAAACCTTGTCGAACCCCCGAGTATAGCCGAACTTGGGTAGGCGGTACATGGGGCAATCGAAGACTAAAGACGTGTCAATCGGCCGACCCCAACATAGATCGGCGATGGTTGTGTCATCCATGTCCAATGCCGACCAGCCCTTTGCATGAACGTGATAACGGCCTGTTAGCATCGACCGACGGCATGGAACCGTGGGCACCCCCTCGATATAGTTGTTCTCAAAGAGGACCCCTTCGCGTGCCAAGCGGTCCAGGTTGGGAGTCTTAATCCAATTATTGCCGTAGCAGCCCACGTAGTCGGCCGATAGAGTGTCCAGCATCACCACAATGACGTTTTTTTTCAGATTGATCTCTGGGGTCATTTTAACCTGTTCTGCCATTTCGATCTCCTTTCGAGTGATAAAAAGTTATATTTCTGAAATTAACCTCCACCAGCCTGCCCTTAATTCCCTGCTTTTATTTCCGTTCCAAGTTCTTGAAGCAGGCTTTTGACTTTCTTGGTTTCCGTGTCTAAGGTGGCCGGCAGGTCCTTGTAGCCTTCATTTATGGCGTTGGCAAGATTGCGGAAGCCTTCGTGAAAGCAATAGCCCTGCTCATTCGCTAAAAGCTGGTCTTTTTTTATTGAGCCCAGGGATTAAAGGAAAAACAAGGAGTATAAACGCAATAATTAAGATTACCAGCGATATGGGTCGATTGAAAAAGATCAGAGGACTCCCGCTGGACATCAGTAAAGATTGACGTAAACTGTCTTCCATGATGGGTCCCAAGACCAGCGCAAGGATCAAGGGAGCCGCTTCATAACCGAATTTTCTAAAAATATATCCCATCAAACCGAAGATAATCATAATATTAATATCGGTGATGCTCGTATTGATGCTGTAGGAGCCGATCAAACAAAAAAGAAGGATGAGCGGGAAAAGGATAAAATAAGGTATTTTAAGAATTTTAACCCAAAGCCCAATCAGTGGAAGGTTCAAAGCCAGTAACATGATATTTCCCAAGTACATGCTCGCTACCAATCCCCAAAAAAGGTCAGCATGTTCTTTAATCAGTAAAGGTCCAGGCTGAACTCCATGAATGAGGAGAGCACCCAAAAGGATGGCCATCACGGCATTCGAAGGAATCCCCAGGGACATAAGGGGAATAAAAGATCCACCCGAAGCAGCATTATTTGCCGCTTCCGGTCCGGCGACCCCCTCAATTGCCCCGGTACCAAATTTTTCCGGATGTTTTGAAACTTTTTTCTCAACAGCATATGAGACAAAGGTAGCAATCACAGCCGACCCGCCGGGGAGAATACCAAGGAAAAATCCTATAATTGAACCCCTGCCAATTGGACCCCAAGAGGCTTTCCAGTCGTTCAAGGTGGGCAGAAGATTTTTGATTTTCGTATTAAATACGGAACGTTCCATGGCACCCTCTACATTGGCCAAGACTTCTGCAATTCCGAAGAATCCCATGCATACCGGAACCAAACCGATACCATCGACCAGTTCTTCGATATTGAAAGAAAACCTTGTATTTCCAGATACATTGTCCATTCCAACCGTACTTAGAAAAAGGCCGAAACCTGCCGCAACCAAGGCCTTCCACATTGGACCGCTGGATAGGAAAACAAGAATCGTCAAACCCAAAATCATGGTGGCAAAATATTCCGGCGGTCCAAATCTCAGTGCCTCCTTGGCCAAAAAAGGACCGACAAACATCAAACCCAGAATGGACAACGTACCCGCAATAAAAGAGGCAAAAGCAGATATCCCTAAGGCCTGGCCCGCTCTTCCTTGGCGGGCCATTTGATAACCATCCAGGCAAGTGATCACAGAGGCGGCCTCCCCGGGTATATTCACCAGGATGGATGTGGTAGAACCTCCATACATCGCACCATAATAAATCCCGGCTAGCATGATGATGGCCGAAACGGAAGAAACATGGAAGGTGACTGGCAAAAGAAGCGATATGGCCGCAACCGGGCCCAACCCAGGTAATACCCCGACCAGAGTTCCGATGAGTGCACCTAAGAAACAGAAAAAGATGTTCATCGGTTGAAATGCCACTTGAAAGCCCATTAGGACCGCGCTGAAAAGTTCCATGATTCAAAACCCCCAAAAGCCTTTCGGCAGTTCAGATTTTAAGAGAACTTCAAAAACGATGTAGGCGGCAACGGTGATTAAAAAACTCCCCCCGGTCACCACTGACCATCGCTGAGGGACAACCACGCGGAACAAAAATCCCATAAGAAGTAAGGTACAAAGGAAAAATCCAAGGGGTTTCAAGAGCAAACCATAGGCAAAAAGAGAAATTAATACGATCAATGCCTTCTCCCAACGCACGGCCTTAAGAAAGCTGGTCCATCCTTCTCCCCTCTTTTTCCGTATCGTGGCATCTATCAATCCCACCAACGAAAAAAGGCATATGGCCAAGCCACTCAGCAAAGGCATGAACCCCGAACTCGGGGAAGAAAATGTCCCTAATTTGTACTGAAAGGAAGCCACGCAAATGGTCAACCCGATAAAGAACCAGATGACACTACTGACCTGATCGTTGTTCATAATTTTTTATTCTCAACTTTCGCGCACAGTTAATCGAGGCTGTCTGTTCTTCAAAAATAAGCGGCGCTATTTTGCCATGCAATTAGCCAACATGCCCCCGTAAAGGGGCGGCAGATCCCGCCCCTTTTGTTGGGGAACAACACCCATTTACCGCACCTTGTGACTATATAATACTAACAATTACAATATAATAAACATTTTTTTAGCTCCCGTGAAAGTTGAGCTTTTATTACTCCTCCTTTAACCCGGTCTGTGCAACAAGTATTTTATAATAATCGGTAAGTTCTTTGAATTCCCTGGTCAGATCATCTGAGTTGCGGTAAACACTAGGCATTTCGATATCCATCAGGAGTTTTTTAAATTCAGGCCTCTCCATAGCCTCTTTAAAGGCCCTGTCAAGTTTGTCGACCACTGCCTTTGGGAGGCCTTTAGGACCAACAATAGCAGCCATATGCTTCATCTTAATATTGTACCCAAGTTCGCTGGCTGTTGGAATCTCTGGAAAACTGGGCAGGCGCGTTCCCGTAAAGGAGGTAAGAAGCCTCGTTTGACCACTACGGATGTTTGATTTGAAATTACTCGCCGGGCAAACTTCGACCTCAATGTGCCCACCCAACAAGGCCATATCTGAAAGCCCGCAACTTTTAAAAGGGATATGGATTAGCTTGAGCCCTTCCTGGAGGGCAAGAGTTTCCATAGCCAGATGATAAACTGACCCCGATCCTGATGTCCCATATCTTATTTTCCCTGGATTTGCTTTGGCATACTCAACAACCTCCTTTAAAGTTTTCCAAGGAGAATCGTTTTTTACCATAAGAGGCACCACGAAATCTGCGTATCGCATGATGGGCGTGAAATCCTTGGCGAGGTCGAAAGGAAGCTCCCGAATGTGCTGGGCTATAAAGATCCCGCCAGAAACTTGACAAAGGTTATATCCATCGGGTGCCTCTTTCTTTACACTCGCTAAAGCTACTGATCCTGTTCCCCCTGGTTTATTGATGACTACGATGGGTTGTCTTAAAATTTTGCCGGCCAGTTCACAAAGGGCACGAGTAGAAGTATCCGCCTCACCGCCAGGTGCAAAACCAACGAGGACATTAATTGGCTTATCGGGATATTCAGCCATTGCCACAGACGAGAAAGCCAGCATCATCGATAAAAAAATCAACCCCATTATTTTTCTCTTCATTTTTGTATCTCCTTTCTGTTTTCAGGAAAACCAAGAAATCGATGTTAGGAATAACATCGCCCGACCTTCGCCCTACCATTACCATCGAGCATACGGAACCGTGCTCGGTGGTTCATATTCGGTGGTTCATATAATGAAAGTTTTTTGAAAAATACCCCCACTTTGTCATTCCCGCCTGTGCAGTTCCTGCGGGAGAGACGGATTCCCTGCCGATTGCCGGATCACCAGGTTGCAATCGAGGATGTATTGCTGGGGTTGCGGCATCTCCTTCTCCTCAATGAGGGAAATCAGCAGTTCACCCGCCATTTTTCCCATCCTGTTTGCGGGGACATGAACCGTCGTGAGCTGCGGATCCGTCACCCGGGAAATGTCCAGATCATCAAAACCGACGATAGAAATGTCGGTACCCACGATAAAACCGGCTTCCTTCACGCCTGCCATGGCCCCGAATGCGAGAATGTCGTTCCCGCAGAAAACCGCGGTGGGAATTTCCTTTTCCCTGAGGAGGCGGCTCATGGCTTCCTTGCCGTCTTCCACGGTGTAGTTTTTTTGGACAATCAGCGATTCGTCACGGGGGAGATCATGGGCTGCCAGCGCTTGTCGGTATCCTTGCAGCCTTTGGTAAGCCCGGCTTGTATCCGTCAGCGGTCCCGTAATCATGGCGATCCGCCTGTGGCCGAGAGAGATCAGGTAATCCGTTGCCTGGCGGGCGCTTTGGATATTGTCAAAGGCTACAAAATTCACATCTTTCGCCTCAAGGATCTCCCAGGTCACCACAAAGGGAATCTTGAATTTCTTCATGAACTCCATCGATTTATGATTACCCGGCGCTCCCATGAATATGATGCCGTCCACACGCTTTTCGTGGAAGAGAGACACGACCTCAAATTCCGTGTCATAGGAGTATTCCGTGCTTCCCAGCAGGATCGAATAACCCCGCTTCCTGGCTGTGTTCTGTATTTCTTTGGTGGCAATGGCGAATATGGGATTG
>JAPLJW010000339.1 GCA_026388365.1 Deltaproteobacteria bacterium | reverse complement strand
GGGGGGGGGTGGGGGAGTGGTCGGCTGGGGATAGGCACACTGTCTACCCCGGATTCCAGGTTTCTTATCTTCGGTATAGGTATCCTCATCGCTGCCCTCACAGCTATTATTTTCATCAGACCTTTTCTGACTGTCTCGAAGAGAGATGCATCGGCACCCTGGTGGTCAGAATTCTATCTGTGGAAGACCGGTACGGAAGGCATGCGGTGAAATTTTTTATTTTATGGAGAGGAGAAAAACGATGAGTGGATTGAAACTTGCGGAACATATTGCCGATCTTGCTGTTAAAACGAACTACAACACGTTGCCTGCACCTGCGGTCGCCTATGTCAAGACCCTGCTGCTGGACGTCCTCGGGTCTATGGTAGGGACTCGAAACATCGAATCCAGTCGCATTGCGCGGGCGACGGCTGAGGAGTTAGGCGGGCCGTCGGAAGCGACGATCGTGGGTTCGGGCAGAAAAGTTGCAGCGCCGAATGCGGCTTTTGCGAATGCCATTCAGTGTTACGGATTCGATTTTGTGGACGATCACAATGAGTCCAATGCACACCCGAGTCCGGCAACCCTACCCGTCAGCTTGGCCGTGGGAGAGTCGCTGAAGCTCAACGGAAAGGAGCTTGTGGCCGCCATAGCCCTGGGTAACGAATTGGTGTGCCGGCTTGGAGCTGCTTTCCTGGGAGACATGTACTATCAGGGTTTTCATCCCACAAGCACGTGTGGGACAATGGGGGCGACTATTTCTGCAGGCAAGCTGATGAAGCTCGACCGTCAACAGATCATCTACGCACAGGGAATTGCGGGAAGCATGGTGGCCGGACTTATGGCTTGGAATTCGGAAGGTTCGTACACCAAGCGGCTTCAAGCGGGACATCCTGCCTTCTGTGGGCTCATCGCGGCAAGAATGGCGCAGAAGGGCTTCAACGGACCGTCCGACATCTATGAGGGGGTTGATGGTGTGCTTCACGCCTATTCCTTTAAGGATCACTATGACACCAAGTGGATTACGGAGGAACTTGGGACGCGGTGGGAGTTTACGACGTCAAGCACCAAGGTGTATCCCTGTTGTAGGTATTCGGGTGGACATCTGGATGCATGCCTTGAGCTGGTGCAGAAGTATCACCCTGATCCGAAAAAGATAAAGAAAATTCTGGTTCGTTCGTCAAAATATACGATTCATCTGTTGGCCGAGCCGAGGAAATGGGATCCACAGAATGTGGTGGACTGTCAGTTTAGTATGCCATACCAGTCAGCCATAGCGTTTGTTCGGGGCAAGGTGGGGATAGATGAATTTACCGAGGAGAGTCGAAAGGATCCACTGGCGCGGAAATTGACGAAGTATGTGGAGGTTGTGGAAGACGCCGAGTTCGAGCGGCGTTATCCGGATCAATACTCCAGTGCGGTAACCATCACCATGGAAGATGGTGCACAGTACACAGCCGTGGTGGACAATCCCAAAGGAGACAAGCGCAATCCGGTGACCCATGGTGACGTAGAGAATAAATTCCGGTCGCTTGTGGGCAGAGTATTCCAAGATGACGCACGAACAGAACGGATCATTGATTATGTAAATAATATCGAATTATCGAAGGATGTTGGCGAACTGATTTCGATGGTGACGGTTCTGGCAACGTGAAAAATGTAATTATGACCAAGCTGTCTTGGCTCGGCAAGTCCTAACATGGCTGGACGCATATTAAGGGTGTCGCGAAAGCCAACATCTGAAACAAAATAGATATGCATGAGGGGGAAGACTAAACGATGGCATCGTTAGAAGTCGATTTTGCGGGATTCCGCTGTCCCAATCCTTTCATACTCGCTTCGGCGCCTCCTACGACCACGGGTGAGATGATCGAGCGCGCCTTTGACCAGGGATGGGGGGGGGCGGTCATCAAGACCCTAACCTACGATTACACCAAATATAAAAATGTCAATCCGAGGATTCATGCGATCAAGCAGGACGGTCGCGTCATAGGATTTACCAATTTTGAACTCGGCGCCCAAAAGCCGATTGACGAGTGGCTTGAGGACGTCGTGCGTATCAAAAAGAACTACCCGGGGCATCTCCTGCTGGCGAGTTTGCTGCATACGGAAGGGTTGGTCGAAGCTCAGTGGAAAGAGGTGGCGCGTCGATTTGCCCAAGCGGGGGTGGACGGGTTTGAACTGAATTTTTCGTGTTCCCATGGGATGGCGGAAGGTGGTGGTGGAGCAACAATAGGGAGCAGTGTGGGGCTCATTCAGGAGGTGGTCGGGTGGATTCGCCGGACCGTGACGCTGCCGATAATGGTAAAGCTTCCTGCCGTGGTCGAGAACATTCCCCAAAAGGCAAAGGCAGCAAAGGAAGCAGGCGCCGATGCCATCTCGACCATTAACACGGTTAATTGTCTCAACGGCATGGACGTCTATACCTTCACTCCGTACCCTCGGGTGGATGGTAAAAGTGCCTTCAGCGGACTGTCCGGCGCCATGATTAGGCCGATCGGGTTGCGGTGTGTTGCGCAGATTGCCCAAAATGTGAATATTCCTATTTCGGGTATCGGGGGGATTGCGAACTGGGAGGATACCGTTCAGTATATCTTGGTTGGCGCATCCACGGTGCAAATCTGTTCTGCGGTGATGCAGTACGGCTACCGCATCATCAATGATCTGACCCATGGGCTTGCGGACTACATGGAACAGATGGAGTTCAACCATATTTCCGATTTTGTGGGGCTGGGTCTAACCAATATCATGCCCCATCGGGAACTAAGCCGGGATTATCGGTTGGCCAGCTATGTTGATAAAGCTCGGTGCGTCGGGTGCGGACTTTGTATAATTGCCTGCAAGGACAGCGGCTATCAAGCCATCAGCATGGGTAAAGATCGCATCGCGCTCGTGGATGAAGACAAATGTGACGGGTGCGGCCTCTGTTCCGGGATCTGCCCTGTTGAAGGCTGCATGGAGCTTAAAAGGAAAGAAAATAAGAGATGAGAACCATGAAAGAAGATCGCCATCAGTTGCAGTGGGTGATGAGAGAGGCAAGCAGATGCTTATTCTGCTACGAAGCCCCTTGTAAGGAGGCGTGTCCATCCCATGTGGATGTTCCCCAGTTTATACGCATGCTTCGCTGGGGCGACATCAAAGGGGCGAAGCGTGTTATCAAGAGGGATAATTGCCTTGGTGGAATTTGCGCCTACGTATGCCCCTCTGAGGAACTCTGCGAGAAAAATTGCACGTTTGGGAAAATGGGGGATCCCATTCCCATCGCGCGTCTCCAGAGATTCGCCTGCGACAATGCCGAATACTCAGGATACAAGGCTCTGAGTAACCTGGTGAACAAGAGAGTGGCAATTATCGGTGCAGGACCTGCAGGCTTGAGCTGTGCCCATGAACTTCATCTTTTGGGCTACAAAGTGGAAATGTTTGAGAAGGAGAAGTTCTTGGGGGGTACGGTCACGCGTGAGATTCCAGACTTCAAGGTCCCCGACAAAGTGATCGACCGCGACGTCAGGGAGCTTTGTACAGAGGGGATCATGATCCATAAAGGGGTCTCTGTATCGCAGGAATTCATAGAGAATGTCCTGTCTGCTCAATTCGATGCCGTTTTTTTAGGTATGGGATTGACACAGGCCCGTCTGGCTCAGGTGGTGGGGGGGAATTTGGCAGGGCAGTATGATGCAGAGACGTTTCTTAAGATGGTCAAGGAAGGTCAGATAGGGAAGCTGTCCGGGGTCTGCATTACGATAGGGGGAGGCAACACGGCCATGGACTGTGCTCGGACCGCTCTTCGGCTCGGAGCGATACGATCGATCGTGTCCTACCGCAGATCCCGGCGTGAAATGCCCGCTGACGAGGCGGAGTTTATCAAGGCGGTGAAGGAAGGGGTTGAGTTTCTTTGGCAAACGGTGCCCTCTGCCTTGAATGGAAACGGTGAAATTCACGCGATCACGCTAACAAGGACAGAGCCATCCGCAGAATCTGGACAGGAGCGAAGGAGTTTCTTGGCTGTTTCGGGCACCGATTTCATCTACCCAGCCAATGTGGTGATATGGTCGCTCGGCAAGGATCGAAACACTGTGTTCAACGATGTGGCAGATGCCTGTGAAGGGCCCGTGGATACGGAAACGCTGCGCATCGGAAGCAGCAAGTTTTTTACCGGGGGGGACTGTATTAGCAGCCGGCAGACGGTTGTTGAAGCCGTCGCCCAAGGGAAGAGGGCCGCCCGTTCAATTCACGTGTACCTCTCGACTCAATAAACCGGGAGTAGGGGAAAGGTGGATTTAATGAACAATGACGTGAATGTTGTGGGTGGTCTCATTGTGACAGCCGAAGGTTCATTTGACGGAGCCATCGGCGTACAGGATCAGACCATCCGTTACATCGGTCCTGGGTGTGAGATTCCGGCATCGAGGCGCACAATTAATGCTCGCGGATGGCCTATACGCCATCGTATCCACATAACCATGTGTCGGGGACGGGTTGCGTTCGAAGATGGGGATATTCGCGGGGATCCTGGCATGGGTGTATTTGTCACACCTTTGAGGCATTGAAGTTTTTCATACGACCCCAGGCACGCATCCGGCGCCTGAGGCGGATTTTGAGGAGAGGCCGTGGATGGTCATCCGATTTCTTTACGGAAAACAATCTATATCCTCTCCGGCAGTGACAAGGGAAGGCCTTTTTTAATGAAATCGGCCGAAATAAAAAATTATCTTGAGGGTGAATCAGATGAAGACGAACATGAAAGGGAAACACTTTGTATCGATGATGGATTTTACGGGTGAAGAGCTGGAAACGATTCTGGAGACGGGTTTCGATTTCAAGCGGATGCTGGCCCGTGGCCAACGCCATGAGGTATTGGAGGGTAAGAGTCTCGGGATGCTGTTTACGAAGCCTTCCACACGGACGCGGATATCCTTCGAGACCGGGATGACGCAGCTGGGAGGACATGCCCAATACTATACGGAGGAGACGACTCAGATCGCCCATAAGGAGACGTGGGAAGATACGGCACGGATAATGAGCCGCTACCTTGATGCACTGATGATTCGGGTCTATGACTTGGAGAAGTACGGTATGGCGAGAGACATCGTGGCCACACTGGCGGCCAATGCGACCATTCCCATCATCAACGGTCTTGATGACAAGGAGCATCCGTGCCAGACGATGGCGGACCTGATGACGATCATGGAGAAGCTGGGTGCCGGATGGCGGAGAAAGAAGGTGGTGATGTCATGGGCTTATGCGGATCGGGTGAAATCGCCTGGAGTGCTCCAGTCCATGCTGGCGGCTGCGAGTCTTCTTGGGATGGATCTGACTATAGCGCATCCCAAAGGCTACGAACTTGACGAAGAGTATATGACGTTTTCCCGAAAAGCCTACGAGTGTTCCGGAGGGAAGTTGAATGTAGTCAACGACATATACGAAGC
The DNA here is from genome assembly GCA_026388365.1 of Deltaproteobacteria bacterium. The sequence continues at coordinate 16,654 of JAPLJW010000339.1, read as the reverse complement.
ATGCCGTGGTGCTGATGTGATCTATGCCAAAAGCTGGGGGAGCATGACCATGAGCAAGAAGGATGACAAGGCCTACCGTAACCAGTTCAGGGAAGACTGGTGCATCAAGCCGAAGCACTTCGAGCTCGCGAACAAGGTTGCCTATTATATGCACCCGCTTCCTGCTGATCGTGGAGAAGAGGTCACAAACGAGGTGATCGACGGGCCCATGTCTATTGTGTACGACCAGGGTGAGAACCGGCTGCATGCGCAGAAGGCGATCCTTTCTCTTGTAATGAGGTAATGTTGAACACCCTTCATGAAGGCAGGTTCTTGTCCGTTGAAGTCAGTTTCCGGGAATAATCCTCGGAGTGGTAATTTTAATACGGATTGGAGGTTTTTAAGATGCAAAGCAATGAATTGTTGTTCGAAAAAAAGGATAGGATCGCGAAAATTACATTCAACCGTCCGGAAAAGCTCAACACCCTTACCCCTACGATGATCGATGGACTGAACCATTTCTTTGATGAAATCGAACAGGACAACGATATCAGGGTCGCAATACTGACCGGTGCGGGGAAGGCTTTTTCCGCCGGCATCGACATGGGCACCCCCGGAGAGAAACCGCCAGGAGCCGAGGTCTGGTACGGCATTCTGAAAAAAAACTATTTAACGTTCCTCAGGATTTGGGACCTGAGCAAACCGGTGATTGCATCCGTGAATGGCCATGCCATTGCAGCTGGTTCCAACATAGCAATGATATGCGACATCACCATTGCCTCGGAAAAAGCGCGTTTTGGGGAACCCGAAATGAGGCATATGAGCCTCTCACCCCTGCTCATTCTGCCGTGGGTTGTGAATAATGCGAAACGACTCCACGAAATGTACTACACGGGAGAAACCATCGATGCGGTCGAAGCCGAACGTCTCGGCATGGTCAGCAAAGTCGTGCCTGCCGATCAGCTCGAAAGTGAAACATGGAGAACGGCGAAGAAAGTCTCTCTGATTCATCCTCTGACGCAAAAAGTGACCAAGCGGAGCATCAAGAGGACATATGAAATTATGGGATTCAAAAGCGCCCTTGATGCGCATCGGGACACGGATACCTTTATGTTGAATGCCAATCTTCCGGAAAAGCTTGCGCTGTACGAAATCATCCGAACGAAGGGAATGAAGGCTTTTCTCGAAGCGAGAGATAAACCTTTCGATATCTGAGACCGGGAGGAAGCTATGGAGAAGAAGGATTTAAAACCGCTGCTTGCTCCAAAATCGATCGCGGTCATCGGGGTTTCCCAAGGCAGGAGCCTCGGTGGTCGTGTCATTGATAATCTGACAAAGTTCCGTTTTGCCGGAAAGATCTATCCCGTCAACCCGAAATATGAAGAAATCAAAGGGATGAGATGCTATCACAATGTGGCGGCGATCGGTGAGCCTGTAGATATGGTGATGATCGCGCTTGCCAGTCCCTATGTCCTCAAGGTTTTAAAAGAAGCGGCAGATATGGGGGCAAGGGCGGCAGTGATTCCCTCCAGCGGATTCGGTGAAACAGGGGATCCGGGGAAAGCGCTTGAAAATGATATTCGGAAGGTCGCCAGGGAAGCGAACATGCTCGTCTGTGGGCCTAACTGTTACGGTTTCGTCAACTTTCATGGGCGAGTTGCCGCCTTTTCCGGACCCCTCTATGATCCTCTGATCCCCGGACGTATTGGCTTGGTGATGCAGAGCGGGGCCATCACCCATTCGATAACCGATCCCTTTGCCCACAGAGGAATCGGGTTGAGCTTTCTCATCTCCAGCGGCAATGAAACGGTTGTTTCCGGAAGCGATTACATTGAATACATGATTGACGATGAAAATACGAGGGTTATTGCTACCTTTGTAGAAGGGTTTCGGGATATTGAGGCATTCATCCGCGCGGCCGAACACGCCCAAGAGAAGGAAAAGCCAATTGTGGTGGTAAAGGTGGGCAAGTCTCAAAAGGCCCAAAGGGCTGCGCTTGCTCACACAGGATCCCTGGCCGGTCCAGATGAGATCTTCGAAGCTTTGTTCAGGCAAAAAGGCGTTATCCGTGTCAGGGATCTTGACGAACTGATTGAGACGACGATAGCTCTCGAAAAAATGAAGAGGAATATCGGTATTAAGGTGGGGGTGGTGACCATTTCGGGTGGGGCAAGCGGCCTGATTTCGGATCTCGCCGAAGAGAATAAGCTTCAGCTTTCCGATCTCAGCCCTGAAACGGTGCAGAATCTTCGACAGATCCTTCCTCCTTTCGGAACCCCGTCCAATCCGCTGGATTGCACGGGTTCTGCGGCTGGGAATTTAGACATTTTTAAAGGTGGCATCGAGTATCTCTCTCGCGACCCCAATGTCGATTTGGTGGCGGTTGGTCTGAATTCTTCCTGTGGGACGACTGAGTACGATAACCGATTGTATGAGGGGATGGCGAACTGCGCCAAGGAAGTGAAACAGAAAGGATCAGACAAATCTTTTGTTATCATTACCTATACATCGAACACGTTCAATCCAAAGATTTGTCAAATGTTCCAGGATACCGACATCCCCGTGCTACAGGGGTTGCAAAAAAGCATTTTGGCCCTAGGCCACACGATCTGGTACTCTGAATTTCTCAGAAACAGGGACAGGGGGATGGCTGAGCGTGTGTCGAGCAAGACCTGTTCCGTGAAGGAATGGAATGCGAAGAAAGGTATTCTTTCAGAGTATGATTCAAAAAAGATTCTGTCTTCATGCGGTGTGGACTGTATCGAAGAAATACTGGTCAGTTCTCAGGCCAGAACGATTGAAGCGGCAGAGAAGCTGGGCTACCCTGTTGTTCTTAAGGTCGTATCTCCCGATATTCCGCATAAAACAGAGGCTCAGGCCATTCGCATGAAAATCGGTTCAAAAGAGGAGGTGATGCGAGCTTACGACGAGATATTGGAGAATGCGATTATTTTTAAACCGAAGGCTGAGATTCAGGGTGTTCTGGTTCAGAAGATGGCGCCAAAGGGCATTGAGACGATTTTGGGGGTGAAGAATGATCCTCAAGTGGGACCGGTGCTGGTGTTTGGATTGGGTGGGATTTTTGTAGAGTTGTTAAAGGATTTCTCATTAAGGATCCCTCCAATTACAGAGAGAGAAGCCCTTTCAATGGTTCTGGAAATCAAGGCGGCAAAACTTTTTGAAGGTATAAGAGGGGCAAAAAAGGCGGACGTAGGGGCAATCGTTCGGAACCTTGTAGGGCTTTCAAAATTTGCTATGGCGTATAGAGACGTCCTCTCTGAGGTCGATATTAATCCGTTCATGGTGTTCGAGGAAGGAAAGGGCGGAAGGGCTCTTGATGCGCTGATTACCACCCAGTAGCAATACATCGGAGGCCGTTTATGGGGGGCTGGAAAGAAACAATGGAGCGAAATCTGGAGAGGCTGCTTCATAAGAGAAGATAGCCGAAAAAGGAGGTTTGTTATGAAGAAGAGATACTCGGTCATGGTCATGGTCGTCCTTTTGATGTTTGTTGGAGGAAGTGCGCTGGGTCAAACGTTCCCCGCTAAACCCATTAACCTCTGGATAGGTTGGGGAGCTGGAGGCGGGACCGATATACATCAAAGGGCTCAGGCGACTATAGCCGCCAAGATACTGAATCAGCCTATTATTTGTACAAATGCTCCCGGAGCGGGGGGGATATTGGTTCTTGGAAAACTGAAGAATGAAAAGCCGGATGGCTATACCATTGCAAACAGCAGTACCGCCGCCTTGAGTCGCATCCCCCTTCTTCAGTCCGTTCCTTTCAATGCAGAGGACCCCTTTAAAGATCTTGTTCCAGTTATGGCCTATACCCGCTCAAATTTTGGCATCGCCGTTAAGAGTGATTCCTCTTGGAAGACTTTCGAAGATCTTGTTGCCTATGCCAAGAAAAATCCGGGCAAGATACGATACAGCACAACCGGTGTAGGCACCGGAGGGCACGTGGCCATGGAATTCATTGCCATGCAGGAAAATATCAAGTGGATCCACGTACCATTCACGAACGTTGCAGAAACGGTTACCTCCGTCTTGGGCGGGCATGTGGAGGTCGTTTCCCAGACCCAGGAATGGAAACCGTATGTAGATTCGGGCCAGATGAGACTCCTCGTCGTCGAGGATGAAGTGCGAAATCCCGAATATCCGAACGTTCCCACGCTTATGGAGAAAGGATACGATTTTGCGGTGAGGGCGATCACGGTGCTCTATGCCCCTGCCGGTACTCCCAAGGACGTTTTAAATGTGCTCGGCCGGGCATTGAGCCAGGCTGCTGAAACCGATGAATTCAAGGAGCTTCTTAAGAAAATGGGATATCCCCTATTCATTAAGAACAGCGATGAGGTGATCAAGCTCATCAAGGAAGATTATGCGGCAAATAAAAAGGTTTTTATGAATCTCGGCATTGGGATCTTCAAGAAGTGAGAAAGGATCGATCAGATTGAGAATAAATCCTCCTGGATAATCCCCCGATAAAACCGGGGGATTGTCCAAAGGATTGTATCATTTCAGGAGTATAGAAAAAGCCTCCCGGAATATCGTTGGGATGAAGGAACTCAGAATTCAAATGAAACACATCGACCAATATTCGAGCATTTTCTGGTTTATAGTCGGGATTGCAATCACCCTGAGTTCACTGAAATACGGGATCGGGTCTCTGAGTCAACCCGGGGCCGGTTTCATCACTTTCTTCCCGGGTATTATACTATCCCTGTTCTCTGTAGCTCTTTTTATTTCATCGAAAAAGGATCATGAAAACGGGAATGGACTTCGGGATCTATGGGCAGGTCTTGATGTAAAACGTGTCGCTTTCACGATCATCCTCCTTCTCGTCTATATTCTTGCATTGAGGCCTGTCGGTTTTGTAATCAGTACGTTTGTCCTCCTTTTTTTTCTCTTCCGACTTAAATCTTCGTATAACTTAAAAATAATTCTTATAATGTCTATTGTCGTTGCGATCATTTCCTATATTGTTTTTGCAATTTTACTCCAAACCCAACTTCCTAAAGGCATTCTTGAGGGCATTATTTAAGGGAGTAAGCTGTTTATGGATATATTTCAGCACTTGCTATACGGCCTCGTTGTTGCCTTGGAGCCCATGAATCTCGTCTTCTGTTTTCTGGGGGTTCTCATTGGAACCCTTGTGGGGGTACTCCCAGGAATCGGGCCCGTGGCCGCAATATCTCTTCTTCTGCCTGCAACCTTTCATGTGCCTCCCGTCACGTCGATCATCATGCTTGCCGGAATATATTACGGCGCCATGTATGGAGGATCAACGACGTCTATCCTGGTCAATATTCCTGGGGAGGTGGCTTCGGTCGTTACTTGCCTCGATGGCTACCAGATGGCGAGGAAAGGCAGAGCAGGCGCCGCTCTTGGAATTTCGGCATTTGGGTCCTTTATTGCGGGAACCTTAGGAATAATAGGTCTTGCCTTTGTGGCGCCGCCTCTGGCTGGTATTGCGCTCCGTTTTGGTCCGCCGGAATACTTTACCTTAATGATTCTAGGCCTAATTATTATTACATTTCTATCAGGTGGCTCCATGTTGAAATCGCTTATGATGGCAAGCCTTGGGATCGTTATTGGAAACATCGGGATGGATCTTATCACAGCACAGCCCAGGTTTACTTTTGGGATCGATTTGCTGATCGATGGAGTGGGGCTTGTCCCCGTTGTTATGGGACTTTTCGGGGTTTCAGAAGTTTTTTTAAATATTGAAAGAAACTTGACAAATCAAAATGTTTTCAAAAGCGAAATCAAAGGACTTCTTCCCAATATGGAGGAATGGAAAAGATCGACTTGGCCGATCATTCGAGGTTCGGTCATTGGTTTTTTTCTGGGGATTTTACCCGGAGGGGGAGCAATCATTTCCTCATTCGTAAGTTACGGGATTGAAAGAAAGCTCTCCAAGCACCCTGAGGAGTTCGGAAAGGGAGCGATCGAGGGGGTTGCCGGTCCTGAGTCGGCAAACAATTCTGCGGTAGCAGGGGCCTTTATTCCCCTTCTCACCCTTGGAATTCCTTCAAATGTGGTTATGGCTATTATGCTTGGGGCACTCATGATTTATGGTGTGGCGCCGGGACCGCAATTGATTGCGAAACATCCTGATATCTTTTGGGGGACAGTTTCAAGTATGTACATCGGAAACGTTATGCTGCTCGTGCTCAACCTGCCACTGATTGGGCTTTGGGTTAAAATCCTGAAAATTCCTTACCCGATACTGTTCCCGCTCATCCTTGTTTTCTGTATCATAGGATCCTATAGTCTTAACAACAACGTAGCTGAAGTGGGGCTAATGTTTCTTTTCGGCATCTTAGGTTATCTTTTTAAAAAATTCAAGTATGACAGTGCGCCGCTGGCCCTTGCCATGGTTCTTGGACCGCTCATCGATAATTCGCTGCGTCAATCTCTGCTTATGTCCGGGGGCAGTGGGATGATCTTTATTACAAGGCCGATATGTCTGATCAATTTAATGATCGTCATGGTCATCTTCCTTCTGGCGCTCTTTCCCCAAATCAGTCGTTTGCGTAAGATCGCTGTAGAGGCGGAAGATGCGTAAAATCTCTTGCCTAAGAGTTTATGCGTAAATAGCATTTTGCCATAGATGAAAGGAATGAAAATACCAGACGGGTACAGGGGGAAGATCCACTCCGTAAGTTCCAATTGATCATTCGCTCTGAATTCAGGGTGAGGATATAAAAAACACCGTTAAGAAAGGAGTACGATTTATGTCAGTAACAAGCGTATTAGAAGTATTGGATCGAGCACACAATGGGCCAGTCTGTACAGTTAAAGACTGGGATTCAAAGGTTATTCCAAGTGCAATTGCGAAACAGCTCAAAGCGTATAATCTGCTGCGCACCTGCAACCCAAAGGAGCCCATCAATACCGATGATGCTCTGGCCGATCGTTTCTTCAAGGCTGGCTTCGATTTGGCGATTGAGTTGGGTATGCTCTGCATTGATACTGAGCGCCGTATCCTAATGAGCGTCCAGGAGCTCTGGGATATCCTACACAAAATACCTTCGGAACTGGTGCTGGGGGAGGGGCGCGACCGCGTTATCATGTACCCCCGAAAACCGGAGGACCCGCGGAAGCCGTTGTTTAAGTCCCCCCTGGGTATCACGGTTTCCGAAGACCTATGGGTGGCTGTTATGCAAGGAATCGTGGAGAACCGCGAGATCGACGTCCTACAGGGCGGCTCCCTTGAAACCGTCTTCGGTCATGAGGTTCGATCACAAACCCCATATGAAACGCTGGTTGGCTTCCTAAATGCCCGGCTGACGAACGAAGCGATATGGCGTGCGGGCCGTCCAGGCATGCCGGTGACGGGTGTAATCAGTAGCGTTACGGCTTTCGGCCAACTTGGCGGATTTGGCATCCCTGACGGATTCTCCTCCAAAAAGGATATTGTTATAGTACTGGGGCCTTCCGAATTGAAGACCAGTTACCACTGCCTGCACAAAGTGGTGCATGCGGTCAACTGCGGAGCGCCGGTCTACTCGAGCGGACTGCCGATGATTGGCGGGTACGCAGGTGGTCCGGAGGGGGTCGTTTTAGTTGCCATTGCCTACTCCCTGCTGCATTATTTTGTCCACCAAGCTACCTACGGCGGTTGTTCTCCCTATGATCTGCGTTATATGGGTAACACGGGTCGACACGCCCAGTGGGTTCTTAGTACGTTCCTGCAGGCGTTGAGCCGCAATACGCCGGTGCTCAAGAACACATCCCTGAATGTCACAGCTGGGCCGGGCACGAAGATGGTGCTTTACGAATCGATGGTTACAGCGATGACTCTGTCGGTCTCTGGTGTGAGCATCGGTCTGGGGCCGCGGTCAGCGGCCGGCAAGTACCAAAACCACCTCAGCCCGTTAGAATGCAAATGGTCGGCTGAGGTTATCAAGGCTTGTGCTGGAATGACTCGCGCAGAGGCGAACGAGATTGCTAAGCAGGTTATTCCGAAGTACGAGGAAAGGTTGCCTAACCCACCCAAGGGCTATCCTTTCCAGGAGTGCTACGACATCAAAACGTTGACACCCAAAGAAGAGTGGCATGTAATTTATCGTGAAGTGAAGGCCGAGGCCATTGAACTGGGTATCCCCGTGGATAAATTCTAACCATAAATTGTCATTTCGGTATTAGGAGGAGATATGTCCAATCAAGCGTTGCTCTTAAAATTGACTGAGGCCGTTGTGGAGGGAAGTGAAGAGAAAGCCAAAGCTGCTGTTGATTCCGCACTCAACGCGGGCGTAGACCCATTGGAGATCATGCAGATAGGTGTGGCCGGGGGAATGGAGCGTATCGGTAAGATGTTCCAGGATTTTGAAGTGTATCTGCCGGAATTGATGTTGGCCGCTGATATCGGGAAGGCTTGTCTCGAACAATTGGCGCCTCATATGACCAGTAAGCAGAGCGCAAAAGCCAGTCTGGGGAAAATCATCCTCGGAACGGTTACCGGCGACGTGCATGACATCGGCAAGAACTTGGTAGGTGCTGTCCTGGCTGCGTCCGGCTTCGAGGTTTATGACTTGGGTGTGGATGTGCCACCCCTTAACTTTGTGAAAAAGGCCGAAGAGGTGAAAGCGACCATCATTGGGTTGTCCAGTTTGCTGACAACGAGTCTTCCCTATCAGAAAGACTTGGTCAACTACCTGAACGACATGGGATTAAGGCAAAAGTACTACGTGGTCGTCGGTGGCGGACCCGTAACGCCGGAGTGGGCCGGGAAGATTAAGACCGACGGATACGCCAGGCTGGCAACAGAAGCCGTCGATTTGTGCCGACAATTGGTTGCTTGCGGCAAGAAACCGCCGCTGGATAGCCCGATTATTATTGGAAGTCAGACCAATGACTGATCAACCAACTGCTCCGAGTTTGCTGCTTGATTTTGATCAATGTTAATAGCGGTCGGTCATGGGGAAAGCCCCAGACGTGGCTTGCCCCATGACGCAGTCACCGGACATCGGCCTTGAAAAGTTTGGTGTTGGGCTTGCCAACCTGCGCCGCATAAACAGTTGGTTCGGGTATAAACCGTACTTGCGGGCCACTGCCGATATGCTCATCCCCGGCTGCTTGGTCTCCTCGACGATGGCCTTCATCCCGTCAGGCGACCATCGTCGGCAGCGCTGCACCGATGCAATGATTTCAGCGGGTCCTGTCGACGTCTTCTTTTCAGGTTGTAGGGTACTAAAAAAACGGATGTGGTTTGGTTGGAGCATAACAGGCAGAGATAAAAAAATAATAACGATGTATTGGAAGGAGTAACGGCGATGTTGGTAGTGGGAGAGTTGATCAATGCGAGTCGCAAAGCGATCAGGGAAGCCATCGAAAAGCAGGATGTGGAGGTGATTCAGGCGATTGCGCGGCAGGAGCACGAGGCCGGGGCGCACTTTCTGGATGTGAACGCCGGCATTTTTGTGGAAAAGGAAGAAGAGTACCTCAGGTGGCTCGTCCAGATTGTTCAGGCCGTGGTTGATGGACCCTGTTCCATTGACAGTCCGAATCCGAAGGCCATCGAGGCGACCCTGGCAATTCACCGCGGAACGCCCATGATCAATTCCATTTCGCTGGAGACGAAGCGGTACGAGAAGATGATCCCCCTGATTGCTGGCACGGATTACAAGGTTGTGGCATTGTGCATGGGCGACGGGGGCATGCCGGAGACGGCGGAAGACCGCCTGAAGATCGCAGACCAGTTGATCAACAAGCTGGTCAGCCGCAACATCCCGGTTGACAACATTTACGTTGACCCTCTGGTCCAGCCCATTTCGGTGAACCAGACCTATGGCACAGCCTTTCTGAAAGCCATTGAGCTGGTCAGGGACGCCTTTCCCGGGGTGAATGTGTTGTGCGGCTTGTCCAATGTCTCCTACGGCCTGCCGGGGCGGCTGTTCGTCAACCAGATTTTCATGGCCATGGCCATTTCCCGCGGGCTCAACGGGGCCATCATCAATCCCCTGGACCGGCGCATGATGGCGAACATCATCGCCGCGGAGGCCATAGCGGGCAAGGACAGCTACTGCGTGAACTACATGAAGGCCTTCCGGGCCAAGAAGTTTGAGTTGTAGCGGCCAGAACCATTCTTTTCAGAGAAAGGTGCTTATCTTCAAGATCGCAGAAACTGCAGGATTGGCGGGTTGCAGAGGAAGCGGAAAAGCACATAAAAATGTGAGAAAAACACCAACCATCTTTCAGGACAAAGGTATTCCGCAGTGATCGTAATTCGCAGTATGGGTCAAGAAGATCTTGAGAAGGTTTGCGAAATAGACGTTGCTGCATTCGGCGCCTGGCATAAGCGATTCAAAGGTCAATCAGTTGAGCTGCATCCACGGAGGCGCGCCAACCTGTTGGCCCTTCTGGATAAAGATCCCGCAGGGTGCTTTGTGGCTGAAGCCGGAGGCTGCCCGGTGGGATTCATTTTCTCTCGCACTTGGAACAGCGAGGGCTGGTTTGGTACCTTCGGTGTGTTGCCGGAATACCAGGGAAACGCGATTGGCAAACGGTTGATCGCCGCCAGCTTGGGCTATCTGCGGGGGGCATTGTCCCCCCAACGCGTGATTGGACTTGAAACAATGGCCGAAAGCGCTTATAATCTCGGTCTTTACATGCATTTAGGTTTTAAGGTTCGTTCCCTAACTTTTCTCATGGAAAAATCCATTGCAGAACCTCTCCAGACCGACCTCAGTTCATCGCTCTGGTCATTGGCCGATCCAGAAACGCAAAAACACTGGATCGCCGATTTGCAAGAGGTGACCGACCATCTCCGGCCCGGATTGGATTACTCGAAAGAGATCCTCTCGACCGCCGATCATGGTTTGGGTGAAACACTGGTTCTGACCGATGGCAGAAAGGCCATTGGTATGAGCACGGTCTGGGAGGTGAGTCAGCGCGAGGGAATGGGGGAAGATCAAGCATCGGTCCAGGTGATGGTATTGCATCCAGCTTACACAACGGAAGAGACCTTCAGTATGCTCCTCGATAAGACTGCAGTGTATGCTCGATCCCATAACAAACGGAAGCTGGCCGTACCGGTGAACTCCTCTTACAGATGGGTGTTGCAGCGCTTATTGGATCTAAACTTCCGAGTCGAGCTTGCAAGGGTACGGATGGTGTTAGAGGGGGAAGACGCCGGACCATCGACCGATCGTTTGGTGAACTGCGCCCGCTGGTTGGGGTAATACTTCATCTCCGGCGACGTTCTATGATTAGGGTTATTGTGTCTCTTCGAGCGGCATGGTTCACTCAAATTCAGAAACGACTTTCCTCTCACATAAAAAATGTTACATAATAAACTTGACAGCACCGTAATTATTGTATTAGGATCACGTGCGTTCGGGATAATCCATGAATAATATCAACTGGTTAAGATCATTTTCTGTGTCGTTTGGGTAATATAGAATACAAGTGGCTGAAACAACAATGTATTGACGAAACCGGGGCACGCCCATCCATCAACCTGGCCAAGAAAAAAGAAGGAGGAGGAAACTCAATGAAGGCAAGAAAGTTTTCAACGGTCATCGCAGTCATGTTCACATGTGTGGCGAGCTTCCTTAGCGGCGCTCCCGCCCAATCAGCCGACCTTGTGATCGGGGCCTTGTACCCCCTGACGGGCAGCTTGGCGATCCAGGGAACCTTGGCTTTTAACGGCGCAGATATCGCCCGCGAGATGGTGAACGAGAAGGGCGGTGTCTGGGGCAACAAAGTCGTTTTTGAGAAGGTGGATGCCCCCGATCCCGCGGCGGCAACCAGTCAGGCCGAGCGCGTCATTAACCAGAAGAAAGTCAAACTGGTGATCGGCTCTTACTCAAGCTCCATCTCAATCGCCGCCAGTGCGGTATGTGAGCGTAACAAGGTTGTGTGGGTCGAACAGGGGGGCATGAGTAGCAATGTCACCAACCGGGGGTTTAAGTATACATTCCGAGCTACCCCGAACACGGATCAGGTGGGCATCGGCGCGGCGGATCTGTTGAACAACCAGATCGCCTCGGCCCTGGGGATGAAGCCGGCAGAGATGAAAGTAGCCCTGATCCACGAGGATTCGGCCTTTGGCACGGGGGTGATGGATGCCTTTAGCAAGCGTGCGAGTCAACTCGGCCTGAAGATAATCATTAAAGAACCCTACAGCGCCAAGAGCACCGATCTCGCCTCCCTGGTGCTCAAGCTGAAGGGGGCTGCGCCGGATGTGATTTTCGCAACCCAATACCTGAACGACCAGATCCTGTTCTGGAAACAGGCAAAGGAGCTGGACCTCAACGTCAAGGCTTTCATCGGTTCCGGCGGAACAGTGGGTATGACCGACTATCGTCAGGCGGTCGGCGCCGCCACGGAGGGGGTTCTGGAAGTGGATGGCCCGAGCACGGACATCAAGGACAAACTGGACCCGAAACAGCGGGCGCTGGTGGACGAGTTTCTCAAGCGCTTCAAGGCGCGCACAGGGTCCGACCAGCCACCCAGCCCGGCGACCAATGGTTTCTTTTCGACATCTCTGCTCCTGACAGAGGTTCTGCCCAAGGCCGGTTCCATGGACCCTGATAAGATTCGGGATGCCTACCTGAACCTCAACATCCCGGCGGGCAAGACGCCGATGGGATTTGGTGCGAAGTTCGGCGAGGACGGCCAGAACGAGCGCACCTTCATGATCGTTCGCCAGTGGCAAGGGGATAAGTTTGTGGTCGTATCTCCCTCTGAATGGGCGAATGCCAAGACTTGTTGTGTCCCGCTGAAGCCTTGGACCAAGAGATAGGTATGATGAGTCGGCTCCGGTTTTTTCCACAGGGGACAGTCCGGAGCCGACCTCTTTAAAATCAACAGTGCAAGGAGCGAACTTCCGAGTATGCTGCTCGAAGTATTGTCATCCGGCGTTCTTTTGGGCGGGGTCTATGCTTTGGCGACCATTGGTCTGACGCTCGTGTTTGGCGTGCTGCGGATCGTCAACTTCGCTCATGGCGAGTTCCTCATGCTGGCGATGTATGGCACCTTCTGGATGTTTAAATTGTTCGGCTTCAGCCCGTACCTTTCGCTCCTGGCAGTCCCCGTTCTCATGTTCATCTTCGGCCTTCTGATCGAGCGGATCATCATAAGGCCAACCATGACTCGGCCTCACATGGTGCAGGTTTTTGCCACGTTGGGACTCTCCGTGTTGATGGTCAACGGAGCCCAGGTCCTTTGGACGGCGAATTACCGCTCGGTGGAGACCGCGCTCTCCCGGATCAACCTAACCCTGGGGTCGCTGAACATCGGTCTACCCCGGTTCCTCGCCTTTATCATCGCCATGCTGATTGCGTTGGCCCTCTACCTGTTCTTGCGGCTAACCTACACCGGCAAGGCCATCCAGGCCACCGCAGAGAACGTGAACGCAGCGCAACTGATGGGCATTAACGTCAACAGGATCTACGGGCTGACGTTCGCCCTGGGATCGGCGGTCACCGCGGCCGCAGGCTGCCTGCTTATGCCCCTGTACTACGTGTATCCCCGGATCGGTCTGGATTTTGTACTCATCGCCTTCGTGGTGGCGGTGATGGGTGGCCTCGGTAGTGTGCCGGGAGCCGTCGTCGCCGGAATTATCATCGGGGTCATTGAGACGGCCAGCGGGTTCTTCATTTCCCCTGCCCTCAAACAGGCCAGTTACTTCGCAGCATTCATCTTGGTATTGGTGATCAGGCCCGCCGGTTTGTTCGGCAGACGCGGCGCGGAAACGACCGGGGTCTTATGAACAAGACCACGATAGTCGTATCATCGCACCTCAGAATGATTCTGAGCATTGCCATTCTGCTGCTCCTGTTGCTCCTGCCACAGGTCATTACCAGCCCTTATCATCTCGATATCCTGATCCTGATCTTCTTGTGGGGAGCCCTTGCCGAAGCCTACAACATCTCCGGTGGATATGCCGGGCAATTCTCCCTGGGCCACTCCGCATTCCTTGCCCTGGGAGCTTATTCTTCCACCATTCTTTTCTTGAAGCTGGGCATTAGTCCGTGGTTGGGAGCACTGGTGGGAGCCGCGCTGGCTGCCGCAGTTTCTTTGCTCCTGGGTTCGGTGACCTTCCGCCTCCGAGGGCCATTTCTGGGCCTGGCCACCATGGCGTTTGCCGAGGTGACGCAAATCGTCGCCATAAACTGGCGATCGCTCACCCTCGGATCGGAGGGAATCGGGATTCCGTTCAAGCCGGGCATGATGAACATGATCTTCGCCGACAAGGTCGGCTACTATTACCTGGGGTTGCTGTTCTGCGCTGGTACCGTACTGATCACCTGGCTCATTTCCCGCTCTCGACTGGGCTATTACCTCATTGCTACACGCGAGAACCAGGATGCAGCGCGCGCGTTGGGGGTCAACACCACCGGAGTTAAGAGCGTCAGCCTGCTCATCAGCGCAGCACTCACCGCCGTCGGTGGAACGTTCTATGCTCAGTACATCCTTTATATCGACCCCAATAGCTTGGCGAGCTTCGACGTTGCAATTCAATTTCCGCTCATCGCCGTCGTGGGGGGCATCGGCACGGTATTTGGTCCGATCGTGGGAGCGGCCATCATGATTCCCCTCTCTCAGATCCTTCGCTCTACGATTAGCGGAACCGTCGCCGGGTTGGATCTGGCGCTGTATGGATTGATTCTGATGCTGGTCGTGCTGTTCACACCCCAAGGGTTGGTCGTGGAGGCTCAGTTGCTGCTTAGAAAAGGGCGTGCGGCGATCACTCGCCGCCGCCGAAGGACAAGCCAGTGTGGCGGCTCAATCACGCCTTTACAATAAGGCGCCCGGCCGCTCTCTTTTCAATGCTGTTATGAAGTGTTGGTGTTGATTGTAAACTTTTTTAGACACTACACGAGCTTGAAGGGCAAGGAAACTTACCCCCTGGCTGGGGGCTGCCCTGAAATTAGGCCCTGGGAGTATCCGTAATGCTGCAATTAGTCAATGTCACGAAGCGATTCGGCGGATTGACGGCTATCAAGTCTTTGTCGTGCGAGGTAGAGAAAGGGACCATTGTGGGCCTGATCGGTCCCAACGGCGCCGGCAAGACGACCGCCTTCAACGTTCTCAGCGGGTTTCTCCGAGCCGAGGAAGGCAAGATTTTCTTTGAAGGGAAGCTCATCAACCGGCTTCGCCCGGAGCAATTGTGTCACCTGGGCATCTGCCGGACCTTCCAGATCGTACAGCCCTTCGGCAATGCCACGGTTCTGGACAACGTCGTGGTGGGTGCACTGGTCAGAGAGGACTCGGTGGAGAAGGCTCGCGAGCGCGCTGAAGAGATGGTGCGTCTGGTGGGTTTGCAGGAACAGAAAGAGGTCCTGGCGAAGAGCCTGACCATTGGAAATCGCAAGCGGCTGGAGGTTGCTCGGGCTCTGGCCACACAACCCAAGCTGCTCTTGCTCGACGAACCGATGGGCGGATTGAATCCAACCGAGGTCAGGCAGATGATGGATCTGTTGCGAAAAATTGTCAAGCAGGGGGTTACTCTTTTTCTCATCGAGCATGTCATGCAGGCGATTATGGGCATTTCAGACTGGATTGTCGTGCTTCACCACGGCGAGAAAATCGCCCAGGGACCGCCAACTGAGGTCGCTCGCGACCCACGCGTCGTCCAGGCCTATCTCGGCGAGGAGTATTATATTGCTAAAGATAATTAATCTTAACGCCTACTACGGCGACCTGCAGGTTCTCTTCGATGTTTCCCTGGAAGTCCATGAAGGCGAGGTCGTAACCATCGTGGGAGCCAACGGTGCGGGCAAAAGTTCCCTTGTCCGAGCCATTTCCGGCCTCATCCCCCGGGTGGTCGGCGAAATCAATCTGGCAGGCCAGCCTATCCTGGGCCTGCCTGCCCACAGAATCGTAGACCTGGGCATCATCCAAATCCCGGAAGCGCGGCAACTGTTTCCTTTTATGACGGTTGCGGATAACCTGCGCATGGGGGCTTTCGCCGCGAAGGCCCGCCCGCATCTAAAAGAGTCTCTCGCTTACGTCTATCAGTTCCTTCCGGTGCTCAAGGAGCGATCCACGCAATTGGCTGGTTCTCTCAGCGGCGGGGAACAGCAGATGTGCGCCATCGGTCGAGGGCTTATGGCCAGACCCAGGTTGCTGATGCTGGATGAACCGTCCCTGGGATTGGCGCCGATCCTGGTACAACGGAGTTTTGAAGTCATCCGGGAGATCCGGGAGCAAGGGACCACTGTCTTCTTGGTGGAGCAGAATGTTCAACACGCCCTCAAATTGTCGGATCGTGCCTACGTCTTGGAGAACGGGCGTATTGTTCTCGAAGGAAAGGGATCGGACATACTCCGTGATGAACGGGTATGCCGGGCCTATCTGGGGATGTGAGTCGCAACCTCTCTAAAATTCTGACCTTCCGCACTCGAACGAGGCCGTATTTGGAGATCGTTCCGTTCGCGCCGACCTCACAACAAGAGGGAGTAACATGGGTCTGCTTCAGCTTCTCATCCAGGATCCGCTGACGTTTTTCCTGCTGGCGATCCCGCTTCTGTATTCCATCATCATCCACGAGCTGGCCCACGGCTGGGTGGCTTTCCTCATGTGGGATCCCACGGCAAAGACCATGGGACGTCTGACCCTCAATCCGCTGAAGCATCTGGATCCCATCGGTACGGCCATGCTGTTCATCTTCGGCTTCGGCTGGGCCAAACCCGTTCCGGTAAATCTCAGCCTCATC
>JAPLJW010000280.1 GCA_026388365.1 Deltaproteobacteria bacterium | reverse complement strand
CTGATGGAAACCGAAACGAGAAATCTCCGGAAGGAAATCTCCGAAAAGCTGAAGGATGAGACCCTCCGCGACGCCCTCCGGCAGATGAAGATCGACACCGTCGCGCGGATCGAGGAGGTGGCCGACCGCTTCGAGGCGGAGGCGACGAAGCGGGGCGTGAAGGTCTTCCGGGCGAAGACCGGAAACGACGTCAAGGAATATCTCGTCAACCTCTGTAAGGAAAAGGGCGTCAAGAGGATCGTCAAATCGAAATCGATGGCCAGCGAGGAGATCGATTTGAGCAAACACTTGGAAACCGCCGGGATCTCCACGACGGAGACGGACCTCGGCGAGTGGATCGTGGCTTTGGCCGGCCAGAAACCTTCCCACATGGTGATGCCCGCCATCCACCTGAGCCGTTTCCAGGTCGCTGAATACTTCTCGAAGGAACTGAAAATTGACATTCCGCCGGACATCGCCTTCATGGTTCAGGCGGCGCGTACGGAACTCCGGGAAAAATTTCTCCAGGCGGATATGGGAATCTCCGGCGCCAACTTCGGGATCGCCGAAAACGGCGCGATCGGCCTGGTGACCAACGAGGGAAACGCCCGGATGGTGACGACCCTCCCCCGGATCCACGTGGTGATCATCGGCTACGAGAAGCTGATCCCCTCGATCAGGGATGCGGCGACGATCCTCAAGGTCCTCCCCCGGAACGCGACCGCCCAGCTCATGACCAGCTATATGACGATGATCGCCGGTTCTATGACGATGATCGCCGGTTCGACGCCCGCGATGGTCAAAAAGGACGGAAAATGGGTCGAGGAGGAGAAGGAGATGCACATCATCCTCCTCGACAACGGCCGGCTGCGGGCGGCCCATGACGACAAGTTCAAGGAGATCTACCAGTGCGTCCGCTGCGCCTCCTGCCTGAACGTCTGCCCGGTCTACACGCTGATCGGCGGCCACGTTTACGGCGGCCATACCTACGCCGGCGGCATCGGGGCGATCCTGACGGCCTTCCTCAGCGGAATGGGAGAGTTTGAGAAGTTCCAGGAACTGTGCATCGGTTGCCGCCGCTGCACGACCGTCTGTCCGGGAAAGATCGACATCCCCGGCCTCATCGAGGAGCTCCGCATCCGGAGCGTGCAGGAGAAGGGGCTCCCGTTTGTGATCCAGAAGGCCTTCGACCACGTCATCTCGAACCGGAAGCTTTTCCATGGGCTCCTGCGGCTCGCCGCGATCGGCCAAAAGCCCTTCCAGAACGGAAGGCTGATCCGCCACCTCCCGCTTTTCCTGGCGGGGATGGCCAAAGACCGCAGCCTGCCGGCGGTCGCCGACACGCCGCTGCGCGACCGAATCGGGAAGATCACGAAAAAGATCGACAAGCCGGTCACGCGCGTCGTCTTCTTTTCCGGCTGCACGATCGACTTTGTCTTCCCCGAGACGGGGGAGTCGGTCTTCAAGGTCCTCCAGGATCTGAACATGGAGGTGCTCTTCCCCGAGGGGCAGAGCTGCTGCGGAAAGCCCGTGATTGCCCTGGGGGACGTGGAGACGACAAAGAAGCTCGCGAAGGAAAATATCAGGGCCCTGGAGGAGCAGAATCCCGATGTGATCATCGCCGCCTGCCCCACCTGCACGGAGTCCCTCCAGCATTACGCGGAGCTTCTGAAAGACGATCCCGAGTGGGGTTCGAAGGCGGAAACGATGGCGAAAAAGGTCCGGGAGTTCTGCAGCTTTGTCGCCGAGGAGTACGGGAAGCGCGGCCGGCTGACGAAAACCGGCGGCGGGCCGAAGGTGACCTACCACGACTCCTGCCACATGAAGCGGGTTCTGATGATCGAACAGGAGCCGCGGCAACTTCTCGAGGCCGCCGGGTGCGAACTCGTCGAGATGAAGGACGCCGACAAGTGCTGCGGAATGTCCGGGATCTTCGGCGTCAAATACACCGAGCTCTCGATGCCGATCCTGGAACAAAAAATGAACAACATCCGGGATACGGGCGCCGAGATCGTCGCCTGCGCCTGCTCGGGCTGCATGGTCCAGATCCAGGGCGGCCTCGACAAGCAGGTCCCCGGCGTCCGGATGAAGCACGTCGCGGACATCCTGGCGGAGCGGATCAAGTCGTAATGCATGTCCGATAAGATTTCCTGTAGTCCAGAAAAAGTGCTTGTAAAGTGTCAATTTACAGTTTACTATATTCAAAATGATTAAGAGCTTCCGACACAAAGGGCTACGGCAACTGTTTGAGTATGACGAGGGCAGCAAATTGCCGCCTGATATGTTGGTGCGGATCAGAATCATTCTCTCTGCC
The DNA here is from genome assembly GCA_026388365.1 of Deltaproteobacteria bacterium. The sequence goes on along the minus strand of JAPLJW010000280.1, from coordinate 12,728 downwards.
CTGCACGCCGCAGAGAACATCTCGGGCATGAACATTCCGACCTTTCGGCTCCATGCCCTTAAAGGAGACCTAAAGGGTTCTTTCGCGGTTACTGTCCACGCAAACTGGCGGATTGTTTTTCGGTTTGAAGATGGAAACGCCTTTGACGTTGATTTTGTCGATTACCATTAAAAGGAGATAAGAACTATGGAGATGAAAAACCCTGTGCATCCTGGCCTTCTTGTTGCCGAGTGCCTTAAAGATCTTGGACTATCTGTCGTGGAAGCCTCGAAGGGTCTTGGCGTTACGCGCCAGCAACTTCATAACGTAATTGCGGGACGTAGCAGTGTGACGCCTGAAATGGCGATCCGTTTTGAAAAAGCATTCGGAAGCACCGCTGACACTTGGCTGCGGATGCAGATGAATTATGACCTTACGGCGCTACGGAGTCACGCGGATAAGATCGCTGTTAGGCGACTGGCCCCGAAAGCCGCTTAAAACCAGTTAGGCCATTTTTGCTCATCTCCCGATATTCTAAAATCAACGTTGCGCGAAGATCTTGAGGAAGCCCGCAGGCGTGGCCTCCTTAAAAAATGGTTGAATTTTCTCTCTTCCAGAAGGAACCGTCAAGCGGCATCCTCATGGTCCTTTCGGGCTCGCCGGGATTGGCCAGACGGATGAAGATCTCCGGCGGCGCATCCTTCGGCAGGGAGACAATCCAGGTCGCCAGCGTCCGCTCCCTTCCCGCTTTGCCTCCCGTCCGCCAGATGCTGTCGTCCGGACCCGCGTAAATGTCCCGGCTGAAAGCGATAAAATCCTCCGGGGTCAAACGCAGCGGACCGGTATCCAGGAGCTGTTGGATGCGGTCCAGTCTTCCGGCGCTGCTCCGGCCGATCCGGGGATTGGAAGCGCGGAATTCGTCGTCGAGGTAGTGGTTCGTATGGCAGAGGCTGCCGCTGTCCGTCGTCCGGAAGCCCACACGGCCGCCCGGCGCCACCTCGATCCACGCAATCCTCCGGCGGTCCGCAATGAGATAAATGGAAGGATGCGCTCGGGAGAAAATCGCCCGGTTCTCCAGAACATCCGCAACCGAATCAAATTCAGACAGCACCTTCCCGGCCAGCCCTGTCCCGCCCTTTTCCCGCTCTGCTTGCGGAACACTGCCGGCGGTGGCGGTAACAAAGACAAGTCCCTTTTCGCTGATCCCGGCGACGGCGCTCGGCCTCTTGCCGTCCCGGACCGGAAAGAGGCCGAGAAACCGCCGGCCGTTTTTGAAACCGGCGAGACGAACCTCGTCCGCTTCCGGCGTCCAATCCCGGTTCTTCGCGATCATGGCCCCGCCGCCGGCCGCCCTTTCGCCCGCCGCCGCCCAGAGTGTGCACGCCGGAGCCGTCGCTGCCGAGGCAAGCAAACAAACCGCGCCGAAAATCGCGGCGCCAAACCGTATCCGCAGCCGGACGTCACGAGTTCGGCCAGGTGCAAAACGGCGAACCCAAGCGGTCACCGGAAAAAAGCCCTCGAATCTGCTTTCATTTTCCAATCTTCAGGATCCCTTCCGGGGGAGAAAACGTTTTTCGATCAGATCCGCAATCCCCGTTGCATCGTTCCGGTCGAAACAGGGAACCCCCGCGGAAACCGGCTGATCCCCGGCCAGCGCGATGAGGTTGTCCTCCGGGCCGCAGAGGAGCTCCCTGCGCAGATCGGTCCGGAAGACCTCGATCTTCGGGTAAGGATTTCCCTTGTACCCTTCCGCCAGGATGATGTCTGCATTCCGGATGTAGCGCTCCCGGATTTCGGCGAGATCATAATCCCTCTCGACATCCTCCATGACGGCAACCTGGCGGGGTGACACAAGAACCGCCGCCACCGCGCCCGCCTTCCTGTGGCGCCAACTGTCCTTTCCCTCGTGGTCGATCTCGAAACCGTGGCGGTTGTGCTTGATCGTCGCCACCCGCCAGCCCCTTTGCGTCAGCCCGGCGATCAGCTTCTCGATCAGGGTGGTCTTTCCCGAGCTGGATTTGCCGACGATGGAAACGATAGGGATCATAGTGATGCCATCATAGACCATCCCGAAGGGATTGACCATAGAAAATATCTAAATTGTCTTGACAAGTGGGTCCACCTTGGTCTTTATTTGAATGCAGGACCAGCGGGTATGGAATCCGCGTCAGGCGGAAGTGGCGACTTTTCAAAAAGGAGGAAGCCCATGTTGCAGAAGAAGAGCTCTTACGATGAGGTATATCGGAGTTTTCACTGGCAGATCCCGGAGTACTACAACATCGGGGTCGATGTCTGTGACAAGTGGGCGGACGAGCGCTACCGCCTTGCCCTCATCTATGAGGACGAGGGCGGCCGGACCGAAAAATACACCTTCTGGGATATCAAGAATCTCTCCAACCGTCTGGCCAACGCCCTGCGGGCGCATGGCATCGCCCGGGGCGACCGGGTCGGCATTCTGCTTCCGCAGTGCCCCGAGACGGCAATCGCCCATGTCGCCATTTACAAATTGGGCGCCATCGCGATCCCGCTGTTCACGCTCTTCGGTCCCGACGCTCTCGAGTACCGCCTCGGCAACAGCGGGGCGAAAGCGGTCATCACCGACGGGGCCGATGTCGAGAAGGTCCTCCAGATCCGCGACCGCCTCCCCGACCTGAAGCTTCTCTTCGTCACGAAGGGGAAGCCGGAGGCCGGCGCCATCGATTTCTGGGCGGCGCTGGAAAAGGGTTCCTCCCGCTTCGAACCCGTGCCGACAAAGGCGGACGATCCGGCCCTGATCATCTACACCTCGGGAACGACCGGGCCGCCGAAAGGGGCTCTCCATGCCCACCGGGTCGTTCTCGGTCATGTCCCGGGTGTCGAATTCTTCCACAACTTCTTCCCGAAGAAGGAAGACATCTACTGGACCCCCGCCGACTGGGCCTGGATCGGCGGGCTGATTGACGTCCTCCTGCCGAGCTGGCACCACGGAGTCCCCGTCGTCGCCTACCGCGCCAAAAAATTCGACCCCGAACAGGCGTTTCATTTCATCGCCAAATACGGCATCCGGAACGCCTTCATGCCGCCGACCGCCCTCAAGATGATGCGTCAGGTCAAGGACCCGAAGGGCCGCTACGACTACCGAATGCGGACGATCGGCTGCGGCGGCGAGACGCTCGGCGAGGAGCTGCTCGACTGGGGACGCCAGGTGATGGATCTGGAGATCAACGAGTTCTACGGCCAGACCGAGGTGAATCTCGTCGTGGGAAACTGCTGCGAGATCATGCCCATCCGCCGGGGATCGATGGGAAAGCCGATCCCCGGCCATCGCGTGGAGGTGGTGGATCCGGAGGGGAACATCGTTTTGCCGGGGACGGTCGGTGAGATCGCGATCCTGCGCCCCGACCCGGTCATGTTCCTCAACTACTGGCAGAATCCGCAGGCCACCCTAGACAAATTCGTCCTCGACTGGTCGCTTACGGGAGATCTCGGAAAGAAGGATGAGGACGGCTATATCTGGTATGTCGCCCGGAAAGACGATGTAATCACCTCCTCCGGTTACCGGATCGGCCCCGCAGAGATCGAGGACTGCCTGCTCAAGCATCCGGCCGTGACCATGTCCGCCGTCATCGGCAAACCCGACAAGGTGCGCACGGAGGTGGTCAAGGCCTTCGTGGTGCTCAAGGCCGGTGTCAGCGGCTCGGAGGAACTGGCCCGGGAGATCCAGGAATACGTGAAAACCCGCCTGGCCGCCCACGAGTACCCGCGGGAGATCGAGTTTGTGGCGGAGCTTCCGATGACAAGCACCGGCAAGATCATCCGGGGAGAACTGCGCAAGAATGAAATTCGGAAAATGCAGGATGGGTCAACCGCTTCAGAGGGGGGGCACAGAGGATGACGGGAAAAACCATTCATGAAATCGGCATCGGAGACGGGGCGTCCTTTGCCAAGACCATCTCGGAGGCGGATATCTATCTCTATGCGGGAATCACCGGCGATTTCAATCCCGCCCACATCGACGAAGGATACGCATCCCAAACCTTCTTCAAGTCGCGCATCGCCCACGGCATGCTGACCGCGGGATTGATATCCGCCATTCTCGGCACGCGCCTTCCGGGACCGGGAACCATTTATCTCCGCCAGGAGCTCTCCTTTCTCGCGCCCGTTCGGATCGGCGACACCATCACGGCGTCCGTGGAAGTGATCGAGAAGCATCCGGAAAAGAATCGGATCCGCATGAAAACCTTCTGTAAAAACCAGGAGGGGATCATGGTGCTGGACGGAGAGGCGCTCGTGAGCCCCCCGAAGGCCCCGACAAAGTCTTTTTAAGGTCCGCAAAACGCGCGACGGACCTTGCACCAAACAGAATTTTCATGGAGGGCGCAACACCATGCAGCAGGTGAGGAAAACGGAAAAGGCCGATGGGTGTCCCTTGGATGAAAAAAAAATTGCGGACCTGCAAAAGAGGATCCTCTTCTATGAAACCATTCTCGATTCGATCCGCAACGGCGTCATGATCACCGACCGGCGGGGCAAGGTGATCTTCTTCAGCAAGGCCTACGGCGAGTTTCTCGGGATCAAGCCCGAAGAGACCATTGGGAAGCACTGCACGGAGGTGATCGAGAACACGCGGATGCACATCGTCGCCGAAACCGGGGTCCCGGAAATCAATCACGCCCATAGCATCCGGGGACAGGAAATGGTCGTCCAGCGCATCCCCATCCGGATTGACAGGCAGGGTCTGTTCGTCTTCGGTCAGGTGATGTTCAAGGACGTGCGCGACGTCCATACCCTCTCCAGCCGGCTGAGCCTGCTGGAATCCAAGGTCGAATTCTACGAGAGGGAACTCACGGACCTGAGATCGTCGAAATATACCCTCCAGCATATCGTGGGCAACAGCAAGGGCGTCTCGGAACTGAAGAAGCTTGCCCTCCGGGCGGCGGAAATCGATGCCCCGGTTCTGATCACGGGGGAGAGCGGCACGGGAAAGGAGCTTTTCGCCCACGCCATCCATTACGCCAGCAAACGGCGTCTGTATCCGTTCATCCGCCTCAACTGCTCCGCGATTCCCAAGGAGCTTCTGGAGGCGGAACTGTTCGGATACGAACCGGGGGCCTTTACCGGGGCCTCCCATAAGGGGAAAGCCGGCAAATTCGAACTGGCCCACGGCGGCTCCATTTTTCTGGATGAAATCGGCGATCTGCCCATGGAAATGCAACCCAAGCTCCTGCGGGTCCTGGAAGAAAAGGAGTTCGAGCATCTCGGGGGAAACCATCTGATCAAAAGCAATTTCCGCCTCATCGCCGCAACCCATGAGAATCTGGAAGATCTGGTGGCTCGGGGTAAATTCCGCAAGGATCTCTTTTACCGGCTGAACGTGATTCCCATTTCGATCCTGCCGCTGCGGGAGCGGATTGAGGATCTCCCCCTGATTGCGGAGTACCTCATGAAGAAGCTGAGCCGCGAACACGGAACCAAAATGGCCAGTTTCTCCCCTGCCGTGATGCAGATTTTTCAATCCTACCCCTGGCCCGGCAATGTCCGGGAACTCTCCAACATCCTGGAGCGGATCCTCTTTACCCTGGACGGCGACCAGACGCAGGTGCGGCATCTTCCCCTCTTCATGCAGGACCTGGACCTGGGATCGTCGAAACAGGACAACACCCTGCTCAAAAGGCTCCGGGACGACATGGAAAAGGAGACCCTGATGCACACCATCCGCATCTCCAACTTCAACAAAAACAAGGCGGCCCGCCTGTTGGGAATCCACCGCACGTCCCTCTACAAGAAAATGAAAAAACTGAATATTTCCTTAAAACGGGCCTGAAGTAGCCTTTTTTCGACATGTAGCTTTTTATCTACATACCGCAGAATGCCCGCTCCCCCCTTGATCCCGGCGCCCTGTCCGGATTGATGTAGCCTTTTTTCGACTCTCCCGGGAAGGTTTCCCCCGGGCTTCCCGGCACAAAAACAATCATTCTGAAAGAATTCATGCCATTGGCAAGATTGTTGACCCGTGGCCCACTTCTTGCTCAGTTCGCCTGTTGTTGTCATCAGGGCGTAAGCGGGAAGGGCAAGGCAAGGTGCAGACGTTCAAAGGGTCAACGGGATAACTGATGCTCAAAAAAAGGAGGGTTTTGTCATGAAGAAATGGACAGGCATGATCGTAACCGTAATCTTTCTGTTGTGTTTTGCGGGACCCCTGGGGGCGCAAACGGTCATCAAATGGAAGCTCGTCTCCACCTGGACGCCGGCCATCAACCTGATCGAAGCCGACAAACACTTCGCCAAACTCGTGGAAGAGATGAGCGCCGGCAAGATGCAGATTTCCGTGCACCCGGCCGGCGAACTCGTTCCGGCCATGCAGGTTTTTGATGCCGTGTCGAACGGGACGTTCGAAATGGGCGGGGAGTGGCCCAACTACTGGGCGGGGAAGAACACCGCCTTTGACCTGCTGGGATCCTATCCGCTGGGTCCCGGGCAGTACGATTACCTCAACTGGTATTATCACGGCGGCGGCAAGGCGATTTACGAATGGCTCTATGGTAAAAACAACATGCTCTATTTCTCCCACGCCATCACCCCGATGGAATCGGGGATCCGCTCCGTCGTCCCCATCAAGACGCTGGCCGATTACAAGGGTAAGAAGCTCCGGATGTCGGGGAAGGCCCAGGGCCACATTCTGCAAAAGCTGGGCGCCTCCCAGGTGATGCTCGCCGGGGGGGAAATATATCAGGCCCTGCAGATGAAAACCCTCGACGGTGCGGAATTCAGCAGCCCTTCCATCGACTGGGGGATGGGTTTCGCCGAAGTGACCAAATTCCATACCGGCCCGGGATGGCACCAGCCCGCCTCGCTGTTAGGGGTCATGATCAGCAAGGGCGCCTGGGAAAAACTGCCGGCCGACCTCAAGGTGACCGTGGCACGGGCCGCCGATGCGAACATGGCCTATATGAGCAGCTACTATGAGCATCTCAACATCAAGGCCCTGGCCGATTTTGAAAAAGCGGGCACCAAGACCTTCAAACTCACCGACAAGGAAATGGATATTCTGGAAGGCTATTCCTGGGAGTATCTGATCGACGAATCGAAGCGGAACCCCGACTTTGCCAAGGCGGCCCTGGCCATGTTCCAGTATCTGAAAGACTTCCGGCAGACCCGTTACATCGAATCGCCCTTCGGTCACGGCCGGCCCTGGAAGAATGTGCCGGCCCTGCCCGGCCTGAAGTAGCTTGAAGTAAGGACCGACGCGATTCTCTCTCAACCCATACACGGTTTCCGGCCGCCCCGAAATGTACCGGGGTGGCCGGAAAAACCATCAAAATGGAGGAGAACGGCCCATGTCATCGGGAAAAACAGATATCCTACTGAAAATCGTCGACGGCATCAGCGACTGGTCCGGAAAGATCTTCAGCTTCATCGTCGTGCCCCTGACCCTGCTGATCGTCTTTGAGGTCATCACCCGGCGCTTTTTCAACGCCCCGACCATCTGGACCTTCGAGCTGAGCAACTTTCTCTACGGCTCCCATTTCATGCTCTGCGCCGCCTATGGCCTCCTGTATAAATCCCATGTCTCCATTGATCTCTTCACGGCCCGCACCTCAAAAAAGACCCAGGAAATCCTGCACCTGATCTCGTATGCCCTCATGTTCTTCCCCTTCGTCATCGTGCTGCTGGTCTGGGGGATCGATTTTGCGGCGCAGGCCTGGCGCATGGGTGAAACCTCCTGGAGCGTCTGGGGTCCGCCGCTGGGACCCGTCAAGACCGTGATTCCCCTGACGGCCTTGCTGCTCCTGCTGCAGGGCATTGCGGATGTGGTCCGAAAGATCCTTTTTCTCAGCAAGGGGGTGAATCTATGAGTCCGGAAACTCTTGCCGTCTTGATGTTCGTCGTATTGATCATCTTCTTTTTCATGGGCCATCCGCTGGCCTTCGTGCTGGGAGGCGTCGCCACCCTGTTCGGTTATTTCGCGATCGGACCCCACATCTTCGGCATGTTCATGACCCGCATCTACGGCACCATGGACAATTTCGTCCTCGTGGCCATCACCCTGTTCATCCTCATGGGCAATTTTCTCACCGTCTCGGGCGTGGCCGACGGCCTGTTCGAATCGCTGCGGTATCTGCTCGGGCCGATCCGCGGCGGTCTGGGGCTGGCCGTCATTGCCGTCTGCATCGTCTTTGCCGCCTGCACCGGCATCGTCGGCGCCTCCGTGGTCACCATGGGGCTCCTGGCGGGGCCGATGCTGCTGCGCTACGGCTACCAGAAAGAAATCACCATGGGCATGATCGCCGCCGGCGGGAGCCTGGGCATCCTCATTCCGCCCAGCATCATGCTCGTCATCATGGGCGACCAGGCGAACCTCTCCGTGGGCAAGCTGCTGCTGGCGGCCGTTTTCCCCGGCGTTCTGCTGGGGATCCTCTACATGATCTACATTGCGATCCGCTGCTACATCAATCCCGAGCTCGGACCGCCCGTGCCCAAGGAGGAACTGGCAAAGGTGCCCGTCGGGCAGCGCATCAAGGGATCGCTCATCTACGCCCTTCCGCCGCTGGGGCTGATCTTCGTCGTGCTCGGATCGATCTTCTTCGGCGTGGCCACGCCGACGGAGGCCTCCGGGGTGGGCGCCTTCGCCGCCCTCATTCTGATGATCGCCTACGGGAAATTTTCCTGGAAGACCTTCGCCAACTGCATCTACCAGACGGCCAAGGCGACAACCATGGTCATCGTAATCCTGATCGGCGCCACCTGTTTCACCGGCGTCTTCCTCACCCTGGGCGGGGGGAACGCCCTGATTAACGGCATCATGGGACTGAATCTGGGAACCTGGGGCACCTACGCCCTGATGATGGCCATTTTGATTGTCCTGGGCATGTTCATCGACTGGGTCGGCATCGTCATGATCGTCTTCCCCGTTTTTCTGCCGATCGGCAAGGCGCTGGGGTTCGATCCCATCTGGTTCATCACGATGATGGCCGTAAACCTTCAGATGTCCTTCCTGTCGCCGCCCTTCGGTTATGCCCTCTTTTACCTGTCGGGGATGGGTCTCCAGGGGATCACCCTGAAACACATCTATCGCGGCGTGGTCCCCTTTTTGATCATTCAGTTGATCGGCCTGACCCTCTGCACCCTGTTCCCGGAGCTCTCTCTGTGGCTGCCGAATGCCATGATCGCCAAGTGAGGACCGGTCGAGATCGTTTATGATTCCGTTCCCGGCAGACGGGATACCGGAACAAGGAGGATACGTCATGATACCCAGGATCCAGAAAATTCTGTACGCCACCGATCTGTCCAAGAACTCGGCCTATGCCTTCCGCTATGCCGTCAACTCAGCAAGGAAGCATGACGCGTCGATCCATATCCTGCACGTGGTGGACAGCCGGCCCCTTGCGGAATCCTATCTTCTGCTTCACACCAACCCGGTCCGGATGGCGGAGATTCACCAGGAAACCGGGGAGGAACTCGCTGGCAAGATCGAGGCGCGGCTGCAGGAGTTTGCCAGGAGGGAACTGAGGGATGATCCCGAAACACTCAAACGCGTCGCGTCGATTCAGATCGTTTTCGGCGACCCGGCCGAGGAAATCCTGAAAATCGCCTCCACCATGCAATGCGATATCGTCATCATGGGGACCCACGGCAAGGGGGTCATCAGCCATGCGTTTCTGGGAAGCGTGGCGGAAAAAGTGCTCCATCGGATCGGGATCCCGGTGTACATCATCCCGATCCCGAAGGAGGATACGGACATCACCCTGGGGGAGATTTAACCGCCCATAGGGAAAACTGTTGCGTCTTTCAGGCGCCTGTCGAAAACGGTTCAAGAGGCTGTTCAAAAAAGGCCAGATGCAAGGCGCGCAATAACCGAAGAGCGAGTCGTATCTTGAAATACGTCGAGCGAGTAGGTTTGCAGCGTAACGCCGCAGATGGTCGTTTTTCAACAGCCTATTAGGAGGCAAGGCATGAAGGCATTGAAAGCGGGGCGGAAACTGGTCCATCCCGTCCTGTCGCAACTGCCGTCTCAGCGCGTCAAAAAGGGCAAGCTGGTCTCGGCGGAAGAGGCCGTCCGCATCATCCGTGACGGCGACACGGTGGCAACGGGCGGTTTCATCGGCGCGGGTTTCGCCGAGGAGATCGCCGTGCAGTTAGAGGCGTACTTCTTAAAAACGGGCAGCCCGAAGAACCTGACCCTGCTCTACGCAGCCGGCCAGGGCGACGGCAAGGACAAGGGGCTGAACCATTTCGGTCACGAAGGTCTGGTCGGACGGGTCATCGGCGGTCACATCGGGCTGGCCCCCAAACTCCAGAAGCTCATCCGCGAGAACAAGATCTTCGGTTACAACTTCCCCCAGGGCGTGGTCTCACACTTCTTTCGGGACGTCGCCGCCCACCGGCCGGGAACGATCTCCACCGTGGGTCTGGGAACCTTCGTGGATCCGCGGGTGGAGGGGGGGAAGATCAACGACCTGACGAAAAACAAGGGGGATGATCTCATCGAAGTCATCCCGATCCGGGGACAGGAATACCTCTTCTATAAGGCCTTTCCCATCCACGTGGCCATCATTCGCGGTACGACGGCGGATGCGGACGGCAACATCACCATGGAGAGGGAAGCCCTGACCCTGGACGCCCTCTCCATGGCCATGGCAGCCAAGAATTCCAACGGTTTCGTCATCGCCCAGGTGGAGAGGATCGCGGAGCGGGGAACCCTCCGCGCAAGAGACGTCAAAGTCCCCGGGATCCTGGTTGATTGCGTGGTCGTCGCCTCCCCCGAGAATCACTGGCAGACCTTTGCCGAAGCCTACAATCCCGCGCTGAGTTGCGAGATCAAGATCCCCATGCTGTCCATACCGCCGCTGCCCCTGGACGAACGTAAAATCATCGCGCGCCGGGCGGCCTTCGAATTGAAGGCCAACAGCATCGTCAACCTCGGCATCGGCATGCCCGAAGGGGTGGCCCGGGTGGCCAACGAGGAGAGGATCATCGAATACCTGACCCTGACGGCGGAGCCCGGTGTCATCGGCGGGCTCCCCAACGGCGGCCTCAACTTCGGTACGGGAACCAACATGGATTGCCTGATCGATCAGTGCTGCCAGTTCGACTTCTATGACGGCGGCGGCCTGGATGTCGCCTGCCTGGGGGCTGCGGAAGTGGATCAGGAAGGGAACATCAACGTCAGCAAATACGGTCCCCGCCTGGTCGGACCCGGCGGTTTCATCAACATCAGCCAGAATTCAAAGCGGATCATCTTTGTAGGAACCTTTACGGCAGGCGGATTGAAAATTTCCATTGAGGACGGCAAACTACAGATTATCCAGGAAGGCCGCGAAAGAAAGTTCGTCAGCCAGGTTCAACAGAAAACTTTCAGCGGACGGTATGCCGCCGCGCTGAAACGGCCGGTGACGTATATCACGGAACGGTGCGTCTTCACCCTCTGCGAGAAAGGATTGAAGCTGGTGGAGATCGCCCCCGGCATCGATCTGCAAAGGGATATCCTGGATCAGATGGATTTCAAGCCGATCATCCCGAAGAAACCCAAACGGATGGATGAAAGAATCTTCCTGCCCGGGCCGATGGGACTGAAGGAGGATCTGCTGAGCCTGCCGCTGGAAGACCGCCTGGTCTATCATCCCGAGGAGAATCTTTTCTTCGTCAATTTTGAAAATTACTATATCCGCTCCCGCAATGACATCCGGCTCATCCGGAAAAGGGTGGAGCAGATTCTGGCGCCCCTGGACAAAAAGGTCAATACCATCGTCAATTACGACAATTTCAATATCTTGCCGGAACTGGTGGACGATTACTCCGACATGGTCAAGTATGTCATGAAGTACTACCGGGGCGTGACCCGGTACACCACCAGCACCTTTTTGAGGATGAAATTGGGCGATGAACTGAGGAAGCGCCGTCTGGCCCCGTACATCTATGACAGTCAGGAAAAAGCCCGGAAAGCGCTGAAGGAGCAGTAGGCGTACACTTCGACTTCCATGGCGGCGCCGGGAGGCTTGAAGAGGCCTCCCGGTCGCCGTTCCATTTTCCCGTATCCGCTGTTCATCTGCCCAAAATCATGGGACATGATTTGAGATGGCCGCGCGGTATCTTAAAGGCGCGATCCCGGACAAATATCGCTTGAGCTTGCGGGGGAAAGGGGATATAGAGCACCCGGCATTCAAAATATAAGGAGAGCAGTCGGCATGGCAACGGTATTGAGGGATGCATTGCGGACGATACAAACCCACCGGGACTTGAGCCCCCATTACGCGGAGCTTCTCGATATCCTGGAGGAAATCCTGATCCTGCGCGAGGAATACCGGCGCCGGATGCAGAGGGAGATCTTCCCTGTCGATGAAAAACTGATTGCAGCCAAGATGGTGGGCGGATTTCCCCTCGTCGATTTTTCTTCGGTCATCGGCGACCTTGCGGAACCCCAGGCGTATTTTCTGGCTCTCCTGGAGATCGCGGAAAAGCGGGCGCCCGGGGAAACCAGTGAAATGGCGAGGAAGATCCGTGACGGCGAGATCCGCTTCAACGACCTGATCTACGAATCCTTCAATCCCCTGCCGTTGGAAGAAGAGGCGGCGGACGATGAGGAAGAGGCTTCCTTTGATCTCGTGGAGCTGTTCATCGAAGAGAGCCTGAGACCGGCCCTGGAGAAGGTCGCGGCACGTTACGGCGACGCCGTCCGAAAGGCGGGCTGGGCGGAGGGCTACTGTCCCGTCTGCGGCCGGGAACCCAAGATCGGCGAGATACGGGACGAGGAGAGAAGCCGCTACCTTTTC
>JAPLJW010000305.1 GCA_026388365.1 Deltaproteobacteria bacterium | reverse complement strand
CGTCGGCCCCCGCCTCCCAGGCATGTTTCGTCAGGCGGATCGCCTCCGCCGTGCTGTTGGATCCGGTTCCGGCAATGACCGGAACCCGCTTTTTCACAGCGTCGATGGCGATTTCAATGACACGGTCATGCTCCTCATGGGAAAGCGTAGTCGATTCGCCCGTGGTGCCGCAGGGAACGATGCCGTCCGTTCCGGCGGCGATCTGCTCCTCGATCAGTCGGCGGAAAGCATCCTCATCCACCAATCCATTCTTGAACGGTGTTACAATCGCAACGATAGCGCCTCCAAACATATACCCTCCTTGCCTTTCTTTCAGCTATTCAAAAAGTCCGGGATCTCTTCCCCGCGGACGAGGTCTTCATAGTTCTCCCGTTTCCGGATGACATACCAGCGGTCGTCCCGGACCAGGATCTCCGGGATCCTTGGACGCGAATTGTAGTTGGATGACATGGTGAACCCATAGGCGCCGGCGCTCATCACCGCCATGAGTTCTCCTCGCTCAAAGGCGGGCAACGGCCGTCCCTTGGCCAGAAAATCGCCGGATTCGCAGATCGGGCCAACCACATCCGCCGTGATCTCCTCCCGCGCCTGCCGGAGAACCGGCTGGATCTGATGGAAGGCGCCGTAAAGGCTGGGGCGGATCAGATCGTTCATCCCCGCATCGACGATCACAAACCGCTTTCCGTCGTTCTCCTTGGTGTAGAGAACCCGGGTCACCAGAATCCCGGCATTGCCGACGATCACCCGGCCCGGCTCGAAGATGAAGGTGCAGTCGAGATCCTTTGCGGCGTCGATGACCGCCCGGGCGTATTCCGCGGGATGGGGAGGGGTCTCCTGATCATAGGCGATCCCCAAGCCTCCGCCGAGATCGAGACAGCGGATCGCGATCCCCTCCTCCCGGAGCCGCCGGATCAGATCCTTCAAGCGCCCGAGGGCGTCGATGAAGGGCGAAATCTTCATCACCTGCGAGCCGATATGGCAGCTCACCCCCTTGATGTCCAGATGCGTGAGCGAGAACGCACGCCGGTAGGCGACAAGGGAGGCCTCGACGTCGATCCCGAATTTGTTCTCCTTGAGGCCGGTAGAGATATGGGGATGGGTCTCGGGGTTGACATCCGGGTTTACCCGAAGGGCAATCCCCGCCCGGACGCCCAACATGGCCGCACGGTCGTTGATCTTCTCCAGTTCCTGATCGGATTCCACGTTGAACATCAGGATCCCGGTTTTAAGGGCAAAATCGATCTCATCCTCCCGCTTTCCGACCCCGGAATAGACGACCTTGCCGGGATCGACGCCGGCCTTCAGGGCGCGGTAGAGTTCCCCGCCCGAGACGAGATCCACCCCGCCGCCCTCCCGGACGAAGAGTCTGAGGATCGCCGTGTTCGAGTTGGCCTTGACGGCAAAGCAGACGATGTGGGGAACCTCCGCGAAGGCCGCGTCAAAGACGCGGAAATGGTGCAAAAGCGTCCGGTGGCTGTAGAGATAAAAGGGGGTGCCCGCCTCCCGGGCGATCCGCTCAACCGGAACCTCCTCGCAGAAGAGGGCCTGATCCTGAT
>JAPLJW010000126.1 GCA_026388365.1 Deltaproteobacteria bacterium | reverse complement strand
TCCACACGCTTTTCGTGGAAGAGAGACACGACCTCAAATTCCGTGTCATAGGAGTATTCCGTGCTTCCCAGCAGGATCGAATAACCCCGCTTCCTGGCTGTGTTCTGTATTTCTTTGGTGGCAATGGCGAATATGGGATTGGTGATGGTAGGGATGATCAGGCCAAAGGTCGCTGTTCTTTTCTTCGTCAGCCCACCAGCAAGGGCGTTGTAAATGTACCCCTGATCTTCCATGGCCCGGAGCACCTTGATCCGGGTCTCTTCCTTGACGATATGCGGGGAGTTCAGAACCCGTGAGACCGTAGCGGAACTCACCCCAACCGATTGTGCAATGTCGGACATGGTCGCAGTCATAGGGAAAACACCACAACCGAGCTTGTTTGCATTGAGACTGGGATCATCAAACAATATTATGTAACCGGTTACTGAATGGCATAAGCCCTTGGCTCCTGTCAAGAAATATTTGTAATATTAAATAAGGCACTAATTATGAAGGGTAATATAAATAGAGATCAGATTGATATGGAAAATCGGGGTTCGGTTTTTCCAAATAAAATTCTCTTGACCTTGGCTGGGGAGTCATGTCAAGATGTAATCGTTTACATGATCATTCGGGTCTCAATAAAACAAGCATCAAGAAGGAGGGCTGTCATGCAATTCGGATTCATTGGCGTCGGCCAGATGGGCGGCGGACTCGCCCGCAATCTGATTCGCGCTGAGAAGAACGTGTTGGTGTTCGACCTCAATCCCGAGGCCATAAAGGCCACGCTGGCCGCCGGCACCACGGGCCGGGCCGCTGAAAAAATCGAAGAGCTGGCGGGAGCCGACGTGGTTTTCACCAGCCTTCCTTTGCCCCAGCATCTGGAGTCGGTCATGCTGGGCTCGAATGGACTGCTTTGCCAGATGAAACCCGGCTCCACCTATATCGATGTCAGCACCATCGATCCTGGAACGGCACGCAAGCTTTCCAATGCGGCGGACGCCAGAGGGATCCACTTTCTGGAATGCCCCCTCGGCAAGACCCCGGCACATGCTGAAAAGGCCGAGGAACCCATTTTTGCCGGCGGCAAGAAAGCCGACTTCGAGATGATGCTCGACACCCTCAAGATTATAGGCAAACCTATTTACTATCTCGGCGACGTCGAAGCCGCCTGCGCTGTCAAACTGATCAGCAACCTCATCGGCATGACCAATCTGGCCGTTATGGCTGAAGGAATCCGCATCGGCGAGAAAGCCGGAATCGATCCGAAGTACCTGCTGGAACTGCTGAACGACACCGGCGCCAAGAGCTTTCAGATGGATGTCCGCGGGCCGTGGATTGCCGGCGGGGATTTCAAGAGCCGCTTCGGTCTGGACCTGGCGTTGAAGGATGTCCGGCTCGGATGCGAAATGGCCAAGGCCTGGGGAAACGATGCCAGAACGATGCAGGTGGCCCTGGACTATTTGAAGGCTGGAAGCAGCGCCGGATATGGGAAAGAGGACTGTAACGCGATGTACAAGATCATTAAGTAGATATTCCTTAGATGCAAAGAAGGAGGAATGGGAAAATGCCTTTCGGATACAATGGGAAAATACTTCATATCGATCTGAGCAAGCTGGAATGGCAGGTCGAAGAGCCCGGTGAAAAATGGTATCGCACCTATATGGGAGGTTCGGCTTTTGCTTCTTATTACCTGCTGAAATTGCTCAAACCCGGCGTCGACCCGCTGTCGCCGGAAAACGTACTGATCTTTGCCTGCAGCGTCGTGACCGGTGTGCCCATATCCGGCTGGAACCGGTACACCGTGGCGGCCAAGTCGCCCCTGACCCATGCCTTCGGCGAATCCGAAGCTTCGGGTTACTTCGGCCCGGAACTCAAATTCGCGGGTTTTGACGCCATCGTCATCCGGGGACGGGCAGCCAAACCGACCTACCTTTTCATCAAGGATGGAGAGGTCCAGTTCCGGGATGCAAAGGACGTCTGGGGCCTGGACAATTACGAAACCATGCTGCGGATCCAGGAGGAAGTCGGGGATAAACAGGTGCGGGTCGCGTCGATCGGCCAGGCCGGCGAGCGCCTGATCCGCTTTGCCAATGTCAGCAACAACGTCGAGCATTTCAACGGCCGCACCGGCATGGGAGCGGTCCTGGGATCCAAAAACCTCAAGGCTGTCGCCGTACGCGGCACCCGACGAATGGAATCGGCCGAGCCGGAAAAAGTCAAGGAAATCGCTCGCTGGCACCAAGAACGCATCAAAATCCATCCCCCCAATGTGGGACTGACCCGTTTCGGGACACCAGGATTGGTCAAGGGGCTCAACGACTCCGGCATCCTGCCGACCCGCAATTTCCGGGAAGGGGTTTTCGAAGGGGCAGACAAACTCAACGCTGACGCCTATGCATCCATTCTGCACTCTTCCGGCACCTGCTGGGGCTGCACCGTCAAGTGCAAGCGGCGCGTGGCCCTGGATGACGAGAAATACCCGCTCAATCCCAAATGGGGTGGTCCCGAATACGAGACCCTTGCAGCCTTTGGTTCGATGATCGGCAATGACAACCTTCCGGCCGTGGCCCGGGGCAACCAGCTTTGCAATCTCTACGGCATGGACACCATTACCATGGGCAATCTGACGGCCTTTGTCATGGAATGCTTCGAAAACGGCATCCTGACGGAGAAGGACACCGGCGGCCGCAAGCTCAACTTCGGGGATCCCGATGCGATGCTGTGGCTCATCGAAGAGGTCGTCCATCGCCGGGGGATCGGCGACATCCTGGCTGAAGGGGTAAAGGCAGCTTCCGAAAAACTCGGCCGCGGATCGGAGCAATTCGCCTTCACCATCAAGGGAAACGATCTTCCCCTGCACGACGGCCGCGGCAAGACCGGCGTTGCGCTGGGTTATGCCCTCTCTTCGACGGGGGCGGACCACGTCGAAACGCCCCACGATGGCAATTTCCAGGGCGACGCCGTGGCCAAGCTCTACGCGGTGGGACTGCTGGACCCGGTCAAGCCCCTGGAAACCGATTCTGCCAAGGCCCGTTTTTTTGCTCTGGGGCAGAAGGCCTGGGGCATCAACAACCTGCTGAGCATCTGCAACTTCACATCGGTACCCATCCACGCGATGACCTTTCACAACCTGGTCGAGGCGGTCCGGGCCGCCACCGGTTGGGATACGAGTCTTCATGAAATTATGCTGGCCGTGGAGCGGTCCATGGTCATGTCACGGATTTTCAACCTGCGGGAAGGCTTGGGGCCGGAAGACGACCGCGTGATTCGACGCTGGCATGAAGCGATGCCGGGCGGGCCCCTCAAGGGAAAGAAAATCGATGAGCAGGAATTCCGGCGCGCGATCGCGCTTTTCTACGAACTGTCCGGCTGGGACCCGCGCGGCCGGCCGACGTTCGGGAAATTGGTGGAACTGAATCTCGAGTGGCTGCAGTCAGAGATGCCATGATGGCGATGCGCGTTTTGGTAAGCCTTTTTGCCAGCCTTCGCATCGATCGTTTTGCCGAGGCCATGGTCGAATTGGCCGAAGGCGCCACGGTAAACGATTTGCTGGACAAACTGCACATTCCGCTGAAGGACGTCGGCATCGTCGTCGTGAACGCCCGCAGCGGCACATTTCAGCAGACGTTAAAGGCAGACGACAGAATTACGCTCATTCCGCCCATCGGCGGCGGGTGACTGCTGTAATAAAGGGAGGCCGCAGATCAAGCCCGAATCCAATCGAAGAGTTCCTGGTGGGACCTTCTCTGTGGATTCTTTAAGCCTAGAGAAGAAGTACCTGAAAACAAAGGCTATTAGCAGCCGATAGCTCATTAGAAAGGGCCGAACCGAACGGAAAGGAGGTGGGATCAGCGCAGTCGTCGATTCTCTCAAACGGTAAGGGATGCGGTCAGAATACTAATCCAAACTAATCAACCAGTAGAAGGAGGTCTCTGGAAATGAGTACGGTCTATCCGACGGGAACCACAATCTACAAACCGGATGAATGCTATAAAAGTTATATTTTGCTTCCTTCAGACAAATTAGATGTCAACAGCAATATTGCTGCAGAAAGATTACAGGCGATTGAGAGTGAGGAAGTTCTGCTTATTGACATGAATGGAAATGTAGTCCACAAGTGGAAGGTTTCCAAGAGGATGAACGCTCGGGATAGGCTTTTGCCTAATGGAAATTTGCTTCATATCGAGCAGAAATGGGGCGCAGCCTTCCATAAGACCATTCGCACAAATTCGCCTGGGAAAATCATTGAATATGATTGGGATGGAAAAGTTGTCTGGGAATGGATGGCCCCAGGAAATCCACATCACGATGTCCGGAGATTACCAAACGGCAACACGCTTGTCCTTGTTTTCGAAGAAGTACCGCCTGAAATTCTGAAAAAAGCTGAGGTAAAAAACCTTGACATACCTTATTTTGGAAAGTTGATCCGAGAAAATATCCAGGTTGCCGGGAGCGCGATTTATGAAGTCAATTCCAAGGGAGAGATTGTTTGGGAGTATCACGAATATACTGACCTCGATTTGAATAGATTCTCTCCTGTCGATTCTTTAAGCGATTGGAGCCATACCAATACCTGCAGTATAATTCCAGAAAATAAATGGTACGACGCAGGTGACAATAGATTTAAGCCTGGCAATATCATCATCAGCCCAAGAAACCAAGACCAGTTATATGTCATTGATAAAGAGACAAAAAAAGCCGTCTGGAGTTGGACCGGCCATTTTCGGGGGCACTTGCCAAACCATGCTCACGAACCGGAAATGATAGAGAAAGGCCTTCCTGGAGAGGGGAACATCATCTATTTTGACAACGGACTTTTTCCCAGAGATGAGGCTAGAACAGGAAAGTCAATGGTTATTGAGATCAATCCCATTACTAAAGCAATTGTGTGGAAATATCAGAGTGATTTAAAGTTTTTCAGCGCGACAAGAGGTTCTCAAAAGAAGTTACCCAATGGAAACGTTTTCATTTCCGAGGACAATATGGGACGGGCCTTTCAAGTCAAGCCTGTAAAAGACCACCCGGAAGGTGGGGTGATTGTCTGGGAATATGTGCATACTACGGATATTTCGCGAGCTGCACCGTATCCTTACGATTACTGCCCGCAGCTCAAGGCTCTGCCAAGACCAAAAGAGATTCCCGTCAGCGCACCTAATAACCGGGATTTTCATGTAGCACCGGCAAAGCAATAGGTGTGGTGATAAGTACTCGCTTCATATGTGCGGGAGTATAGGGGAATCCGCCCTTGTGTGTCATGAGAGAAACAGCCACAGCATGCTGAGATTTGCGGGATCGGGCTGGACGGGAGCAGAACGGGATGCAAGGGTCCGCGACGGACAGAAGGCCGAGGTCGCATCATCTTTGGTGATGGACGGCGTTTTGAGCGTAAGAAGAACGAGGATGACCCTCCATTTTGCCAGCCAATGCATCGCTCGTTTTGACGAAGCCGAGATCGAATCGGCCGAAGGCGCCGCGGTGACCGATTTGCTGGACAAGCTGCACATTCCGCTGAAGGACGTCGGCATCGTCGTGGTGAACGCCCGCAGCGGCACATTTCAGCAGAAGTTGCAGACAGACGACAGAATTACGCTCATTCCGCCCATTGGCGGGGGATGATGACCGATACGGAACGGATGTTCAAGAAGGAAGGCATTGAACATGTTTGCTGAATCCGCCCGGGACCCCAAGATGAATCTTTCTTTCAGTTGCCATGTCCGCACAAGCCTAAGCCCTCAGCGTGAGCACCATCATTTTTTGCAATTTCTGTTTTTGATGGCCATTCTTCTTGCCTGGGTCAGTCAAACATCGGTCGCTCGAGGTTCTGTTGCTCCTGTAGGCCAGATTCCCACCATGACCGTCAGTGTAACCCCTTCCGCCTTCGCTTTGCCGGTCCTGCTTGTCACGGATCTTGCGGAATGGAAAGATTTCGGCATCCAGGTCAACGTCAAAGTTTCTTCTGGCGGAGCGGAGCAACTGGATGGCGCCATCGGCAATGCCTGGGATGTGGCCGTCATGGATCCTTTCTTCGCCTTCCAGGGTGGCAATGAGGGAAGTATCACGATCGTGGGGGTTGCGGGAAATCTTGCCGCTGATCTTTCTTTGCTCTTCCGGAAAGGACAGACGGCGCCGCTTCCGGTAAAATCCGGAGAAGGATTTAAAGGAGGGCGATTAGCAGGGGCTGTACCCTCGGCAGAGCATTTCTATCTGACCGCCTTCAAGACGGATAAATTCAAGAAAAGTCATATCTTTCTACCCACATGCCTGGTAGCAACCGCATCATACGCTGATACGCGTAAGACGCTCGTCCTGCGCTGGTTGGAAGGATATTCCCGCGGCATTCGAATTATCCAGAAGAACCCTGCCAAAGCTGCCATCCGCCTCCGGCAGTTTTACCGGGAGACCATGAAAGAGGATATCCCGGAAACCCAACTCATCGGCGAGATTAAGGAGATTTTCTATTACGATCTACAGGAGAGAGAGCGGCTCTTTAACGCCGAAGCGGGCAAGGTCAGTCCCATGGAAGGTATAGCGAAAGAGATGACTGCCTACCTGTTGCATCAGAAAGTCATCACGGAAGTCCAGGAATCTTCAGCTTATCTGCTGACCCAACTGTGCGATCAGCTTTCCGCCCTCCACGGCGAAGCGGAGGCTCAGCTGAAAAAGACGGAAGCCGCCATCCGGGAGACGGAAAAGGTTGGCACCCCGGTGCATCTATTCTGGAAGATCTGGGAAGATGCGCGGGCTCAGATCGACGATGGTCGCGGTTGTCTGACCGTGATCGGCATCCTTTCGGATCTCCAGCGCAGCGCCGAGCAGAGCCGGGCCGAAACACAGCGGCTGGTAAAATTTCGTCGCATCGAGGCGGGTTTCGGTATGCTTCTGCTTTTATATTATGGGGGGTATTTTCTTTGTTGGAAACGGAAAAGGGGCGTAATTTCTCAAGGCGAGGTTCAGGAAGGAAGACCAGGATGAAGATGCTGCGGAGCAATGCAGACGGGCTGGTCTGCTTTCTCTTCCCTTTCCTCTTGCTGGCTGGCGTCGCCTTCTGGATGAGTCTGCGCATGTCTCGTCCGGAAGCGGCCCTGGAGATGGCGGATCATTATCTGGAAAACCAATATCCCGGGGTGCACTGGGAGCGCGCCGAACTCCTGATGATCGGGGAGAGTCTCGGAAAGAAGTGGCGGCTGGAATATAGGGGGACACAGCCCGACGGTCGGCGGATCCGTGCGAACCTGATTGTGGACCGTTGGCGCCCGGAACATCTTTCAGGTCGGTTTGTAATGATCTTCGACCCGCAGCAGATCCTGGACGGTGGCTGGGACAATCCCTCCGCATGGGACCGGGCGGGCGCTCGTCTGTCCAAGTTCGTCTTTCTGTCTATCGGGTTGGCACTTCTTCTGCTGGAAATGCTCTGGCTCTATCGCACTTACCGGCACGAGCGTTTCCGAAGGGCGGACGCGCTCCTGCTGCTCGTGCTGGGAGGGATGCTGCTCTTTACAATGCTTGTTCTGGAGACGCATCCGGGTTTTATCGCTGCTTGCGGTCTGATCTTTGCCATCATGGGATTGCTGGCAATGACACGGAAGAAGGAATCTTATGGCTGAAGCACGAAAAATTAGATCCAGGAGAAGGGTGATTTTATCGGTGCTTTCCGTGATCGTGGTTCTGGGAGGCTGGTTTGTCCTGACCATGGTTCTGCGCTGGGTGCCGCCGGCCTTTCTGCCGCCGCCCCAGCATATCGTCACCGACTTCTTCCGCCTGCTGAACCATGCCTATGTGGGACATACCCTGATCGGTCATACCTTGGTGAGCCTTCAGATCGTCCTGGGGGGATTTTTGCTGGCCGTTTTGATCGGCGTTCCCATGGGGATCATGATGGGGTGGTTCAAGCGGATCGAGGCCATTGTAGATCCGCTGTTCCAGCTTCTCCGTCCGATTCCCCCCCTGGCCTGGATCCCCCTGTCACTGCTGTGGTTCGGCATCGGCATCTCCTCAAAGATATTTGTGATCTGGCTCAGCGCCTTTGTGCCCTGCGTCATCAATGCCTACACGGGCATCCGCCTCACCGAGCCCCTGCTCGTCAAGGCGGCCCTGGGGCTGGGCGTGAAGCGGCAGCGGGATCTTTTACGGGAGGTGGCCATTCCCTCTGCATTGCCCGTTATCCTCGGCGGTGTGCGCATCGGTTTGGGTTCGGCATGGATGACGCTGGTGGCCGCGGAACTCTTGGCGTCCGATGCAGGCCTGGGATATATGATGCAGATGGCGCGGCGCGCCCTGGAACCCTCCATCATCATTCTCGGCATGCTGATCATCGGCATCCTGGGGGCGATTATGGCCCGGGGGCTTAAGATGTTGGAAAAACGCATCTGCCCCTGGGTGATGGATAAGGAGCGTTAATGGCGATGAAGACATTCGGACCGCAATTTCTGGAACGGATTTATCGGGAAAAGGTGGTACTGTCCTTAAGTTCGGTATTGGGCTTCATTTTCTGCTGGTACCTCATCACCGACATTCTGGGGCTGATCCCGGCCCTTTTCCTTCCATCACCGGAGAAAGTCTTCTTCACGATCTACGAGAAGATCTATATCCCCGTAGGGCAGTCAACGCTCTTCGGTCATGTGGGTGTCAGTCTCCTCCGCATTCTCGTGGGTACGACAATCGCCCTGGGTCTCGCCATTCCGCTGGGGATACTCATGGGGTGGTATGAGGACCTGGATTCCGTTATGCAGCCGATCATCGAGGTGCTCCGGCCCATTCCCCCCATTGCCTGGATTCCCCTGGCGATCCTCTGGTTCGGAATCGGCCTGGGGTCAAAGGTCTTCATTATTGGCATCGGCGTCTTCTTCCCCACCCTGATCAATACCTATATGGGGGTCAAGTTCGTCGACCCCATCCTGATCAAAGCGGCGCAGACCCTGGGGGCCAGGGACAAGGATGTCCTCAGAGAGGTCATCCTGCCCGCCTCGGTGCCTCTCATCGTGGCCGGAATCCGGATCGGCGTCGGTTTGGGAATGATGTGCCTGGTCGCCGCCGAACTGGTCGCCGCCTCATCGGGTCTGGGATATCTGATCATGCTCGGAGGAGACGATCTGAAACCAGAGCTTTCCATTACCGGCATGATCCTCATCGGGATCATGGGTTTACTGGCGGATACGCTTATCCTGGCGGTTGAAAAGAAGGTTGTTTACTGGAAGAAGTAATCATAGAAGGGGTAAATGGAGATATGAAGCAGGACAAGATCTTTGCCGATCATGTTTCAGTGGCCTACGAGAAGGACGACAAGAACTTTCTGGCCGTCGATGATGTCACCCTTTCCATCCAGGAAGGGGAGTTTGTGGTGATCGTCGGGCCTTCGGGTTGCGGCAAAACGACCTTCATGAACACGTTGGCAGGGCTGGTGAAGCCCGTCCGGGGTAAGGTTTTCATGGACGGCGAGGAGATCACCGGCCCCTCAGCCGAGCGCGGTGTCGTTTTCCAGCAGTTTGCCCTCTTCCCCTGGAAGACGGTCTTTGAAAATATAGAATTCGGTCTGAAATACCGGGGGATTCCGAAAGACGAACGCAGTGAGATCGTCCGAAAGTACATTCTGATG
Organism: Deltaproteobacteria bacterium; assembly: GCA_026388365.1. Next base: position 12,571 of record JAPLJW010000126.1, on the reverse strand, counting down.
GTGAAACTGGATGGCTTTGAGAACTCCTTTCCCCATGAATTGTCCGGCGGTATGAAGCAGCGGGTGGCCATCGCCCGCGTCTATGCGAACAAGCCCCAGATCCTGCTTATGGATGAGCCCTTCGGGGCGCTGGACGCCCAGACGCGGACGATCATGCAGGAGGACCTCTCGGGGATGTTCATGACGGAAAAGCGGACCGTTGTCTTCATCACCCACAGTGTGGATGAAGCGGTCTACCTTGGCGATCGGGTCATCATCATGACGGCCCGACCGGGGAAGTTCAAGAAGATCATTAATGTGACGGACGATGGCCTCATCCCCAATCGGAGAAACATGGGCTACGATGATGTGGTGAACTTGAAGGCGTTCCGAGAACTGAGGGGCGAACTCTGGGGGCTCATCAAGGCGGAGATCGTGGAGAAGCATATCTTGTAGCAGTTGGACTTTTGAAATTTATGTTTCAGGAGAGACTTGAAAGTACGGTTTTTCCGGGTCTTGCAGCAAAAAGAAGTATCTTAACTTTATGGAAGAAAGGAGAGCAAAATGAGCAAGAGGAAGAGTTTCACGTTCAAGGTCGGCATTGTTCTGCTGGCGATGGTGACGGTCTTGGCCTTCTCCACGGCGGTATTCAGCAAGGCGAAGGAAATGCCGCTGGTCAGGGCCAGCCATCAGCCCTGCATGCATGCCCTGCCCACCATTCTCGCGACGAACTTCAACTGGTGGGATGAAATTGGCATCAAGGTCTCCTTCCACTACTTTGTATCCGGAATGCCCCAGGTGGAGGCCGGGCAGGCAGGGGAGTGGGATGTGGGCGCCATCGGCACAGCCCCTTGCCTTTTTGCCGGGATCAAGTATAAACAGCCGCTGATCGCCATTTCCAATGACGAATCCGTGACGAACAACCTGATGGTCCGCCCCGATGCCTTCACCACCTGGTTGAAGGATCCCAAAACGGATCTGAAGGGAAAGACCTTCCTCGTTTCCACGATCTCCACCGGCCATTACGCGGTAGTGGCGTACCTGAAGAAACTGGGACTTACGGAATCGGATGTGAAGATCGTTCACATGGAGCAGTCAGCCATCCTGTCGGCCTTTTTGTCCGGACAGGGAGATGTGGCCCAGACCTGGGCGCCTTTCAATTACCTCATGGAAGAGAAGGGGATGAAGGTCCTTTCGCACGGCAAGGATGCCGGCGTTGTGATTCCGGGGGGCGTGGTGGCGACGGCAAAGTTCGCCCAGGAGCATCCCGACCTGGTGGCCAAGTGGCTCGAAGGCTATATGCGGGGCATCGATTTCATGGTTGACAACCCCCGGGAAGCGGCCAAGCACCTGGGAAAATACTACCGCGAGAAATGCGGCATCAACCTTTCCGACGAGACCTGCCTGAAGGAGTTCGAGCTGCGACCCCTGTTCCGCACCAAGCAGCAGATCAAGATGTTTGAGCGCAAAGGCGGACAGATGAGCGTGGTGGACAAGTGGATGGACGACATGGCCGGCTTCTTCGTCGATGTGAAGAAGATCGAGGCGAAGCCCGATCCCAAGACCTACATCACGGATAAGTATCTCAAGATGGTGGACAGCAAGAAGAAGCCTGCCAAGCCTGCCTCCAAGAAGAAGCCCGCCTGATCGGGCCTTTTCCGGAAGGGGCACTCGGCGTGAGTCTTGGTCATCGTTCCACACGCGTTTGCAGTTGTAACGAAAGGGGGGTGGGGCCGGATCGTCCCTCCCCCCATTAATTAACGTCAGAGAAGGGGACAGATTTATCCATAACTCGACCATCGATAATCTTCAGGGGCTGAAACGATCCCAGCCTTGACCGGATTGAGCTCCGCATACCGGCAGCAAGAAATCAGGTATTCGTTCTTCGTTTTTCTGAATACAAAGGGGCACAGAATTGTAACGAGCAATCTGTTAAGGGCATTCCATCTGGTGTTGAAAAAATCGGGCATCGCCAAACTTCGTTTCCATGGTTTGCGCCATACCTTCGCTTCAAGGTTGGTTCAGAACGGTGCAGACCTCTTCTCGGTCCAAAAGCCAGGACGGTGGAAAAACACTTCGATGGTGATGAGATACGCTCACCATGATCCGGAGAGCTTGCGGAAGACGATTGAAATGATGGATAAAGAGGAACCCAAGATTATCACAAATTTATCACAATCACAAAAAAAGAGCGATCAAGTCCCTCTTCTAAAGCTTGTAAGTAATTGATTCAATTGGTGCCCCTGCCGCGATTCGAACGCGGGGCCTGCGGATTAGGAATCCGTCGCTCTATCCTTCTGAGCTACAGGGGCGATCCGACGGGAAGAGCGCCCCGTCTAACACGCTTTGCGGCGGGAGTCAATACACTTTCCCCGCCGCGGCGGTGGCCGAGGATTTGCCTCGTCCTATTGTGCGTCTGTTCCCGTGAGGGATCGGACTCCCGGTGCGGATTCCTCCGTGGAAAGAGAGGGACGGCTGTCCCCCTTTCTATACCTGATAAAGCGTCCGGGAAGGGAGTTCGATGCAGGTCAGGCATCCCCCGTAAACCAGCCCCGTGTCGATGCCGATCTTGTTTTCCTGGAGGAGGGGCTCGCAGAGGGCGGTGTGGCCGAAGACGACGGTCTTCCCGAAATTCCAGTCCGAATCGATGAACTCGTTGCGGATCCAGAGAAGGTCCTCCGGCGACTGCCCGGCGAGGGGGATCCCCGGCCGGAGCCCCGCGTGGACAAACAGGTACGCCCCCGTTTCATGATAGAGGGGGAGGGAGGCGAGGAAGCGGAGGTGGTCCTCCGGGAAGCCGGTCCCTGCGCGCGCGTCGGTGAGGGTAAGGCCGTAAGAGAAGAGCGTCATTCCGCCGCCGTTCGTGAAGTAGAGTTCTTCGTTCCGCCCCTCCAGATAATAGTTCAGAAACAGCGACTCGTGGTTTCCCTGGAGGCAGATCAGGTGAGGGAAGGTTTTTTTCAGATCGATGAGGGTATCGATGACCCCCCGGGCGTCGGGGCCGCGGTCGAGGTAATCGCCGATGAAAACGATGGTGTCGGTGGGTGGGTCGGGCCGGATCCGGGCGAGGAGCTGCTTCAGCTCGCGATTGCAGCCGTGGATGTCTCCGATGGCGAATATCCTTCTGGTCACGGCGGGTTTCCTCCGAACCGGTCTGCCGGCGCTGCAACGGCTCAGCGGCCGTTTTGCGCGAAGAGGGCCTCGACGAACTCCCCGGCCCGGAAGGGGCGCAGGTCGTCCACCTGCTCGCCGACGCCGATGTAGCGGAGCGGGATTTTTAGTTCCTTCGCGATCCGGACGACCACGCCCCCCTTCGAAGTCCCATCCAACTTCGTCAGAACGAGGCCCGTGACGCCGATCTCGTCCCGGAACATCCGCGCCTGGGCGATGGCGTTCTGGCCGGTCGTCGCGTCGAGGACCAGAAGGACCTCGTGCGGCGCGCCGGGGAGCTCCCGCGCCATGATCCGCTTCATTTTCTTGAGTTCCTCCATCAGGTTCACCTTCGTGTGGAGGCGGCCGGCGGTGTCGATGATGACCACGCCCGGTCGGCCGGCTTTGGCGGCGCGGATCGCATCGAAGACGACGGCAGCGGGGTCGGCGTTGGCGGCCTGCCGGATGAGCGGGACATTGACCCGTTTTGCCCAGATCTCCAACTGTTCGATGGCCGCTGCGCGGAAGGTGTCGGCGGCAACGAGGGTCACTGAGCGGCCCTCCTCCTTCAGGCTGCGGGCGAGCTTGCCGATGGTCGTGGTCTTACCCGTGCCGTTCACCCCGATGACCATGATTGTGTAGATCCCGTCCGGCGGGATCTGCATGGAGGCCTCGTTTCGGAGGAGGATCTCCAGCATCGTCTCCCGGAGGACCTTTTTGAGGATTTCGGGACTGCCCAACTCCTTGCGTTTTACCTTTTCCTTCAATGTTTCGATCAGTTCGCCGGTGAAGGCCGGCCCCACATCCGCCGCGATGAGCGCCTCTTCCAATTCGTTGAAGAGCGCCTGGTCGATTTCCTTGCTGCCGAGGAGGATGTCATCGACATCCGTGAGGAGGAGCTTCCGGGTCTTGGCAAGCCCCGATTTCAGACGGTCGAAAAATCCCTCTTTGCCGTTTTCCTCTTCCATGCGTCCGTTCCTGAAATGGGATTGCGCCGCTGCCGTTCCGTTCAAATAGGGTGGGCGTGCCGGCGCGGAGGTTTTATAATGCTTTTCGATGGCAAATGCAAAGAAAGAAAGGAGAACTCAGTTGAGGCTGACGGAAACCAGCGTGGAGACCCCCTGCTTCAGGATCGTGACGCCGTAGAGGCTGTCTGCGACTTCCATCGATTTCTTGTTGTGGGTGATTATGAGGATCTGGGAATGGGCCGCGGTATCCTTCACGAGGCGGCTGAAGAGCGAGATGTTTGTGTCGTCGAGGGCCGCGTCCACCTCGTCCAGCAGGAGGAAGGGGACGGGGCGGTAGAGGAGGATCGAAAAGATGAGCGCGATCGCCGACAGGGATTTTTCGCCGCCGGAGAGGAGCGTGACGCTCTGCGTCCGTTTTCCCGGGATCCGGATGTCGATGTCCACGCCCGTCTCGAGGAGGTCGTTCTCGTCGGTCAGGCTGAGTTCAGCCCGGCCGCCGGGAAAGAGGCGGGTGAAGACCTCCCGGAAGCACTGGTTGACACCCGCGAAGGTCTCGGCGAACCGCTGCCGGGAGACGGTGTTGATCCGGGAGATCGTCTTCTGGAGCGTCTCCAGGGAGGCGTTCAGGTCGGCGATCTGGCCGGTCAGGAATTCGTAGCGGGTCTTGAGCTCCTCGTGCTCGGCGAGGGCGAGGAGATTGACCTCGCCGAAGTTCTCGACGGATTGACGGTCCTTTTGGAGCTTTGCGGAAAGCTCTGCCAATGCCGCCTCATCCAGCGGCTGGAATGCCGGGAGGAGTTGAACGAGGTTCGCGCCGTATTTTTCCTGGATGTTCCGCTGGAGGTTCTCCATCTGCAGGACGATTTCCCGGGTGGCGACCTCGATTTCGGTCCCCTCACGGAGCTGCCCATCAAGGACTTTTTTGACTTCTCGAATTTCCGCCTCCCGCGCCCGGAGCAGGGCGTCTTTCTCCTGCTGGGCGTCCCGATTTCCGGAGAGGGTCTTCTCGATGATTTCATGTTCTGCGTAGAGGCCTTTGAGCGCCTCCTCTTCGGCGGCGATCCGGGCGGCCTGCTCCTGCGCCTCGCGTTCGCAGTTCTCCGCGTCGGCCGTCCGGTCGGCGATCTCGCGGGCGTGGTCTCCGAGCGAGGTCTCCAGGCGGGCCAGCGTCTTCCGGTCGGCCTCCCGTTTTTCCTCGAGGGATGCCAGGCGGACCTTCCATTCGGTGAGGCTCCGCTCCCGCTCCTCCAGATCGGCCCGGAGCGCATCCCCCCGCTCCCGGTCGCCGGCCATCTCCCCGTTGAGAGCCGTCTCTCCGGCCTCGATGGCCTTCATTTCCGCCTCGTGCCGCGCGATCTTCCTCCGGGCATTGGCGGCCTCTGCGGCAAGGTTTTCCCGGTTGAAATTGAGGGCCTTAAGCCGCTCCCCGACCTGGCGCAATTCGCCCTCGTACCGCTCGACGTCCTTGCTGAGGCCGTTGATCCGGAGTTCCGTAAGATGGAACTGGGAACGGAGCCGGAGGAGCTCCTCGTCCCACTGGGCGATCAGGGATGCGGCTTTTTTCCGGCCGTCCTGTTTCCCCTGGAGTTCGGCCTGGATCTTTGCAATCTCTTCGGTGAGATCGGCGATTTCGCGCCGGTTGCGCAGCAGGCTCCGGTCGTTGCCGTTGCCGCTCCCGCCCGTCAGGATGCCGCTCGGGCTGATGATGTCCCCCTCCGGCGTGACGAAGGTGCCGCAGAAGCCGTTCTGCCGCCAGAGCGAGATGCCGCTCCCGAGGTTCGGGATGAGGAGGACATCGCCCAGCATTTCGTTGACGATCGCCCGGCAATCCTCCTGGATCGTGATCTGTTCGATCAGCGGGACCGCCTCCTGGAGATGTTCATGCTCCGCGAGGGAGGCGCCGGAGGCGTGGGGCCGGACCTCGAGGGGAACGAAGCTCCCCCGGCCGAGGGAGGCGCTTTTCAGGTAGTCGATCGCCCGGACGCCGTCCTTCTGATTCTTCACCACGACGTACTGGAGCTTTTCCCCGAGGACCGCCTCGACGGCCGTCTCGTACTCCCGGGGGACGCGGATGTGGTCGGCGACGAGGCCCAGGAAGAGATCGCGGGAAAGACCCGGGCGGCCGGACCCCTTGCTGCCGGTCATCAGGGATTTGATTCCCTCGTTGCACCAGGCGTAACTCTCTTCGAACTCCCGGAGCGAGGCAAGCCGGGACGCCTTCCGGCTGTTCTCCTCGCGGAGACCGGCGATCTTTTCCTCGGCCTCCGCCAGCTCTCCGCGGGCGTGTTCCAGCTCGTCGGCGATCTCCTCCCGTCTGATGCCCAGCTCCGCCAGGCCCGCCTCGTCGACGGAAAGTCCGGAGCGGAGATGCTCCAGGGTTCGGCAAAGTTCCGCCGACCGCTTTCCGTTTTCCTCGATCTCCCGGACCTCCCGCGCCTCCCGATTTCCGAAGTCTTCGATCATCCGCGCGAGGCCGGCAACCATGTTTTTCAGTTTGGCCTTTTCGGTTACGATGTCGATGTAACGGGCCTTCTTTTCCTCCAGCGCGAGCCTACAGGTCCGGTCCATCCGCCGGAGTTCTTCGAGGGCCTGCTCCCCCTCGGCGACCTCCGTCCGGAGCGTCCCGGTCCGCTCCTCCGCCTCTGCCGCAGCGGCCCGGAGGGAGGCGATTTCGCCGTCGGTCTCCCCCTCGCGCCTCTTCAGGGCCTCGCACTCGGCGAGGTCCTTCTCCCGTCTCGCGGCGAGATCGGCGATCTTCCGCCGGGAGAAGTCGATCCCCTGTTCCTTGATATTGATCGTGTTTTTCGTGCCGTAGAGTTTTTCCTGGTGGGTCGAGATCAGGCCTTCGTTTTCCAGGACCTCCGCCTTCAGCTCCTCCAGAGCGGACTCGAGGCCCTGCAGGCGCGTCCGGACCTCCGTCTCCCGGGTTTGGAGTGCATTTTTCGCCTCCTCCCGGGAGGTCCGGCCGGCGGACAGCTCGGAGCAGGTCTGAAGGGCGGCGGTAAGCTCGGTCTCTTTGAGGGACTGCTTCAGGGCCTTGTACTGCTCCGCCTTTTTCGCTTGGCGGGAGATTGCATTGAGCTGCGTCTTCACTTCACGGAGGATGTCGTTCAGGCGGACCATGTTCTCCCGGGTCGCCTCCATCTTCCGGACGGCGGACTCCTTCCGACTCTTGTATTTGGAGATGCCGGCCGCCTCCTCGATGAACTGCCGCCGATCTTCCGGCTTCGCCTCGACGAGAGAGGCGACGCTGTTCTGCTCGACGAGGGAGTAGGTCCGGGCGCCGATCCCCGTGCCCATGAAGAATTCCCGGACGTCCAGAAGACGGCAGGGGATCTTGTTGATCGTGTATTCGCCCTCCCCCTCGCGGAGGAGGCGACGCGTGATCATCACCTCGCTGCACTCCGCGTAGTTTCCGGGGAACTGCCGCTCATCCGCCGTAAGGGTCATGGAGACCTCGGCCATCCCGACGGGGTCGGCCTCCTCCGAGCCGTTGAAGATCACGTCATCCATCTTCTTCCCGCGGAGGGTCTTGACCCGCTGCTCGCCCATGACCCAGCGGATCGCGTCGGCGATGTTGCTCTTGCCGCAGCCGTTCGGGCCGACGATGCCGCTGATTCCGGGGGAGAAATCGAGGACGACCTTCTCCCGGAATGATTTAAAACCGGCGATTTCGAGTCTCTTGAGCCTCATCTTCTTTAATATCCGTTGGGTAACGCAATTTTGACGGATTCTAACAGAAGAAAAGAGACTTGTAAAGAAAAAATACAAGCCGCTGTGGCGGAAGAGTAGGAGAACCACAATATATGGTGGAAAACTATTTTTCCCAGGGGAGATCGCCTTCTTCATAGGAGCGGGAGAGGAGCTCCTTCGCCCGTTCCCAGTCGGGGACGGGTACGAGGATCCCGACCTCGCCCAGGCCGTCGATCGTGATCCCGTAGATCGGTCCGGCGGCTTCGTAGCGGAGCCGGGTCCGGATGCCGTCGCTTTCGAGCCTGCCGACAATGATGTTGGCCTGCGTCATGCCCGAGGCCGTGGCGACCACCTCCCAAAGATCATCATTGGTTTCGTTCATAATTCCGGCTCTCTTTAGAAGATTCCGTCCAGGGGTGTGCCGCAATGGGGGCAGGTCGATTCCTTCAGGTCCAGACGTTCGATGGAGAAGCCGCCGCGGCCGATGAGGAGCCGGCCGCAGCGGGCGCAGTGGGTGTTTTCCCCGGGATCGCCGGGGAGGTTCCCGCTGTAAACGTACTTCAGACCGGCGGATCGACCGATCTCCGCGGCCCGGTGGATGGATTCGGTCGGAGTGGGCGGCGTTTCCGTCATCCGGTACTGGGGGTGGAAGCGGCTGATGTGCCAGGGGGTTTCCACCCCGAGGGAAACGATGAACGCGGCCAGTTCGCCCAGTTCCTCCTTACCGTCGTTCAGTCCGGGGATGAGGAGCGTCGTCACCTCGACCCAGATCCCGAGCGCCTTCATGAGCCGGAGACTGTCGAGGACCGGCTGGAGGCGCGCGCCGCATTGCTTCTTGTAAAAATCGTCGTTAAAGGCCTTAAGATCGACGTTTGCTGCGTCGAGCCTCGGGGCGACGAGCTCCAGCATCTCGGGGGTCATGTAGCCGTTCGTCACAAAGACGTTTTTGAGCCCCTTTTCCCGGGCGATCCCGGCCGTGTCATAGGCAAATTCGAAATAGACGGTCGGCTCCGTGTAGGTGTACGCGATGCTCTTCGATCCGTTCCGGAGCGCCAGCTCCACGATCTCCGCCGGGGTTCTTTCCCGCCCGACAATCCGTCCCTTTTCCCGCGGCATCTGCGAGATCTCATGGTTCTGACAGAAGCAACAGCGGAAGTTGCAGCCCGCCGCGGCGATGGAGAAGGAGCGCGAACCGGGCAGAAGATGGAAGAGGGGCTTCTTCTCGATGGGATCGACGTTTTCGGCGAGGATCTTCCCATAGACGAGACTGTAGAGAACCCCTTCCCGGTTTTCCCGGACGCCGCAGACGCCGAGCCCGCCGGGATCGATCCGGCAGCGGTGGGCACAGAGGCCGCAACGGACCCGGTTTTCCGCTTCCTTTACGTATAGCAGCGCTTCATGAGTCATGGTTCATGCCTTGTCGGGAAAAGGGCGATGTTTCCCGAATCCGCCCGCAATGGAATCTCCCGCGGCTTGCCGCGGGGTAAATGAGCAACGATGAGATGGTTCGTTCCTCTCAGGGATCGAAGATTTTTTGCAGCGGGATGCGGAGAACTTCATTTGCCCGACGACGCCGGGCATCGGCCTTCCGCCTTCGGTGGTCAGGGCGACGGGCTCCCGGATGATCTCCTGGATCGTCCGGAAGGTGAAGGTCACGGAGAAGGAGAGACCGAAGAAGGCGCCAAAGGGGTTGTTCATCGCGGGGAGCAGCTCCTCCAGGCCGGTGGCGAAGTCATACCAGCCCCAGGGGAGGAAGATGACGCTGCCCCACTGGATCCGGACCCCCGGAAGCTGCCTTCGGATCATCGCGGAGAGGGAGGCGAGGTGAAAGAAACGGGCATTCGCGCCGACTTGAGGATGGAAGAGGTTGGTCAGTCGTCCCTGCGCCCCGATCAGGGAATAACGATTCATCACCCCGATGAAGACCCGCCCCCGGCAGACCCGGATCGCCTCGGCGATGGCCAGCCCTGGATCGCTCGTGAATTCGAGGCAATGGATCAGCGTGATGATGTCGAATTCGTTGTCGGAGAAGGGGAGATCTTCCGCCGGGCCGATGCGGAGCTCGGCCCGGCTTCGGAGCCGCAGGCAGGCCTGGTCGAGGAGGGAGGGTGACGGATCGATCCCTGTCACGTCGCACCCCTTCCGCCGGAAGAGGCTGAGGTTCTCCCCGCTGCCGCACCCGACGTCGAGGAGCCGCTCCCCCACCCGGGGCGCGGTCAGGTCGAGGATGAGGCTCTTGACCCTCCCGTCGAGATAGCGGCCGGTGGACGTCGCCCGCCAGTTATCATGGATGGTTTCCTCTTCCGCGGTCATCGCTTCCTCCCCGTCATCCGAATCCGTGGAAAATGGTCCGGTAATCCTTCCCTTTCCCGATCATGGCTGAAATTCGGTGCCGCTCCGGAAGGTCTCGCTTCACCCGCCGATCTCCTGCATCTCCTTCATGCATTTTTTGATGTGGCTCTCGTTGCAGGCGATCTCGTGCTGCTTTGGTTTCCGGGAGATCGCCCCCCGGATAAGTTCCTGGATCTCCCCGTCGGCGCACCCCGCCCGGAGCGGGCCCTTGAGGTCCGTTTCGTCGTCCGACAGCAGGCAGGCCCGGAGGTGGCCGTCCGCCGTCAGTCGGAGGCGGTTGCAGGCGCGGCAGAAGTGGCGGGAGACCGGACTGATGAAACCGATCTCCCCCGCGCCAGCCGTCAGACGGTAGATCCGCGCCGGGCCGTTACTCCCGTTTCCCCGGCCGTCGACCGGTTCGAGCCGGCCGAAGGTTTCGATCCGCTCCCGGATAACGGCATTGGAGAGGTACCGGCCGTTGTTTTCGATCCCCGCGTGGCCCAGGGGCATCAGTTCAATGAACCGGATCTGGTAGGGATTCTCCAGCGTCAGACGGGCGAAGTCCAGGACCTCGTCATCGTTGAACCCCTTGATGGCCACAATGTTGATCTTGATCGGGGAGAAGCCGGTTTCCCGGACCTTCCGGATTCCCCGGAGAACGGCCCGGATGTCCCCGCCCCGCGTGATCCGGGCGAACTTTTCGGCGTCCAGGGAATCCAGACTGATGTTGATCCGCCGGATTCCCGCCGCGAAGAGGATCTCCGCGCAGCCTTCGAGGAGGATGCCGTTCGTCGTCAGGCTGATGTCCTTCAATTCCGGGATCGCGCGCAACGAGGCGATGAACTCGGCGACGCCCCGGCGGACCAGGGGCTCGCCGCCGGTGATCCGGACCTTCGTGATCCCCAGCCCCGCCGCGACCCGGATGATTCGGCGGATCTCCTCATACCGGAGGATGTCGTCGTGACCGATCCGGGAGAGTCCCTCCTTGGGCATGCAATAGGTGCAGCGGAGATTGCACCGGTCCGTGACGGAAACCCGCAGATAATTGATATCACGCTCATATTGATCAAACATGTAAAAGGTTGACACCCCTTTTCCATCCGGAAAGCCGGATGTTGTTTTCGGGTCCTCCGGTCCTGAAGGCCCAGGGCCGGGACGGATGAGCCATTCCTAACACAGATTCCGGGAAGTGACAAGCATCTCCCCCGCCGCATTTCTTCCTTGACACCCCATGGTTTCTCGATTAAGGATCAAGCCTCGTGCGATAGTTGGTCGGCCGGATTTGTGCCTGCCTGCGAGGCACCTCGAATACGGGCAGGAGAAGAAGTTTCATGGAAAAGATACCCATCACCAGAGCGGGATTTGCAAGGTTGAAGCGGGAATTGGAGGTTCTCAGGACGGTCTCCATCCCTCAGAACATCAAGGATATCGAGATTGCCAGAGGACACGGGGATCTTTCGGAAAATGCGGAATACGCAGCGGCCAAGGAGAGGCAATCCTTCCTGCACGGGAAGATGCAGGAATTGGAAAACAATCTGGCGATGTCTAATGTGATCGACCTGAAGAGCCTGACCTGCGAGAAGGCGGTTTTTGGCTCGGCCGTGACCATCGAAGACGTCCACACCGGCAAGCGGATCACCTACCAGCTTGTGGGTCCCCTCGAATCGGATCTTGAAAGAAATCGGATCTCGGTGACCTCGCCGATCGGCAGGGCGCTGATCGGCAAATGCGACGGCGACGACATCAGCGTTAATACCCCGGGCGGCATCCGGGAGTTCGAGATCGTCGAAATCACCGTTCAGGAAGAAGACTAATTTTTCCCGGCGACGTTCAGCCGGGTCACTGCCCGCAGCAGCGCCAGCCGGGTCTTTTCGAAATCGGCGTCCTCTTTGGAAATCTTCACCATTTTTTCCTCGGCCCTCTCCTTGGCCCGGCGCGCCCTTTCGAGGTCGATCATGTCCGATCTCTCCGCGGTCTCCGCCAGGACCGTGACCTTGGAGGCGGTAACCTCCGCATAGCCGGTGTGCACCGCATAGCGGGTCTTTTTCTGGTCCCGGGTGAAGCTGAGCTCCCCGACATCGACCGAGCTTAAAAGGGAGGCATGCCCCCGCAGAACGCCGAACTCGCCTTCCGTGCCGGGGATGGTCACCTCTTCAACGACACCCTTGAAGGCCATCCTCTCGGGCGTCACGATTTCCAGTGTTAATGCGTCAGCCATCAAATCCTCCGGCTATTCGGCGAGTTTCTTCGCTTTCTCCACGACCTCTTCGATGCCGCCGACCATGTAGAAGGCCTGTTCGGGCAGGTCATCGTGCTTCCCCTCGAGGATCTCCTTGAAGCCCCGGACCGTGTCGGCCACCGTGACGAACTTGCCCTCCGTGCCGGTGAACTGGGCGGCGACGAAGAAGGGCTGGGAGAGGAAACGCTGGATCTTTCTCGCCCGGCTTACG
>JAPLJW010000213.1 GCA_026388365.1 Deltaproteobacteria bacterium | reverse complement strand
GTCCATCGGCTTCTTGTCGGCGATGCTGCGCACGCCGTAGGCATTGATGAACTCGGTGGTGTCGGCGGTGGCGATGACGACCACCACGCCGGGCACGTCGTACTTCTTCATCGTCTCGCCGACGAACTTATCGAACGCGGCGTACTTGGTGGTGCTGTTTCCCGAACAGCCCGCCAGCGCGAACACGAGCGACAGGCCTGCAACGAGACTGGCGAGTCTGGTCATGGAGCTCCCCTCGGGCTCCCCCCCTCCTGCCCCTCCAGAATTGATAATAACTTGTTTTTGCATGGTTTACGGATACGGGAAGGACTCTTTTATGTCAAGAAAATTTTACTACAATCCGTTGTGAGTGGATGATGGGCAATCCACTCCGGAACGCGCCGATTCCGCTTGGTGTTATGTCGTTATGTAAGCGTCACAGGAGTAGTCTTGATCGCCACAGTAGTCGGGGAAGCCGGTCAGAAAGGACTCGTCCACAGCGCATTCACGGAGAGGCTGCGCATGGGCCTTTGCGCGAGATCTTGAGAACGGTTCGAGTCGTCTTACGGATTCTTCCGTCCCTATCTCCGGAATGTCATTTACCGGTACCTGGACTGCGGCAACCTGCGCAACGGCTTTGCCCGCGTGAAATGCGGAAGCTGAAACCACGAGTACCTTCGGGCCTTCTCCTGCAACCGCCGGCACTTCCGTACTTCCTGCCATCATAAGTGGGTAGCGGAATTCGACGAATGGTTATGCGTGATTGTGTTAAAAAAGGCTCCCCACCAGCATTTCGCCTACAGCATCCTGAAGGTCCTGCGCCCGGATGTTCATTAAGTAGTTCAAATCGTTATACGTAACAAACGGTCAACCGCATGAACTCAATATTAAAAGGCTGTTGAGGCTTGACATGATACTATTAAAACCGACCGGGGGGCCGTGAAATCCGTTCGCCGTTTTCTGGAAGAGGGAGGTATCAGACCATGATTCAGTACAAGGGTTACATGGGCAAGGTTGAATTTGACGACGAGGCGGACATCTTCCACGGCGAGGTGGTCGGTCTGCGGGACGCGATCACCTTTCAGGGAAGGACCGTCGATGAGGTCAAGGTGGCATTCCGGGAGTCGGTCGACGACTATCTGGCGTTCTGCGCCAAACGCGGGGAGGAACCGGAAAAGCCGTTCACCGGCAAATTCGTAGTTCGCATTCCGCCGGATTTACACCGAGAGTTTATGTGGCTGCAAAGAAGTCAGGCGCCAGCCTGAATGCCTGGATTCTCCAAACACTGGAGCATTCAACAGAGCATGTAACGTAAAGCGGAGATCCGATACCGACGGCCGCTTGCCGCTTGAGCTTCCGAGACAGCATTCCGTCCACGGACCGCCGGCCTCACCTCCTTTCAGCGGGGCACGAGCGTCTGCTCCGTCTTCGCGTGGTTTGCAATCTCCCGGTCGCTGAACCACCAGTACCGTTTTTCGCCGTTCATGAAGGGTTCGACCTGATCCCGGAAGTGCCGGGTGAGCTGGCGTCCCGAGACGCCTCCGGGGAGGACCGCGACGACCTTGTCGCCGTCGCCGAGATCGGCGACCATCCGCAGGGAAGCGGAGACGCCGACCGGATACGGCCGGTTGGGATCGTAGCTCGCGCGGTAGAGCGTCTCCTGAGAGCCGTCCATCGGATGGGTTCCGCCTCCCAGAAACGCGCTTCCCGTCCCCTCCCGGCGCAGCGGCGAGACGAACGTGATCCGGTGATGATTCCCCCACCGCCACTTCGCCGGATCCCCATCGCCCGCGGCCTTCGCCTCCGCCATCACCTCGACGGCGGCGCCCATCGCCCGCGGCCTTCGCCTCCGCCATCACCTCGACGGCGGCGCGGTGAAAAAGGTCATCCCGTCCTTCTTTCGCCGGCGTCCCCTGATCGTCGAACCAGGGTGATTCCCCGTTCAGCACGAGACCCTGGAGGCGCTCCTCCCAGAAATACCAGTTGCCGAGCATCGCCCGGGCCAGCTCATCCCCCAACTCGTCCCGGAAGACCTCCAGCGCGAAACGCTCGTAAACCCGGTGGAAGACGAGCGGCGCCGCCTGATCGGCCCGGTCCCGAAAGTCCCATCGTTCGAGCAATTTTCCCAGGGTCTCGGTATCCGGGTGGCGGAGAAGCGCCTTCGCCATGACGGGCGCGATCCCCCGGGCCATGACGTTCGTGTCGTCCCGCTGGAGCGCCCAGTGGTCGTCAACCGTCTTCTGCCCCGGCCGGTCCAGGACCTCGGCAAGACGCCGGTAGCGGTAGGAGGGGGAGGCGTGCGAAGTGTAGTAGTAAGGGTAATCGCTGCGCACGGTCATGTGGTTGCAGGTCCCCACCCATCCCCGGGAGGGATCGGCGCTCCCGGGCATCTTTTCATAGGGGATCCACCCCGTCCAGTTGTCTTTCTCGTCCGCTACGACGAAAGGAATCGTGCCGTCGCCGCGGGAACGGATGGGGAGGCGTCCCGAGGTCTGCCAGCCGATCCGCCCGTCCGCGTCGGCGAAGACGAAGTTCAGCATGATCGGCGTGATCTCCCCGATCGCCGCGCGCAGGTCGCTTGCGGACTTCGCCGCCATGATCCGGTCCAGGCCGAGGGAGGGCGTCATCGTCTCGAAGGGAGACCAGCGGACGGTCATCACCCTCCGGCTCTTCAGGCCGGGGAGGATGTCCGTGATCACCGGACCTCGCCGGGTCAGGCGGATTGTGACGCTCTCTTCCCGGAAACCACCCGAGGCCTTGCCGTCCTTGATCCGCAGCGTCTCCCGGATGATCTCGAAGGGGATGGATTTCCGTCCTTCGAGATAGCGCCCGGGGTCGGCCGGATCGACGGTTTCCACATAAAGGTCCTGGGCGTCCCCGTAGGAATTGGTCACACCGACGGCGATCCGCTCCGTCCTTCCCACGACCATCCCGGGAAGTCCGGGAACGGTAACCCCAACCGCCCTCCCCTGCGGCGTGATCAGCCCCGTCGGGTACCAGGGACCGGGGAGGATCCGGGCGTCGAGGTGCGGGTCATTGGCAAGGAGCGGTTTTCCGCTCGCGGAAAGGGCGCCGGATGTGACCCAGTTGTTGCTCCCGACGCGCAGAGTTCCCTCGGTTTCGCGCAGGAGGGCCAGCAGCGCTCCATCGCCGGCAAGATTGGAATGCGGTCGGTTGAACGCCTGCGGGGCCTTTGGCCGCACCGCGGGGAGGGGATCGTCGGGGTTGACGGTGACGGGGAAGATCTCCCGGCCCCTCGCCTCGCCCACCTTTTCGACCAGCATTTGGGCGACGACCTCCGTTTCCAGGTTCGCCGCGGAATTCCAGCCCATGTAATAGAGAATGGCCAGGGAATCGGCAACGGTCCAGGGTTCCGGCTTGATCCCGGCCAGGCGGAATTCAAGGGGCAGATCCTTGCCGCCCGCAACAAAAGCGTTCACCCCGTCGATATAATTCTGGAAGAGACGCCTTGTCCGCTCGTCGAGAATCTTCTCGTGCCTTTTCGCCTGACGGAGAAAACCGATGGTTCGCATGAGGGCATCGCTCCGCTTCCCTTTTTCGCCGACCAGCTCCGAGATCCGGCCCGAGGCGAAGAGCCGCGTGAGCTGCATTGGGAAGAGGCGGTCCTGGGCAGTGACAAATCCCTGCGCCCGGACAAGATCGTCCTCGCCCGCCGCGCGGATATAGGCCATTCCCTTCTCGTCCCGGACAACCTTCACCTCTTTCTGCAGGCCGGGAAGGAGAAAGCGGCCGCCGCGATCAAAATCGTTCAGGCGGGGCATGAGCCAAAAGACTGTGAGGGCCAAGCCAACAACCGCCGCCGCGATCCATTTAAGCCCTCTCATCGTTTCCCTCCTTTAGCAGCTTGTTGAAAAGTCTCTATTGCAGGCTGTTCAAAAATGGCCAGATGCAAGGCCTCCGAAATCCTGAGCCGTGAGGCGTCGGGGGAGGGGGCTTGTTCCGGAAGCCCAAAGGGATCGGAACGTGTCCCCGGAATACGTTGAACGGCGAAGGATGAGGGAAACTTGAGCAGATGGGCGTTTTTCAACAGCCTGCAAGAAAGCAGGAAATGCGCCGCAACCTAACGATCATCACCCTGATATCGCTCTCGCTCCTTGGATTTGGGCTTCTGTCGCAGGTCACCCCTTCGGGTTACACACGAATCGAGCTGACGGAGGAAGGCAGGGGGGAGAAGATCCTCTCCGTCGTGGTGCCGGACGGCGAACCGATGACCCTCACCTGGCGGAATTCCCAGTTCGGTCTCCGGGTCACGGAGGTCTTCTACGCCCGGGGCGGCCTGATCATCCAGGATCAGGTCACCTTCT
>JAPLJW010000013.1 GCA_026388365.1 Deltaproteobacteria bacterium | reverse complement strand
GGATTCGAACTGTCGATCATCATGCCGCTGAGCTGGTTTCCCCTCATCTCCGATTACACCTCCCTCGCGAGGACGAAAAAAGGGGCGCTGATCGCCCCGTTCTGCGGCTATTTTATCGGAAGCTGCTGGATGTACGGGATCGGAATGGCGGGCGGTCTCCTGTCCGGATCCCCCGATCCCACGAAGATCATGCTCGCGGCCAATCTGGGCCTCACGGCGCTGGCGATCCTGGGTCTCTCCACCGTGACGACCACCTTCCTCGATGTCTATTCGGCGGGGATCTCCCTCATCAACATCTTCCCGAAGGTGAACGACCGAATGGCGGCGGTGGGCTTTACCGTGATCGGCACGGCCATTGCGCTGATTTTCCCGATCGAGCGGTACACGGATTTTCTCTATGTCCTGGGGTCGGTTTTCTCGCCGCTTGTCGCCATCCTCCTCACCGATTACTTTGTCATGAAGTGCGACAACCGCAGCCGCCGGGCGGATGCGGTGGCCACCGTTTCGCTCGTGTCGGGGATCGCCTTCTACTACCTCATTAAGGCCCGGGAATTTCCCGTGGGTTCGACGCTCACGACCATCTGCTTCACTGCGGCGCTGCACTATGTTCTCCGGAGATGGCGGCGATGAGCAGGAAAATGTGATGAACGTGTCAAGAGATGCGGCCGCCGAAATTGTCCGCCGGCTGCGGGAAGCCGGTCATGAGGCCTTCTGGGTGGGCGGCTGCGTCCGGGATTTTCTCCGCGGCGAGGCGCCGGAGGACTACGATATCGTCACATCGGCCAGGCCGGAGGAGGTCCGGGGGCTCTTTGACCGGACGATCCCGGTCGGCGAACGTTTCGGCATCTGCCTCGTCGTCGAGGGCGGGGCGCCTTACGAAGTGGCCACCTTCCGGAAGGAAGCGGACTACGATGACGGCCGCCACCCATCCCTGCTTGCTTTCGCGACGGCGGAGGAGGACGTCCGGCGGCGGGATTTTACGATCAACGGCCTCCTCATGGATCCGGAGACGGGTCGGATCATCGATCGCGTGGAGGGCCTCCGCGACATTGAGCGGCGCCTCATCCGCACGATCGGCGATCCGGAAGAGCGTTTTACCGAGGATCACCTGCGGATGTTGCGGGCGGTCCGCTTTTCGGCGACGCTCGGCTTTGAGATCGAGCCCATGACCTTTGCCGCCATCCGGCGGCGGGCGGCCGACATCCGGCGGATCAGCGCCGAGCGGGTTCGCGACGAACTCTCCCGGCTGCTGATGGGCGGCGCGGCGCGGCGCGGCCTGGAACTCCTGTTGGAAAGCGGCCTTCTCAATGAAATCCTGCCCGAAATTCAGGCCCTCCAGGGGGTCGGGCAGCCCCCGGTTTTTCATCCCGAGGGGGATGTCTGGGAACATACGTTGCGGATGGTCGCCCTCCTCCCCCGGCCGGATGGAAAGGCCGACCTGCGTCTCGCCTGGGCGGTTCTCCTCCACGACGTCGGCAAGGCGGTCACCCGGTCCGAAGACGCAACCGGAACCCATTTCTTCGGCCATGTTCAGCGGGGGGAAGAGATCGCGGCCGCGATCCTCCGGAGGCTCCGCTTCTCCCGGGAAGAGATGGAGACGATCCTCGCCCTCGTCCGCGGGCACATGCTCTTCATGAACGTCCGGGAGATGCGGCCGAACCGCCTGAAACGCCTGCTCCGGACGGCGGATTTTGCGCTTCACCTGGAGCTTCACCGAATAGACTGCCTCGGGAGCCATGGTCTTCTGGATCATTATGAATTCTGCAGGCAAAAATTAGAGGAGTATCCGGAGGAGGAACTCCGGCCGCCCCGCCTTCTGACCGGGGCGGACCTGATGGACATGGGTTTCATGCCGGGGCCGGTTTTCAAGGAGATCCTCCGGGCCATCGAAGATGCCCAGCTTGGCGGGGAGATCGCCGATGCCGCGGAAGC
The DNA here is from genome assembly GCA_026388365.1 of Deltaproteobacteria bacterium. The sequence continues at coordinate 2,741 of JAPLJW010000013.1, read as the reverse complement.
CCGCGATCTCGTTCGGAAGCGCTGGGGCGACCCACAGCCGCCGGGCGGCTGATCCGGCCTGATCCGGTCAAGGAATGCTTGCATTTTTTATCCATTTTCATGAGAAGGGCATGACGAAATTCATCGGGGTCATCGGATTGCTCATCCTGACGATCGCGGCCGGCGGGTGCGGCCGTCCTGCCGTTCGACAGGCCCCCCCCTCTTTCGCACCACCGGTGAAGACGATGGAGGGGAAGGCGCTGCCCCGCCTGGGCTACACCATCCAGGCCGGGGCCTTTGCCCATGCGGAAAACGCCGCCCGTCTCACCCGTTTCCTGAAGGAGAAAGGGCTGGATTCCACCTATTTCGTGGCCCGCCGGGGGCTCTACAAGGTCCGCTTCGGAAACTTTTCCAGCAGGGAGCAGGGCCGCGCCCGGGCCGAGGAGCTCCGGAAGGACGGGGTCATTGAGGAATTCTATGTCGTCAGCCCCGAGGAATACGCGGTCGCGCATAGGGAGGCGCGCGGGGAGGCCTACCTCCGGGAGGAGCTGGTCCGGACCGCCCTGAGCTTTCTCGGCGTTCCTTACCTCTGGGGGGGAAGCTCCGCCGGCACCGGCTTCGATTGCAGCGGTCTGACGATGACCGTCTATCAGCTAAACGGTTTGGATCTCCCCCGGACGTCGCACGAACAGTTCGCGGCGGGGATTCCCGTGGACCGCTCCTCCCTGGAGAAGGGGGATCTCCTTTTCTTTGCCGACGGGGGGGACAAAGTTTCGCATGTCGCTATCTATTCCGGGAACGGCCTGTTCGTCCACGCCCCGGGACGGGGGAAGATCATCCGTACGGATGCCCTTGAGAAAGACTATTTCAGCCGGGCTTATATCGGCGCGCGGTCGTATCTGTAATGCTCCACGATTATGGGTTGACAACGGAGCGGATTTCCATAAGATGGGGCCGGAAAAGCGGCGGGGGAGCCCGCAGGGTTTCTTTGCGAATCTCTCCCGGGGAGGCATTGAAAACTTTTTCGCAGAATCGCCAAAAACGAGGTCGAATATGCTGGAATTGAAGGATCTGTATTTTTCCGTAACCGAAACGGACGGGACGAACGGCGGCCGGAAACGGGATATCATCGAGGGGCTCAACTTTACCTTCGAGCCGGGAAAATTTTATGCGATCACCGGTCCCAACGGGAGCGGCAAGACCACGCTGGCGAAGCTGATCATGGGGATCAATCCGGTGAGCGCCGGCGCCATCCGTTTCGAGGGAAACGACATCACGGGGCTTACGATCACCGAGCGGGCCAAGGCGGGAATCGCCTACAGTTTTCAACAGCCGGCCCGTTTCAAGGGGATCACTTTCCGGGATCTCCTTTCGATGGCGACCGGAATCGAAGAGGAGGCGAAGCTTCTCGATCTCCTCCGGCGGGTCGGAATCTGCTCCCTCTCCTTTCTCGACAAGGCCGTCGATGCCAAACTCTCCGGCGGCGAGATCAAGAAGATCGAGCTTGCAACCACCATCGCCCGGAATCCGAAACTCGCCATCTACGACGAGCCGGATACGGGAATCGATCTCTGGACGATCGGGCCGATGGTCAACCTCCTCAAAAGGGAGCAGACCGAACACCATACGACCACCATCGTCGTCAGCCATAACAGGGCCTTTCTCAAGGCGGCGGACGTTGTCCTCATGGTGAATCGCGGGAAATTCGCCTATGTCGGCAATCTGGACGGCGCCCTGCCGATGCTGACCGATTTGAGCATCTGCAATTTCAAACCATGCCGGGAAGGAGAAGAAGATGCTCGATGCTTTAGATAAGGGCCTGCTGAAGGCGGTGGCCGGCCTGGAGGAGATCCCCCAGGGGGCCTACAACATCCGGAAGAACGGCAGACTCCTGTCGCGCGCCACCTCGGCGAACATCAACATCGAAAGCAATGCGGAGGGAACGGGGATCATCGTGACGATCGCCCCGGGAACGGTCAACGAATCGGTGCATATCCCGGTGATCCTGAGCCAGGCCGGGCTCTACGACGTCGTCTATAATACCTTCATCGTCGGCGCCGCCGCCGATGTTACGATCATCGCCGGTTGCGGCATCCACTGCGGCGGCCCGGCCCCCGAGGGGCACGAAGGCATTCATGAGTTCCGCGTGGGGAAGGGCGCCCGGGTCAAATACGTCGAAAAACACTATGCCACGGGTCCCGGCTCGGGGAAAAGGACGCTGAACCCGACGACGAAGGTTTTTCTTGCGGAGAACGCCCAGGCGGAGATGGAGTTGACCCAGATCGGCGGGGTGGATGATGCGAACCGCCTCAACGAGGCGACGCTGGGACCGGGGAGCATGCTTCGGGTCACGGAACGCGTGATGACCGACGGCGATCAGAAGGCGGTTTCGCGAAACGAGATCGTTCTGGCGGGGGAGAACAGCCGGTCCAACATGGTCTCCCGATCGGTGATCCGGGGGAACTCGCGGCAGAACTTCTACGCGACGATGGTCGCCCGTGCGAAATGTTTCGGACATATCGAGTGCGATGCGATCATTATGGACAACGGCGCCAACGAAACGATCCCGGCGCTGAAGGCCGAACACCCGGATGCCGAACTGAGCCACGAGGCCTCCATCGGCAAGATCGCCGGGGATCAACTGACCAAACTGATGAGCCTCGGGCTCACTTACGAGGAGGCGGTCAACCGGATCATCCAGGGGTTCCTGAAGTAGAGGATTTATGCCTTTCCAAGCCTGCCTGACGATCATGATCTGCCTC
>JAPLJW010000144.1 GCA_026388365.1 Deltaproteobacteria bacterium | reverse complement strand
CGGCCTGCTGGAGGACGTTCCGGGCCGGGACGAGGACAGGGCGTATCCCCCCCTCCCTCACCGCCCGAAGGGTCTTCTGAAACTGGTGTTCGTTGTTCGTGATGCTCAGGTTCGCCAGGTGGAGGATCTCCGGCGTGCTCCGGTAGTTCGTCTCTAACTTGAAGATCCGGCATTCCGGATAACGGTCGGGGAAGCGCATGATGTTTTCGTAATTTGCGCCGCGGAAGGAGTAGATGCTCTGGGAATCGTCGCCGACGACCATCAAATTCCGGTGGCGGGAGGCGACGAGATCCATGATTTCCGCCTGAAGGCGGTTCGTGTCCTGATACTCGTCGACGAGGACGTGGAGGAACCGCTCGGCGTAGGCGTCTCGGACATCGTCGAAGCGCAGCAGAAGCTCCCGCCAGAGGAAGAGGAGATCGTCAAAATCCATGACGTTGAGTTCCTTCTTCCGCTTCCGGTAATGTGCGGCGACGGCGGCGATCTCCTCCGCACGGTGGGCAAAGAAGGGATACCGCCCGGCGACGACGTCGAGCAAAGGGGCCTCCGTATTGACGCTTAGGCTGATCATGTCGCCGACCACATCGCCCCGGGGGAATTTATCGCCCTTCCCGTCTATCCCGGTCTCCGTGATGCAGGTATTGATCAGTTGCCGGGAATCCTCGCTGTCGAGAATTGAAAAATTGTTTGCATAACCGAGACGGGGTGCGTGGGCCCGCAGGGTTCGATGGGCGCAGTGATGAAAGGTGCCGCCCCAGAGACCGCCGATCTCGCGGCCGATGAGAGACTCCACGCGCGAGAGCATCGACCGGGCGGCCTTGTTCGTGAAGGTGGCGAGCAGGATCCGCTCCGGCGGGACGCCGCTCTCGACGAGACGGGCTACGCGGTAGGTGAGCGTCCGCGTCTTCCCGCTCCCCGCCCCGGCGATCACCAGGAGCGGTCCCCCCTCTTCCAGAACGACGCAGAGCTGCTCCGGATTAAGCTCTTTTTCGTAATCGATCATGGTGCGGGACTATAGGTTAAAATGGTTTGCCGGTCAAGCTGATGGCTGGCGGGTTTTCTTGACAGATAACAAGCTGTCTGTGCGGCATACTCCAAATCCGTGTGAAGAGGATGCCCGTCAGACCTTCAAATCCCCCCAGGCGGATTCCCGGATGGGGACATGCAGTGCGATCTCGAAGGCGCGGGCAAGTTTCTCCCTCGCCTCGGAAAAGGCGATGACGCCGTCGTGGAAGAGGAGCGATCCGGTGTAGAAGGGGTGGCCCTCCTCGTCATAGCGTTCCCGCATCTCCTGACGAAAGCGCGCCATCTCCTCCTCGTTCACGATTCCCCCCTTGTCCGTGATGTTCTTGCGCCGGACCGTCTCCAGGATAAATCCTGCCGTCTCGCCGGACATGACGGTCGTCCGGCCTCGCATATTGGTGAAGGCGAAGCGGGGCTTGAAGGCCCTCCCGCACATCCCGTAATTGGCCGCCCCGTGGTCGGGGCCGATCACGTAGGTCACCTTGGGGACGTCGAGACAGGTGCAGGCGCGGACCATGTCGGAGCCGTACTTCCCGATCCCGCCCCACTCCTCCGCCTTTCCCACCATATACCCGGGGGAGCCCTGGAGGAAAAGGACGGGGATCCGCGAGTTTCCGCAGCGGATCATCCATTCGGTCGCCTTCCGGGCCGCCTCGATATAGATCACCCCGCTGGCATTCGAGGCGATCACCCCCACGGGAATCCCCTTGAGCCACATCTTTCCGCAGACGATGGACTCCCCGCGGGCAAGCCCGTATTTCGGCTTGTATTCGTGGAAATAGCTGTCGTCGGCGAGGCACTTGATGGTGTCGTGGATGTTGATATGCTGATAGGTGTTCATCGGGGTTGCCTGCATCATCTCCCGGTAGTCGAAACGGGGTTCCTTCGTCTCGCGTCGCTCGGTGAAAAATCCCTGTGACGGTTCGAATTCCATCATCGCCCGCAGCTTCTCGATCCCTTCCTGCTGCGTGCGGACAAGGTGGTCGCACCCGCCGGAATGCTGCGTGTGCACATAGGCTCCGCCCAGGTCTTCCATCGAGACCGTCTCGCCGATCGCGGATTTCACCATCGGCGGACCGGCCAGAAAGGCATAGGCGAGCTTCTCGATCATGACCGATTCGGATGCGAGATAGACGATGTAGGCGCCGCCTGCGGTGTTCCCGCCGGTGGAGAGGGTGTACTGCTTGATCCCTTTGGCCGACATCCGGCACATGTTGTAGAACATTGTCCCGAAATGGCCGTCGTCGGCGAAACCGCCGACCTGGAGCGGCAAGTTGATGCCGCCGGAATCGGCGATGTAGATGCAGGGAAGGCCGCACTGCTCGGCGATTGCCTGGGCACGCATGTGCCTCTTCAGCGTGATCGGAAAATAGGTGCCCGCGGCGTAGCGGTTCTCGTTGGCGAAGATCATGCAGTCCTTCCCCTGGACGACGCCGACCCCGGTGACAACGCCGCCGCCCGGGATGTGGCCCCGCTTCTCCTCCTCGTAGACCGGTCCGCCGTAGAGCCGTTTTTTGCCGATCTCATACCCGGCGTCGAGCCCCAGCTCGAAGAAATCCGTCCCCGGATCGACCAGCATCCGGATCAGCTCCCGCATCGGTTTCTTCCCCTGCTTGGCAAGGCGCATCGCCTGAGCCGAGCCGCCGATGTCATACGCCTCCTCGCGATGTTTGAGCAGGAGCGCGTCCTGTTCCTCCCAATGTTTCAGATTCGCCTTCCGCTCCTCTTCCTGCCGCTCCGCCCGCGTTAGACGCGGTCTCGTCTCTTCCGCCATGCTTCCCCTCCTGCACTCCTCGTTAACTGCGATTTTAGATAAATCATCCCCTCATGAGTTATCGCATCTTTGACGTTTATTGGATGCCCAAGGTGGACCCACTTGTCAAGACAATTTTCAGGGTTCATCCGACCAAAACATATTCATAGCCAATCAGACCAAAACCATGATACAAAAGACGCATGGACATGCTTCCCTTTCCATAAAAATAAATTGTTTCCCCTTTCTTTATGGGGTCGTGTGTCCATTCTTTTAAACTCATAAGTACGCATCAACCGGATGAACCACTTTTTCAGGTCATTTCAATGGAAGAATGTTCCTTTGGTCCGATCCGTGTCCTTCCCGGCGATAACCGGGGACGTTATCCCTTCTGCCATTCCCTCTATATCGAAGGCGCGGGCGTCCTCATCGATCCGGCTTCGAACCGGGAAAGGCTCATCCGTCTCCGCGCCGAAGAGGAGGTGAAGATGGTCTGGCTCAGCCACTGGCACGAGGACCATTTCATGCACCTGGACCTCTTCGACGATCTCCCCCTGTGGATCTCCCCGTGGGACGCCCCGCCGCTTGCCGATCTGCAGATCCTCCTCGACTGGTATGGCCTAAATGATCAGGAACGGATTTTCTGGGAGCCGCTCCTCCGGGAACAGTTCCATTACCGGCCGCGAAAACCGGGGGCGTTATCCCTTCTGTCATTCCCTCTATATCGAAGGCGCGGGTGTCCTCATCGATCCGGCCTCGAACCGGGAAAGACTCATCCAGCTCCGCGCCGAAGAGGGGGTGAAGATGGTATGGCTCAGCCACTGGCACGAGGACCATTTCATGCACCTGGACCTCTTCGACGACATCCCCCTCTGGATATCCCGCTTGGACGCCCCGCCGCTCGCTGATCTGGAAGTTCTGATGAAATGGTATGGACTCGATGAGGAGGAAAAAAGATTCTGGGAGCCCCTGCTCCGGGAACAGTTCCATTTTCGGCCGCGGCGGCCCGCACGGTACCTCCGGGACGGGGAAACCCTCCGCCTGGATAACCTTTCCGTGGACGTGATCGCGACCCCGGGACATACCCCCGGCCATCTCGCCTTCTTCTTCCGGGAACCCT
>JAPLJW010000178.1 GCA_026388365.1 Deltaproteobacteria bacterium | reverse complement strand
CCCGGTAGCCGCAGAGTTCCGCGGCGGCCAGGAGCAGGAGGGGCCGGAAACGTTTGCCGCCGCTGCCGATCAGGTGGTGGATGATCTCCGGGATGAGCCGAACCTCCGACCGGAGGTACATCTCCATGTGTTCCTCGACCCGTTTGAGGTCGCTTCCGAAATAGTGAAAGACATCCTGTATCTGCATGGTACCCCCGTTTTCTTAAATTCGGGTCCTCAAAAAATCATGGCTGTTCGGGATTTTCCATGCGTCCACCTATAATGGATCGCCGGGAAAATGTCAAATGACCGATCCTCATTCGGAGGGGCTTTGCCGGGTTCAAGGCGCCGGATCATGTATCCGCCCCGAGAGGAGGCGGATTTGCATTTGACGAAGGCGCCTATCCGTATTATGAAGGACTCGCAACATCAGGGTTCCCTTGCCTTCTTTCCGTGGGGCCCGGGGTTATTTTATTTCAGATTTTTCCGAAAGGAGCGGCCGGATTGCTCCGGATGGAAAACGGATGGGAGGAGTGTCATGAGCGAAAAGGCTGAGGCGGCGGTGTCCTGTTTCCGGGAGGGGTTCAACTGTTCGCAGGCGGTCCTCACCACCTGGGGTGGGGAATTCGGCCTGGAAAGGGAGATGGCCCTGCGGGCGGCGTCCGCGTTCGGGGCGGGGATGGGACGCCTCGGGGAGGTCTGCGGGGCCGTGACGGGCGCCCTGATCGTGATCGGTTTGAAACACGGTCGTACGGAGGCGAAGGACAAAGAGACGAAGGAAAAGAATCATGCCATGGTCAGCGATTTTGCCAGCCGTTTCCGTTCGCGCAACGGTTCTCTCCTCTGCCGGGAGTTGCTCGGGTGCGATCTGACGACGGCGGAGGGGATGGAGACGGCGAAACAGAAGGGACTCTTTACCGAACGCTGTCCCCGCTTCGTCCGGGATGCCGTGGAGATCCTCGAAGATGTCCTCTAAGCAACGAAAGGCTCAGAAGGAATACGGGGCGGTGCGATGAACGGTACGGCCCTGATCCTTGTCCTTGCCTCCGCCTTTCTGCATGCGGGCTGGAATTTTCTCCTCAAGAAGAGCGACCGGAAGATCGTCTTCATCTGGTGGTTCCTGCTGATGTCCGTGATCATCTATTTTCCGGTGTTCCCGTACTTCTTTCCGGAGGTCTCCATCCCGGCGGAGGGATGGTCCTGCATTGTTGCCAGCGGCCTCATCCACGCGGTCTATTTCGGGTTCATGGGGGGCGCCTATCAGCGGGGGGACCTCTCGCTGGTCTATCCGCTGGCCCGGGGATCGGGCCCCCTGTTCGTTCCGATTCTTTCCGTGATCCTGCTCCGGGAGGAGATCGCCCTGCTGGGCGGGATCGGGATCCTGTTCATCATCGGCGGCATCTACTGCGTTCACCTCCGTTCCTTCACCGGCACCGCTTTCCTGGAGCCTTTCCGCGCCCTGCGGGGCGGGGCCTCCCTCTGGGCTCTCTGCACGGGGCTCGCCATCGCATCCTACACGCTCGTGGACAAGGTCGGCGTGGGATTGGTCTATCCGCCCGTTTACATCTACGTGATGATGCTGATCACCTGGCTTACGATCACCCCGTGGGTGCTGATCCGGGAAAGGCATAGGTTGAAGTCGGAATGGCAGCGCCACAAGGGCGCCATTGTGGCCGTTGGGTTCCTCAGCGGATTCACCTACCTGATGATCCTCTTCGCCCTCACGATGAGCAAGGTCAGCTATGTGGCGGCGGTTCGTGAGGTCAGCATCGTCCTGTCGGCTTACTTCGGCATCGTCTATCTGGGGGAGAAACACGGGCGGCAGAAACTGCTTGGCGCCGCGCTCATCGCCCTGGGGGTGGTCGCCATCGGCCTGAGCCGGTAGCGTTTCCCCGGCCGGGAAACGGACCATAAAATTATTGATTGTTATCAATAATATAATTATTATTATTTTGACTTATATTAAACACATTTTCTATACTCTCATCACAATAAATTATGGGAGGGAGATTCCATGGACAGACAACCGTTATTTAAGAGAAAGACAGCCCTTTCGTACAAGACGGAGGAGCAGACCGTCGTACGGGGCTACAACGTCAGTGATCTGGCGGAGGCGGGGTACACGTTTTACGACATGCTCTTCATCCTGTTTCAGGACCGGATTGCGGCGGAGAACGAGGTGGACATGCTGCGGTATGAGACCGGGGAGTTTCTGGAGCACTCCATGTCTCCGTCGGCGGTGTCGGCGATCGGCGTGATCAACGGTCGGCCGAACCTTCCCGCGGCGATTGCGGCGTCGGTGATGACCTTCGGGTCGGCGCACGGTCCCGGAGCGGCTCACGGCTACATGATGCACAAGTACATCGAGCGGGCCCGCGTGGAGGGGAAGAGCATCGAAGAGATGGGCAAGATCCTGGTGGACGAGTACATGGATGCGGGGCTTGCGGTGATGGGTCTGGGTCAGCCGCAGCACCTCGACGGGGATCCGCGGGCCGAGCCGACGCACATCAAGCATGAGCAGCTCTGCAGCGGGGTCTATCTTGCATTGCAGAAGTCGATCGAGAAGCATTTCAATGCGCGCCGGAAGAAGGAGGGGAAGGAATACGTGGCGGTGAACATGATCGGCGCCGGCAACACGGCGCTGGCGGAGCTCGGTTTTTCCCCCACCGCCGCCTGGTGCATCGGCTGCGTTTGCCGCGGGTTCAGCTGTGCGGCGCACGCCACCTACACGATGAAGAAGGGTCGGGCCTGGGGGGCTTCGAAGCGGGAGCCGATGGTCCAGATGCTGGATTTGTCGATGATCAAATATGTGGGGCCTGCAGACCGTGAGGTTCCGAGCCAGGCCGAGAGACAGGAATACGCCCGCAAGCAGAAAGAGGAAGGAGACTACAAGAAATGGATAATTTAGACGATCCGAGACTGATGTTCAATTACCGGACCCGCGAGCACGGGACGATTCCGATGGATGAGAAGCGTGCCCGCTTCCAGTGGGTGTCCGAGGTGGCGTACAAGAACGTCCACCGCATCGTTGCCCGGGGTTATGACACAACAGAGCTGGTGGAGAAGGGTTACGGCCTGACGGACCTCCTGTTCATCGATTTCCAGGCGCGGATTCCTCTGATCGAGGAAGACAAGATGCTCAACTATGTGATGGTCTGCATGTTCGAGGACGGGCTTTCCTCGCCGGCGAATATTGCGCGGATCGTCGGCAGCGGCAAGACGTTGCTGACGCAGGCCGCCGGTTCCTCGATTCTCGCTTTCGGCCATGCGTACGGCGCCTTCCAGACCTTCGGAAAGATGCTGGATGGAATCCTGGCCCGTCAGGCGAAGGAGGGCAAGCCGCTGGCCGAGGTGGTCGAGGCGGCGGTTAAAACGAGACTAAACGACCCCGCGTTGGGTGTTTCCAGCCTGATGCTGAAGGATCCGATGGCAAAGCGGATGATCGCCCGTGCGGAGAAGTTGGGTGTGGCGGGGAAGTACGTATCGTTGATGAAAGAGATCGTGAAGGCGGCGCAGAAGCTCAGCAAGGAGCCTGTGGACATCGATCTTCTGGGGGCGATGGGGGCGGTGATGTTCGACCTGGGCTTCACCCCCGAGGCCACCTGGTGCATCCTGTCGGTGACCCGCGCCTTTGCGACGGGCGCCCATTACTGCGAAGAGAATGAGCAGGAGGCGCCGGTCCGCCTCGGCCAGACCCTGACACCGAAGGAGTGGTACGACGGGCCGGAAGACCGGCCGGTTCCGACGCTGGAAGAGAGAAAAAGGGTCGCCAAGGCGATGGAGGCCCAGACGCCCGAAGAGTGGAAACAGACCTTCCTGGAACGGCAGAAGATCAAGGGTTCCGGCTGGGCCATTGTCGAGGAGATCGACGATCCCCGGCGGAAGATCTGACGGGAGAAAGTGTAAGGTCCTGAAAAGTTTCTATCCTCCATGGGAAAGGAGGGAGGCCTCGAATCTTCCATGCGGGTGCGAGGTTTTTTCAGGCAGATCATGGATAAATAGGATCATTCGCAAGAGATTGAAGGGAGAGATTTTGAATATGGAAGACAACATTCAGGATATGTACGAGAAGGCGCGGGCGGCATTCAAGACCGTCGAATATTGGCCGCAAGAGAAGGTCGATGAGATGGTTTTGGCCGTAGGCTGGGAGCTGCAGAAGCCGGAAACGGCGGATGAGCTGGCCCGTCTTGCCGTCGAGAAGTCGGGCCTGGGCGTCTATGAAGACAAGGTTCACAAGATCGGGACAAAGGTCCGCGGCACCCTCTACGACCAGATCGGCGTGAAGACCTGCGGTCTGGTCGGTGAGGACAAGGCGAAGGGGATTCGGACCTACGCCAAGCCGATCGGTGTGATCGCGAACGTCGTTCCCTGCACAAACCCCGAATCGACGGTTTGCTGTATCGCGCTATCCACGTTGAAGACGCGCAATGCGATCATCTGTTCGCCGCATCCCCGGACGGAGCTGGCCACCTATGCGACGGTCGAGCACATCCGGAAGGCGCTCCTGAAGGTCGGCGCGCCGGTGGATCTGGTGCAGTGCATCCGCCACACGAGCAATGAAAAGACCCAGGAGTTGATGGCGAACTGCGACTATGCCGTGGCCACGGGCGGGGCGGCGCTGGTGAAGGTCGTCTATGCCGCGGGGGTTCCCGCGCAGACCGTGGGCGCCGGAAACGTGATCTCCATCGTCGATTCGACGGTTGATATTCCGACCGTGGCGGCCAAGCTCAAGAAATCCAAGATTGCCAACAATGCGGCCTCCTGTTCCTCGGAGAATGCGATTGCGATCGAGGAGTGCATCTTCGACCGAATGATCGCGGCCCTCAAGGCCGAAGGCGGCTACCTGTGCAGCACCGAGGAGCGCGAAACCCTCCGCAAGACGATGTGGCCGGATGGTCACACCCTGAACCGGGAGATCGTGGCGAAATCGGCGACGTTCATCGCGGATCTGGCCGGTCTGAAGGTCCCCAAGGAGACGAAGATGCTGATGGTCATGGGCGAGAAGATCGGTCGCGAGGACCGGTTTTCGGGCGAGAAGATTTCACCGGTTCTGACGGTCTGGAAGTGGACGGATTTTGACGAGATGCTCGACCGAATGGAAAAGATTCTGAAATTTTCGGGCGAGGGCCATTCGGTGAATATCCAGACGAAGATCGACGAGCGGATTCACAAGATGGGTCTTCGCGCAAACGTCAGCCGGATCGTCTGCAACATGGGCCATACCGAGGCGAACAGCGGCGGTTGGACGAGCCACCTGGGTTTCACGGACACCCTGGGCTGCGGAACCTGGGCCGGGAACATCAGTTGCGAAAACATCAACTGGAAACAGTTTGTCATGTACACGCGGGTGGCCGTGCCCGTTGCAAATTACCAGCCGTCGGACGAGGAACTTTTCGGCGCCTACCTGAAAAAGTACGGCAGGGACTGATATGCAATTATGATCCGGGCGGTATTCTGGGACAACGACGGCGTCCTTGTGGACACGGAGAAACTTTACTTTCAGGCGACGCGAGAGCTGCTCGAGAAAGCCGGCGTCACCTTGACGGAAGCGCTCTTCCAGAGGATTTCGCTCAAGGAGGGGCGGAGCGTCTTCGACCTGGCGCTGGAAAAAGGGGTCCCGCAGGAGGAGATCGACCGCCTCCACGCACAGCGGAACCGGCGCTACACGGACCTGCTCACGGGCGGGGTCCGCATCCTGGACGGCGTCGAGGAGGCGCTCGCGAGGCTCAGGGGAAGGGTGCTCCAGGCGATCGTGACGAGTTCCCGTCGCGTGCATTTCGATGCGATGCACGCGACTACGGGGCTCCTTCCCCAATTTGAGTTCGTCCTGACCCGGGAGGATTATGTCCTGTCCAAGCCCGACCCGGAGCCTTATCGGCTGGCCGTCCGGAGGAGCGGCTGCCGGCCGGAGGAGTGCCTCGCCGTGGAGGATTCGGAGCGGGGGCTCCGGGCGGCTGTTGCGGCCGGCATCCGCTGCATTGCCGTTCCAAACGACCTGACGCAGGCCGGGGATTTTGCCGGGGCCTGGCGGATTTTGCGCTCCTGCCGGGAGATTCCGCGGGAGATCGAACAGATCAACGCCACTTGCGGGGCGAATAAAGAAGGATGATCCGGGCGATTGTTTTTGATTTCGGTCAGACGCTGGTCGATTCGGCGGACGGTTTCCGGACGGCGGAAAAGGAGGCGCAGCGGAAGTCCTGTGCGGCCCTCGAACGGTCGGACGGTGAGGCGTTTCTAACGATCTACCGGGAGATCCGCTCCCGCTTCCACGCCCGCTCCGATTTCTCCCGGAAGAGGATCCTGGCGGCGGTGTTCCGCCATTACGGCCGGGAGCCCGATCCCGCGCTTCTCGATCGGTGGGAAACCGAGTACTGGGAGAGGATCAAGACGATGACCCGTGTTTTCCCCGAGGCAGAGGCGGTCCTGACGGTCCTGCGGGGCCGTTACCGCCTGGCGCTGATCACCAATGCCCAGGGGCAGACGGAGGCAGGGAAACACCGCCTCGGCAGCTATCCGGAGCTGATGAGGTTCTTCGAGGTGATCCTCGTGGCCGGGGAAGGGGGCGTTCCTCCGAAACCGGATCCGCTCCCCTTTCGCCTCTGCCTCGATCAATTGGGGATCGCTCCGGAAAAGGCGGTCTATGTGGGGGACGACTGGCGGATCGATGTCTGCGGTTCGGAGGCCGCGGGAATGCATCCCGTCTGGCTCCGGCACCGTTCCCTGCGGCGCACCTGGCCGCAGGTTGAGACCGCGGCGCCCGTCATCGACTCTCTGGAGCGCCTGCTCGACGTCGAACGGCTGATTCCGGGATCGAAAAAATGACGGCAAAGGTGATCCTCTGTCCGGACGGCTGCGAGCCCGCTCACCTGGCGGGAAGCGGGCTGCCGAACCGCGAACAGATTCATCCGCAACGGTCCCGGCCCCTCGGGGCGGACCTTTCCGACCGAAAAATCAGCTCTGGATGGTCGCGGACGTCGGGGCCTCTGGATCCTGCAAGGCGATCTGCTTCAAGGCCACCAAATATTCCCGGTAACGGTCCAGGTAGAAGGCCAGCCCCTTGGAAAAGTCCCTGCCGATGATCCAGTCCAGGAAAAGCTGGCTGATCTCCCGCTCGCGCTGCAGGATCCACTGCGAGCGGACGAAGATCTGCCGCTCCTCCTCCGACATGGTCCGGATGCGGGCCTTGAGGACGCTCCGGGAGCGGGGCTGGTACATCCAGAAGTAGAGGAGATCAAGGGCGTTGATGATGATGACCCTCTCCAGATCCTGGGCCTCGGCGTTGATCGTCTGCATGAATTTCTTCGGGGATTCGAGCATCTCCAGGACGTCCGTTTCCGGGAAAAGAAGCTCGAGGCGGGCGTAGGTGTCGAAGAGCTGGCGGAGCTTCGCGCTGTAGTCCCGTGCCCGCACACGGATATTCTCATACCGGTCGGCGAGGCCCTCGATGACGCCCGCGACGCAGTCGGAGGCCGCCTTGGAGATCACCGCCGCCCACTTCTGGAGGACGTCGTTGATTCCCGGGATCCCCGCTTCGAAGAGGATGCCGCCGATCGTCGCATTGAAGGCGATGGCGAGCGGGATCGACAGGACGCTCCGGAAAAAGTTTCCGAAGATCGCCCCCGTGGGAAGCCCCCGGAAGGCGTTGTGGCTGGAGAGGTAGAGGCCGTTGGT
>JAPLJW010000274.1 GCA_026388365.1 Deltaproteobacteria bacterium | reverse complement strand
GTCAGCAAGATTATCGAATAGGATCGCCATCAATTGGGTTGAATGAAACCATGAAAGATCAAAAGATAAGGATTCGTCTGAAGGCATACGACTATAAGCTGCTCGACCGTTCGGTGGAAGATATCGTAGAGACGGCAAAACGGACGGGCGCCCGTGTGGCCGGTCCCATCCCCCTGCCGACCGAGATCAACAAATACTGCGTCAACCGGTCGCCGCACGTGGATAAGAAATCGCGGGAGCAATTCGAGATCCGGACGCACAAGCGATTGATTGACATCGTCGAACCGACGCAGGCGACGGTGGACGCCCTGATGAAACTCGATCTGTCAGCGGGTGTGGATGTCGAGATCAAGTTGTAGGAAAGGGAGATCTGCGAGAGAGCCGTCGGGCCGTTTTGCCATCCTTACGTGACGGGTTTTTACTTTTGGCGAATGAGAATGATAATGACAAAAGGATTGATCGGTAAGAAATTGGGAATGACCCAGATCTTTTCGGATGAAGGGGCTTCCGTTCCCGTGACGGTTATCGAAGTGGAACCCTCCGTGGTCATTCAAAAAAAGACCAGGGAGACGGATGGCTACGATGCCCTCCAACTGGGATATGGGCGGATTAAGCAGCGCAATGTGACGAAGGCCCTTCAGGGACACTTCAAGAAGGCGGACAAGGGCCTCTTCCGTTTTCTCAGGGAATTCAATATGGATCCGGAAGGTTGCGAACCGGGTCAGGAGCTGAATGCCGAAATGTTTTCGCCCGGGGATTATGTGGACGTTGTCGGAACGACCAAGGGCAAGGGATTTGCCGGCGTCATAAAACGACATGGTTTCCACGGCGGCCGGGCGACCCACGGTTCCATGTTCCACCGGGCCCCCGGTTCCATCGGTGCTAGCGCCGATCCGTCCCGTGTTTTCAAGGGAACAAAGCTTCCCGGTCACATGGGGTGCGAAAGGAAAACGGCGCGGAACCTGCTGGTATGGGCTGTCCGGCCGGACATGAATGTGATCCTGGTCCGGGGCGCCGTTCCGGGCAGCAAGAACGGATTTGTGCTGATCAAGCAGGCGATCAAGAAGGGTCAATAAGCAGGGTTTTCAAGGTGGGAAAAATGCCAGTAGCAGGTGTGTACGACATTGAAAATAACCGAGTTGCTGAGATTGAACTCAGTGAGGCCGTGTTTGGCGCGCCGGTCAACGAGGACGTCATTTACGAAGTGGTCCGGATGCAGATGGCCTCCCGGCGGAGTGGAACCGCCTCTACCAAGGGCCGGAGCGATGTGAGCGGGGGCGGCAAGAAACCGTGGCGTCAGAAGGGGACGGGAAGGGCCAGGGCGGGTCACTCGCGTTCTCCGATCTGGAGGGGCGGCGGGATTGTCTTCGGACCCACGCCTCACGGTTATGCCTTCAGGGTTCCCAAGAAGGTCAGACGATTGGCCCTCATTTCCGCTCTCAGCATGAAATTCAAGGAAGAACAGATGACCATCCTCCGGGATTTCCCGATGGAAGAGATCAAGACCAAGAGATTCCAGGAGGTGATCGACCGCTTCGGATTCAAGAAGACCCTTTTCGTAATCGATCAGCCGAGACCGGT
>JAPLJW010000215.1 GCA_026388365.1 Deltaproteobacteria bacterium | reverse complement strand
GGCTGAAGCCGGTCTTCTGCCCCAGGGCGGCCCAGGCGCCGGAGGAGCGCCGTTTTCCCCGGCCCTCCAGGAGCCCGGCGGCCATCTCCATCACGACCTGCTGCTGCCTCGCCTCCCCCTTGATCTTTGCGAAGGTCAGGATATGCCCCACGGATGAAACGGCCTTGAAGAGCCTTTTCCGCCGGTCCGCCGTCTCGGCCGTCAGGATGAGGTGATTCCCCTCCGGCATCCCCCCGGCCAGGACCCGCTCCAGGCGGCCGGTCTCCTCCTCCGTCTTTTCCGGGATCGGCACGGCGCCGCGGCTCACACAGAGTTCCACGGCCCTGGGAAGCCAGGTCTCCCGGCCCTCGCCGCCGTCATCGGGAACGATTCTCCGCCAGGCGTCGTCA
This sequence comes from Deltaproteobacteria bacterium, assembly GCA_026388365.1. Next base: position 2,658 of record JAPLJW010000215.1, on the reverse strand, counting down.
TCGATCTTCCGCCAGCCGCCGTCCCGGAGGTCGTCCAACTGCATCCCCGTCAGCGTCAGGAATTGCATGAAATCCGCCGCCGCCCGGGCGGGATCCGGTTCGATCCGCTCCCGGATCCGCGCGATGAGGGGCGCGAGGACTTTTTTCGACTGAAAAAGGCGGGTGTCCCGGACGACGACCACCTTGCGTCCGGGGAGGAGGGGCGGCGTGATCAGGGATTCGCAGAGGGAGCCGACATCCTCGTGCTCGCCGTCGGTCACGAAGAGATTGAGTTCGCGGTCCCGGACGTCGGGGATCAGCGCCGCCGTGATCCTGTCGAGGGCGTCCCGGAGGCGGAACTCCTCTTCCCCATAGAGGAGATAGCAGGGAACGGCCTTCCCCCGCTTCAGCTCGGCAAGGACCGCCTCCAGGGAGGCGCCCCGGCCGGTATCGTCGTCGTGAAGAACCATGCGTTTTTTAGACGATGACGTACTTCTGGATGTGCTTGACCGCCTCGTCCGGATCATCGATGATCTGGAAGCGCTCCAGATCCTCCGGAGAGATCTTGTTGTCGCGGAGCATCGTCTTGCGGAGCCAGTCGAAAAGCCCCTTCCAGTATTCGCTTCCCATGAGGATGACGGGAAAGCTCTTGATCCTTTTGGTCTGGATGAGGGTCAGCGCCTCGAAAAGCTCGTCCATCGTCCCGAAGCCGCCGGGCAGGATCACGTAGGCCACGGCATACTTGACGAACATCACCTTCCGGATGAAGAAATACTTGTAGTCGATGCTGACGTTGGCGTAGGGGTTGGGTTTTTGCTCGAGGGGCAGACGGATGTTCATCCCCACCGACTGCCCGCCGGCCTCCGCGGCCCCCTTGTTTGCCGCCTCCATGACGCCGGGACCGCCGCCCGTGATGACGCCGAAGCCCTTTTCGACGAGGCGCCGGGCGAGGAGTTCCGCCTTCTGGTAATAAGGGTCGTCCGGCTTCGTTCTCGCCGAGCCGAAGATGCTCACGGCATGCTTCACCCGGGAGAGGGTTTCGATCGCCTCGACAAATTCGGCCATGATCCGGAAGATCCGCCAGGATTCATCGATGGACAGGGCGTCCACGACATACTGTTTTTCGTCCATAAGACACACCTCCACCCGGGGAAGGCCGCCACTGAACGCGAGGCGCAGCACGTGAGGCGAGAAGCGAAAAACGCTCCCCTCTTTTTACGCCTCACCCTTGACCCCCGAATCCTTCCCCTGTTCCCGAACCGCTCCCGCGATCCGGCCGATTTCCGATCCGAGGGCTTTGAAATACTCCTGAAATTCGGCAAACCGTCATTCCTGCCCCGTATCAAGTACGGGGTAAACTCCAGCAGCAATCCAGTTCTTTCAAGATCTTCTGGATTCCCGCCTGCGCGGGAATGACAAAATAAGGGTATTTTTCAAGCTCTCGATCCGTAAACCTTTTAAGAGACCCTGCGCCGCTGGACCTTCGCCAGTCTCCGGCGCGCCTCGATGGTCTTTCTCTTCTTCTTCACGGAGGGTTTCTCATAGGCGCGCCGCAGTTTGAGTTCCTTGAACAGACCGCTCTTGGAAAGCTTGTTCTTGAGAATCTTCAAGGCCTTTTCCACATCATTGTCGAATACTTTTACTTCCAAATTCCTTCTCCTTTTCTAACTGTTTTTTTATGATTGATATGATTTAATTTCGCTGTGATACTCCTGAATCGTCTTCACGCGGCTTTCCCCCTTCAGCATCGTCTCGATCGCATTGACCGCCGCCTGGGCGGCGGAGACCGTCGTGATCAGCGGCACGCTGTGGCGGACCGCCGTTGACCGGATGATGCCGGTATCCACCCGCGGCTTCTTGCCGCTGGAGGTGATGACGATCATGGCCACCTCCCGGTTCTTCATGAAATCGACGATGTTGGGCCTCCCCTCCGCCAGTTTGGGAAGGACCGTCGCCGCCACGTCGTTGTTTTTGAGCACGGCGCCGGTTCCCGCCGTCGTCAGAATCTCGAATCCCAGATGTTCCAACTCTTTGGCGATGAAGACGATCTGCCGCTTGTCCTTGTTGGTTGCGCTGACGAACACCTTCCCCGCTCTGGGCAGAAGCGTCCCCGCCGCGATCTGCGACTTGGCATAGGCCCGGCCGAAGGCCGTATCGATCCCCATCACCTCCCCGGTCGATTTCATCTCGGGCCCCAGGACGGCGTCCACCCCCGCGAACCGGGCGAAGGGAAAGACCGACTCCTTGATCGCCACGTGGCGGATCTCAACCTCCTTTGTGAAGTTCAGCTCCCGGAGCGTCCGGCCGGCCATGACCTGGGTGGCGAGCTTGGCCAGGGGCACGCCGGTCGCCTTGCTCACGAAGGGGACCGTCCGCGACGCGCGGGGATTCACCTCCAGGACATAGACCACATCGTTGCGGATCGCGTACTGGATGTTCATCAGCCCCTTGACCTGGAGCTCCCTAGCCAAGGCGTAGGTGTTCTCTGCGATGGTCTTCTGCAGCTTCGCATCCAGCGTGAAGGGAGGAATGACGGAGGCGCTGTCCCCCGAATGGATCCCCGCCTCCTCGATGTGCTCCATGATCCCGCCGATGACCGTCGTCTCGCCGTCGGAGATGGCATCCACGTCGATCTCGATCGCATCCTCGAGAAACTTGTCGATCAGAATCGGGTGCTCG
>JAPLJW010000180.1 GCA_026388365.1 Deltaproteobacteria bacterium | reverse complement strand
GCCGTTGAGAATTGCTGTCTCTTCCATTCCGGGAGCTTCCCTGTCCCTTCTTGTGTGCCATAATGCCCTCCGCTTAAATGGATATTTCCCTGATCTTCATGCTGGTCAACTGCTGGCGGTGACCGGTCTTTTTGTGGTAACCTTTTCTTTTCTTCGTCTTGTAAACGATAAGCTTATCGCCTTTGGTCTGGAGGAGGATTTCGCCGACCACCTTCGCCCCCTCGACGACGGGCCTGCCGATCCGGATGTCGCCCTCTTTCTCGACCATCAGGACCTGGTCAAAAACGACCGCTTCCCCTTTGTCGCCGTTGATCTTTTCGATGGCGATCACATCTCCCACGGAGACCCTGTGCTGCTTACCGCCCGTTTTAATGACTGCGTACATGGCTTAGTTCCCTCTTGAAAATTTTGAATCCGCACCATAACCAAAACGATTTGCATTTGTCAAGAAAATTTATAGGGTGGAAACACGATGCCGCATGATGTCCCCAAAATTTCCCGGTCGTCCGGTCCGGCGAAATCGGCCGGACGGGTGGCCGTTTTGACAATGCGGACCCCGTGGGTCGCCTCGGGGGAAAGCCCGAAGAGAGCGGTCAGAAGCTCGGTGGGGCGGACCGTCCCCTCCGGGCCGCAATGCGCGGAAAGAATGATCCGGCGGGAAGGCCGGTCTAAGGCGAGGTCCGCGACGAGGGGGCGGATCTCCTTGATGATCTTCTTCCCGTTCGCCTCTCGTTGGACGGGGAAGCTCTCCAGGTTGAGAAATCGGGGAATATCGGTTTCGAATCGGTTCAGATCCGCCTCAGCGATCCCCTGCGGCAGCAGGATATCATAAACAAACCCCTTGACCAGCTCCGCGAGTGAGAAATCATGCGGCGGGAGTTCCCGCATCGCCGTCACCGCGACACCGGAGGGCAGACCGTCATTGATCCGGGCCATGAGGGTTTTCAGTTCCATTCCGGGATCCTGGATACGGATGTCCGCGAATTCGCCCAGGCTTTCCATGCCCACCGCCGTTGCCCCGGCAAAAGAGATCCGCGGGTGTGGATGGAACCCCTGAGAATAGACGAAGAAAATCCCGCCCAGGATCATCGCCCGGCTGAGGGCTGAGGAGAGCTCCATGTGGGAGAGAAACCGCGCCGGGCCTAATTTAGTGAACCGGAGGCGGAAGGCCCTTTCCGGCCCTCCGGCGCCTCCCCGCCCGGCGAAGGTGGAGACGATGGTCCCGACGGGCGCGTCCGCGGGGGCGATCACAGGGGACACGATGCCGCATCGTGCCCCCGTCCGGTCGTCGCAGACGCCGCAGTCGCTGCACGATCCGGTCCGGCAGTCCGGCGTCGCTTCGCCTTGTTCGGCCTTTTCGGCCTCGGCCAGCAGAAAATCACGGCGGACACCGCAATCGATCTTCTCCCAGGGGAAAATCTCCGAACGGGGACGTTCCCTCAGATAGGACCCGGCGTCGATTCCCGTCCGGCGGAGCGCCTCCTCCCAGATGTCGAAGCGGAAACGGTCGCTCCAGCCGTCGAAGCGGCAGCCGAGGCGGAAGGCCGTCTCGACCAGATCGCCGGTCTCCTCCCCCCCGCGGGAGAAGATTCCCTCGAGGTGGCTCATCCGGGCGTCATGCCATTTGACGCTGATGTTCCGGTTCTTCAGGCGCCTCTTGAAAAACTCCTGGCGGTCGACGATCTCACCGATTTCGATCTGGCGCTGCCACTGGAAGGGGGTGTGGGGCTTGGGAACGAAGGTTGAAAGGCTGACCGTGACCTGACCCCGGTTCTTCGCCGTCCAGAGGACCCGGTGGGCGAGTTCGGCGATCCCTTCCAGGTCTTCCTCTCGCTCGCCGGGAAGGCCGAGCATGAAATAGAGTTTCACCGCCTTCCATCCGGCCGCGAAGACCCGCTCCGTCGTGGTGAGGAGTTCCTCCTCCGTATTCCCCTTGTTGATCGCGTCCCGAAGGCGCTGCGTTCCCGCCTCGGGGGCGAGCGTAAAGCTGGTCTTCCGGACTCGACGGATCCCTTCGATCAACTGGGGTGTGAGGGTCTCGGCGCGGAGCGACGGGAGAGCGAGAGCGACCCGCCGGGCGTAATAACGTTCCATGAGCGTCGTGATCAGGGGCTCGATCCGGGAGTAGTCTCCGGAACTCAGCGAGAGGAGTGAGATCTCGTTGTGCCCCGTCGCCTGAAGCATCGCCTCGGCCATCTCCTCGAGGACGGCAGGCGTCCTTTCGCGGACCGGCCGCCAGACCATCCCCGCCTGACAGAAGCGGCAACCGCGCGTGCAGCCCCTGGCTATCTCCAGGGTCACCCGGTCGTGGATGGTCTTCATCAGGGGGACGATGGGGCAGAGGGGCTGGCGCCAGGCGTCCGGATTGGTGATAATCCGCTTTCCGATTCTTTCATTTTGGGTATGGATGGCCGGAACGTACACCCCGCGGAGCGCGGCCAAGGCATCGAGCTGTTCCCGTCTCTTTCCGCCCCGTCGCCGGAGGGTCATGACGGCGTCGGCGATCTCCGTGACCACCTCCTCTCCCTCGCCGATGACGAAGGCGTCGATGAAGGCGCTCATCGGAACGGGGTTGAAGGCCGATGGGCCGCCCGCGATGATCAGGGGATGCGTCTCATCCCGTTCCTCGCGGCGGAGCGGAATCCCGCCCAGGTCGAGCATCATCAGCACGTTCGTGTAGGAGAGTTCGTACTGAAGTGAGAAGCCGACAATGTCGAAGGCGTGGAGCGGCCGTTGCGACTCCAGGGAGCAGAGCGGCAGTCGGCGGCGGCGCAGCTCACCCTCCATGTCCGGCCAGGGGGCGTAGCAGCGCTCGCAGGCGACCTCCGGCAGGCCGTTCAGGACGGCGTATAGGATCTGGAGTCCGAGGTGGGACATCCCGACCTCATAGGTGTCGGGGAAGGCAAGGGCGAAGCGGAGGAAGAAGACCCCCGGGTCTTTCCGGACGGCATGGACCTCGCCCCCGGTGTAGCGACTGGGCTTTTCAACAGCGAGAAAAAGCTCGCCGGGGTTCGTTTCGGACGGATCGGTCATGTTCAATTCTGATGACCTCGTAAAAAGTCTAAAAGCCGTGAAAATGGGACGGCTTCGTAAAAAGGCCGCAGGCAAGGCGCGCGAATCCTGCGGAAAGAGGCGTACTGTTTCGTACGCCGCAATGACGAAGGATGAAGCGCAACGCAGCATCCGGACTTTTTACGATGCCGTCAATTCTCTTTCAGGAATTCCCGGTATCGGCAGGGATTTGTCTCGATTTCCTTACAATCATTATCATCTTTATCTTGGATCTGCAATCCTGTTCCGCATCCTGATTTTCGTTGACAGGTCGCCCGGCGTCGTTTAGTGTGCAGTCGGGTGAGTGCTTTCTTTTCGGACCGATGACCATGGGTCTGATGAAACAGCAGCGGAAAAGTTTATCCGGGAGGGCGATGCATTGATCCATGGGTCGGGTGACCCGTTTGGCGGGGCTGAGGAATGAGGGAGGCGGCGACAGAGATCCTTTTCCCGAAGGAGGTTATCGACCGGAGGGTCAGGGAACTCGCCGGACAGATCTCCCGGGACTACGAAGGCAAGGAACCGCTGATCGTCGGCATTCTCAACGGCGCCTTTATTTTCATGGCCGATCTGATCCGTGCGCTCGTCGTCCCGTGCCGGGTCGATTTCGTCCGGATGGCCAGTTACGGCGCCGGATCTGTCAGCTCGGGAGAGATCCGGATCTGCAAGGATCTGGAGACGCCGATTGCGGGACGCGATGTTCTCATCGTGGAGGATATCGTCGATACCGGCCTCACCCTTTCCCGTCTGGTGGAGATTCTGCGGAAGCGGCAGCCGGCTTCGCTCAGGGTCTGCGTTTTTCTCGACAAGCGGGAGAGGAGGCGGGTCCCCTTCACGGCGGACTATGTGGGGTTTCCCATCCCGGACTGTTTCGTGGTCGGATATGGGCTCGATTATAATGAGAAATTCCGTTTTCTTCCGGATGTTCGCGTGCTTAGGACATCGTCTGAGAGGGAGGGCGTATGATTATCCAGTGTCGGAAGTGTGAAACGCGGTTCCGGTTTGACGGGAACTTAATGGAAGGGGATGGCGTCTGGGTGCGATGCAGCCGCTGTCAGCATGTTTTCTTCCAGGAGAGATCCGCCGGTGATTTTCCCGCAGCGGAATTGGAAATCCCCTCCGTAAGGATCAGTGATGCCAGACGCACTCCGGACGATCGGTTTCCCGCTCTGAAGGAAGGTCCGATACCGACCGAGGTGGAGGCGGAAAGCCCTCTGCAGCCAAAGGCCGGTGTGGAGCAAACATCGGCGGTTGAGTTCGAGAAGGAACCCTCGCTCGACGGGCTGGAGGAGGATCTGGGGAAGGAACCCCTCGGTGGTCCGGCCGCCGGCGAGGAAAACGAGGTGGAAGCCGCAGATGGTGAAAAGGAGGCCATGGAGGGCGGGCAGGAACGGAAGCGATGGGGCCGGACGCTCCTGAAGCTGATCGCCATGGTTGTTTTTGTGGTGATCAGCGCGGGAACGGTTTATCTCTATCTCTTCCCGGAGGTCCGGACTCAGTCGCTGATGTGGGTGTCTCCGTGGGTGCGGGGGGTGCCCGTCCTCGAAAATCTCATCGGCACGGAAATGAAAAGCGGCGGGACGGTCCTGGCGCCGGTGCGCATCAAGGACGTCCGTCAGCGTTCCGTGGCGAATCTCCTTATGGGGAACCTCCGCGTCATCGAGGGGGTTGCCATCAACCAGGCGCCCTATCCCCTGGCGAGGATCCGGGTCCGTCTGGTCATCGCCGATGCCTATGACGTCGTTCTCGGGGAGAAGATCGTCTCCTGCGGAAATCTCCTGACGGATGCGGAGCTGGGCGCCATGGCGGAGGCTGAGATTCAGAGGGAACTTTCCATCCCCCAGGGGAGCGATGTCTCCAATGCGCGGATCGCACCGAACGGCGAGATCCCCTTCATGATCGTCTTCAGTCAGGAACAGGCCGGTGCGGTCAAGACGACGGTCATTCCGGCGGGCGCCGACCATCTTCCCTGATGATCACCGGTGTAGGCCAATTCTATAACGGCACATTCATGAAGGGGAAATATTGCTTTGCGGGAGTAATCCTTCAGAACGGGGCGGTGTTTTTCGCCCCTTTTTCATGCGCGCATCCAGCAAATTCTCGATTTCTTTGAGATCCCAGCCCGTATAGACATCCTGCTTATCCAGAATGAAGGTCGGATGCCTCCGAAAGCGGTGCCTCAACGCCTTGTAAAGACCGAGGGGAGAGCCGGCGTCGACCAGGCGAATGGCGATCCGGTGACGATAAAGATGCCTGAGTTCCCGCAGGATCTCCCGAAGCTCTTTCCATTCCTCGTGAAACTGCGGCGGATACGCGTCGCTGTCTTCCCCGCGCACCGTCGGACCGAGACCGCTTTCCTGAAACAGCAGATCGCAATGCCGGCAGTGACCGAGCGTGGTGAAAAGGTTACTGACCACTTCAATGCAAACGGGTTTCATAATTTTTCATCCGCTTTCGCATTCGCACTCCCCCGTCATCATTTCATGCATCCTTATCATTGACACACAGGTTTATTCTGCTTACACTCCCCATCGTCGAAAAGCAATGTATCAAACGAAAGAGCGTCTCATAAATTCAAGAGGCAAGTTTTCGGATCTCAACTTTTAAAATCTGTCAAAGCGCATGACCGTTACGGCTTTCAAGAGAACAATCATCTCCCGGCTGAAGACAGGATCGCTCGATGCGGTCCTGGCCGAGGTGCGGCGCCTTCCGCCCCGTCAAGCGGTCTCTCCCCTTATTGCCGGTCTTTTCAATACGGACGGCAACGTCTCTCGGTGTGGTTATGGCGGTGTTGGCAAAGGAAGACATGGAGGCCGCGCGCAACATCATGCGCCGGCTTATGTGGAGCTTGAACGATGAGTCGGGAAGCATCGGTTGGGGGGTCCCGGAAGCCATGGCGGAAATCATGGCGAACCATGAAGGGCTCGCAGAGGAATATGCCCATATGCTGGTTGCCTATATGCGGGAAGACGGTTTATATATAGAACTTCCCCCCCTGCAGCGAGGCCTCCTGTGGGGGGTCGGCCGTCTTGCCGAGGTCAGGCCCGATCTTCTCAAGAAATGGGAAGCCCCTGCTTACCTTTTCCCATATCTGGATTCGGAAGACCCGGAGGTGCGGGGACTCGCTGCGCGCGCCTTGGGTATCCTGCGAGATGAGGGGGCAAAAGAGAAGCTTGCGGTCCTGAAAAACGATTCATCGAGGGTCCTGCTTTACGATAAAGGAAGACTTGAAAGCAGGACCGTGGGGGAGCTTGCCGGGGAAGCCCTTTCATTCAGGTAGAGAAAAGGTCCGGCGCATGTCATATTTTCATGAACCGCATCCACCCAGGACAAATACCTACACTGCGAATGCGCCGGCCTGATGATTGAATACCGTTCGAAAGCCGTAGATGTGAACCACAAGAAAGAATATCGTTAAAGAGGGGGGGGGTAGTCGATCAGTTGATATAAAGCGTGAATACCCGACGATAAAAAGAACCCACTGGAGCGGTCTGGGATTTTTTATTGTCTGGGGCGTCGATAGTTTCTTTCAAAATTTCACGCGAAGATCAGCCTTCCGTTGGAGGCAGCGCATTCAGGATGAGGTTGCGGGGTATGGCGCCCTCGCGGAGGATGCGGGGCGGAAAGAGGGTTACGTCGAGGATCGTCGAACCCGCACCCCCCCGTGTCTCTCCGCCGTCGATCACCGCCTCGGGAAGATCGCCCAGGACGCGGATGACCGCATCGGCCGAGGAACACTCCGCGCCGCCCGAAGGGTTGGCGCTGGTTGCCGTCAACGGGCCGGCGAGGCCCGCGGCAAGAAACCTTGCAACGGGATGGCTGGAGACGCGGATGCCGATCTTTCCCGTGCCGCCCGTGAGGCGGGATGAAACCGAGGGAGCGGCCCTGAAGATGAGCGTGAGCGGACCTGGCCAGAATGTCTGCATGAGAATGGTTGCTGCCGCCGGGATCTCCTCCACGAGGGGGATGAGTTCCCCTTCGTCTGCAACGATCACCGGAAGCGGGTTCCGGAAGTTCCGTCCCTTGATCCGAAAGATCTTCTCCACGGCCGCTTCGTTTCGCGCATCGGCCCCAAGGCCGTAGAAGGTCTCTGTCGGAAAGGCGACGACGCCCCCCTCGCGCAGAATCCGGACGGCCTCTGCGAGTTTTTCCGCATCGGGTTTCCCGGAATCGATCTTCAGGCAGAGGGTCATATCATTTCTTCAGGTTTTCGTGCTTCCGTTCGACCTCCTGGGCCATCTTCCGGACATAGGTTTGGAGTTTCTTGAGAAGGGCGGCATCCTCCAGGGCCAAAATCCGGACGGCGAGCAGGGCCGCATTCTTCGCCCCCGCCTTGCCGATGGCCATGGTCGCAACGGGGATCCCCCCCGGCATCTGGACCGTTGCGAAAAGGGCATCCAGCCCCTGGAGCGACGTGGCGTCGATGGGCACCCCGATCACGGGGAGCAGTGTCTGGGACGCGATCACTCCGGCCAGGTGGGCGGCGGCGCCGGCGCCGACGATGATCACGCGGACCCCCCGCTTGGCCGCCCCGCGGGCGAACTGAGCCGTCCGCTCCGGCGTCCGGTGGGCGGAGGTCAGAAAGAGTTCATGGGGGATCGCGAAGGCCTCCAGGACATTGACGGACTCCTCCATGACCGGGAGATCGGAATCGCTCCCCATGACGATGCTGACGACAACCGTTGCCTTTTCCTGCATACGCATGCAACTCCTTTTCCAATTAAAAAGCTGCAAACCTTTTAAGGAAGGGGACTTCGCCAAGAACAAGGGCGAAGTCCCCTTCCGAAGTTCTCATGGGTTAATGTTTAAAATGGCGGACCCCCGTAAAGATCATCGCGATGCCCTGCTCGTCCGCGGCCTGGATGACCTCCTCATCCTTGATCGAACCGCCCGGCTCGATGACCGCGGTGATCCCGGCCTGCGCGGCCATGTCGAGCCCGTCCCGGAAGGGGAAGAAGGCGTCCGATCCGAGGGCGCAACCTTCCGTCGGGAGGACCGCCTTCATCTTGGCGATCTTCACCGAATCCACCCGGCTCGTCTGACCCGCCCCCATGCCGACGAGCTGATCCTTGGTGGTGTAGACGATGGCGTTCGATTTCACGTGTTTGACCAACCGCCAGGCGAAATCGAGCGCCTGGTACTCGGCCTCCGTGGGGACCCGTTTCGTGACGACCTTCGCCTTGCGGACGTCGAAGTTATCCATATCGCGATCCTGAACGAGGAGACCGCCCATCACCCGCCGGAAGTCGTAGCCGGTGGACCGTTTGCCGCACGAAGCCGGGATTTCGAGGACCCGGACGTTCTTCTTGGCGCCCAGGATCTCAACCGCATCCGCCGCGAAGCCCGGGGCGAGGATCACTTCGAAGAAGGTCTTGACCAGTTCCTCCGCCGCCTTGGCATCCACGGGGCGGTTCAGGGCGACGATGCCGCCGAACGCCGAAACGGGATCGCCGGCCAGCGCCTTCCGGAAGGCCTCCGCCATGTCGCCGTCGGACGTGGCCGCGCCGCAAGGGTTGGCATGCTTGATGATGACGACACCGGGGAGGAGGATGTCGGAGACAACCTGCCAGGCGGCGTCGCTGTCCATGATGTTGTTGTAGGAAAGCTCTTTCCCCTGGAGCTGCCGTGCATTGGAGAGGGCGGAAAGCTGCGGGTCTTTCTCGCGATAGAAAGCGGCCTTCTGATGGGGATTTTCCCCGTAGCGGAGATCCTGCGCCTTGGCGAACTGACAGGAGAAGGTGTCCGGGAATTCGCGCTTTTCCGGGCTTCCGGCGGTGAGCAGGCCGAGGTAGTTGGAGATGGCGCCGTCATAGCGGGCGGTGAGCTGGAAGGTCTTCTTGGCCAGCTCAAAGTTGGTCGCCTCCGAAATCTTTCCCCCCGTCTCTTTCATCTCCGCGAGGATCTTCGGGTAATCCTCGGGATCGGTCACAACAGAGACGAAGCGGTAGTTCTTGGAGGCGGCGCGGAGCATGGTCGGGCCGCCGATGTCGATATTCTCGACGGCCTGCTCGATGGTGCAGCCCTCTTTGGCAACCGTGTCCTCGAAGCGGTAGAGGTTGATGACGACCATGTCGATCAGGCCAATCCCGTGCTGTTTGAGAGCGTTCATATGTCCTTCGTTGTCCCGGAGGCCGAGAAGGCCGCCGTGAATCTTCGGATGGAGGGTTTTCAATCTTCCGTCCATCATCTCCGGAAAGCCCGTGTATTCGGATACGTCAATGACCGGGACCCCGCTTTTCCGCAACTGCGCCGCTGTTCCGCCCGTGGAGAGGATTTCCACGCCAAAGGGCTGAAGCCCTTGGGCGAATTCGACGATTCCCTTCTTGTCCGTCACACTGATCAGTACCCGCTTGATGTCGTTTTGTTGCATGTACCCTCCTGTCATATTGGTTCTCCCTTGAGTATCTTCATGTGTTGCACCCGCTTCCGGATGAGCAGATCGGTGCCGATGTCGGGCCGGTGGTCCACGGAACCCCGGATGGCGCCCACGGCCCTCTCGGCGATACACTCCGCCTCATCCAGGGTGTCGGCGATTCCGACCACGCCGATCGCCCGGGAGGAGGTCATGTAAAGCCCGTCCGGACGCTGGTCGATCGATGAGTAGTAGAGCCGCGCCTCGTGCGCTTCGCCGATCTCGATCCGGGAGGATGTGTAAGCGGCCCCGGGGTGGTCCTGGGGGAGGCCGTAGCCCTTCGGGACGACATACTTGCATACCGTCGCCTTTTTTTCAAATACAATCTCCATGCGGTCGAGCCGGCCGTCGATGATCGCCCGG
>JAPLJW010000009.1 GCA_026388365.1 Deltaproteobacteria bacterium | reverse complement strand
TCCGGAGGAAATCCCGGAGCATCTCCCGCTGCGACCGGCCGTCTTCCACCACCAGGATGTTGAGCTTCTTCATGAGCTTTTCGCCCCCTTGTCGTTGTGTCTCTCCGCGGGAAGCAGGATCTCGAAGGTCGTCCCCTCCCCCTTCAGGCTCAGGACGCGGATCTCGCCCCCGTGGCCGCGGATGATCTCGTGCGCAAGGGGAAGGCCGAGCCCCAGCCCTTTCTCCTTGGTCGTGTATTCGGGGTTGAAGATCCGATCCACCTCCTCGGGGGTCATTCCGCACCCCGTATCGGTGACCCGGATTCCCACGCGGCCGTTCTCCGCATTTCGGACGGAAAGGGTGACGATCCCATCCCCGCTGATCGACTCCATCGCGTTCTTGACAAAATTGAACAGGGCCTGCTGGAGCTTGTCCATATCCATCGGGATGACGATCGGCTCATTTCCCCAGTCGGTCCGGAGGCTGATGCCCCTGGCGGAGGCCTCCTCGGAGATCAGGGTCGTGATCTTCCGGAGGAGCTCCTGGACCGGCCAATCGTGAAGCTCCAGGCGCCGACTCTTCGAGAAGGTCAAAAACTCCTCGATGATCCCGTTGAGCCGCCGGATCTCGTCGCGGATCACTCCGGTCAGGGTCCTGAATTCTTTGTTCTTTTCGTCATCTTCGGGCATATACTCCCGCTTCAGCCGCTGGCTCGCCATGCTGATGGCATTCAGGGGATTGCGGATCTCGTGCGCCACCCCGGCAGCGAGCTGCCCCAGGGAGGAAAGCCGTTCCGCCTTTTCAAGCTGTCTCGTCATCTCCACAACCCCCGCCAGGTGACGGTTCTGGTTGTGGTAGAGAAGCCACATCGACAAGAGCGCAATCAGGACAACAAAGGATAGAAAGATGAACATGTTCCGCCGGTTCTCGTCGAGGATCTGATCCGTGTTCCCCCGTTCCAGCCCGACGCAAATGATCCCGGCGACCTCGCCGCCCAGATGGAAAGGGGCGACAATCTCCAGCAGGCTCTTCCCGCCAAAGCTCACCTTCCGGCTCTCGAACGCCACGGCCCCGGCGAGAATCTTTGGGAACAGTGGATCTTCCTTCTCCCATTCTGCGGGAAGTTCTCCGGTAGTACCCAGGGGCATCGCCTTATTATCCTGGACGGTGAGATAGACGATGCCCTGTCCTTCACCTAACTTTTCCATCGCCTTTTCGACGGAAACCCGCGTCCCCCAGTACCGGAGGCTGTCGCGGTCCAGGGCAAGGATGATCGTCCCGCTTTCGTCTTTTCGGCTGAGGGCAATAAAACCAATCTTCTTCAACCGGTTAAGCTGGTTGAGGCGGCTGATCAGATCGGCGGTCCTCTTCGAACGGTCCGCGGTCATCGCGGGCGCCTTTTCGTCGAAAAGGGTGTCCGGAAGCGTCCGGCTCTGGAAGATCACATCCCCCCAGCCATTGAGGACGGCCACCAGATAGAGGTTTTTTTCCTGCGCGTATTTACGGATATAGGCTTCGCTCAGATGCTCCCTTTTCCATCGGTTGTCGATTTCGCGCCCCATGGCGACGATCGCCTCCGTGAGAAGTTTCTGGGGGGAGAGGATCTGCTCGGTCAGGGGAAGGTAAGCGCCTCCCGTCGTTCTCTGCGAAGCGATAATCATGGTTTTCAGGTTATCTTCGGTAAGCCGCTCGACCACCCCGATGATCCGATTTCCCTGGTCTTCCATGAAGCCGATGAGGGTCCGTTCGCTCCGCCGGAGGTCCATGATCCCCATCGTCAGGATGAGGGCGATCAAGACGGCGCAAACGAGGCCGACGGCCAGCGGCTGGAGAAAGGAGCGGTTGAAACGGGGGGATTGCTGTTGCCAGATAATCTTCTTTTCAGGGCTCATCATGCCAATCCTTGATGAAAACAAAACGGCCTCAATTTTCCTTTTGAAGCTCCCCGCCCACAGGGCTGGGCTTCCCGGTAAGGAAGCTGTCTGTTTTTTATTGCATTAAGTATGCTGTACCTCATAACTTCTCCTTCTTGGCGGCGTTCGCCTCGCGTATCTTCCGCCAGCAATCCAGCCGCTCCCCAATGATCTTCTCGTACCCCCGGTCCGTCGGCCGGTAAAACCGCCCGCCCCTCCCCCGGAGCTCATCCGGCAGGTATTCCTGGGGAACATAGGCATCGGTAAAATCGTGGGCGTATCGGTAACCTTTGCCGTAGTCCAACGCCTTCATCAGCTTCGTCGGGGCATTCCGGATATGGAGCGGGACGGGCAGGGTCCCCGTCTTTTCGATCGTCGCGCGGACCTGGCCATAACCAACGTACAGGGCGTTGCTCTTCGGGGCGGTGGCCAGATAAACGGCCGCCTGGACCAGGGCCAGTTCCCCCTCCGGAGAACCGAGGAAGTGGTAGGCCTGCATGGCATCGATGGTCACGGCGAGCGCCCGGGGATCGGCGTTCCCGACGTCCTCGGAGGCGAAGCGGACCAGGCGCCGGGCAAGGTAGAGGGGATCTTCGCCCGCCATCAGCATCCGGCCGAGCCAGTAAAGGGCCGCGTCGGGATCGCTTCCCCGGAGGCTCTTGTGGAGAGCCGAGATGAGGTTGTAGTGCTCCTCCCCGCTCTTGTCGTACTGGAGCGCCTTCTTCTGGATCGCCTCCTCAACCAAGGCGCGGGTGATCCGCCTTTCTTCTCCGGCGGCCTTGTCCGCGAGCGAGGCCGCCGCTTCGAGGCTGTTCAGGGCGGCGCGGGCATCCCCATCCGCCGACCAGATGATATGGGTCAGGGCCTCCGGTTCGATCTCGATGCCGAGGACGCCGAGCCCGCGTTCGCGGTCCGCGAGGGCAGCCCGGACGATCCGGTCGAGATCCTCTTCGGTGAACGGCTTGAGGGTGAGGACGCGCATCCGGGAGAGGAGCGGCGAGATGACCTCAAAGGAGGGATTCTCCGTCGTGGCGCCGATCAGGGTAATCAGGCCGCTTTCGACATGGGGGAGGAAGGCGTCCTGCTGCGCCTTGTTGAAACGGTGGATCTCGTCCACGAAGAGGATCGTCCTGCGCCGCTGGAGCCGCCACAGATCGGTGGCTTCGTCGACAACAACGCGGATCTCCTTCACGCCGGAAAGCACGGCGGAGAAGCCGATGAAGCGGGCTTTCGTCTCCCCGGCCAGGATCCGGGCGAGCGTCGTCTTTCCCGAACCCGGCGGACCCCAGAAGATGACGGAGAAGAGGCGGTCCTCCTGAACGGCCCGCCGCAGAAGGCTGTCCGATCCGAGAAGGTGACCCTGCCCCACGTATTCATCGAGGGTCCGCGGCCGCATCCGCTCGGCGAGCGGCCGATTGTCGTTCTTCCCATCCTTTTGATCAAAAAGATCCATCCCTGTGTCCTTCGGAAGCGGTCTCCCTTTCTTCATTTCATCGGAAAGAGGACGAAAATCAGGAAATCCCAGAGGGCGTGGGAGATGATCAGCGGGATCAGGTTCTTCTCCCGCTGGAAGAGGAGCCCCCAGTAGAGACCGCAGACCCCGGCCGCCGCGACCAGCATGAAGTTCAGGGACGCGGCGTGAACCAGGGTATAGACGACGGCCGTCGCCAGGACGCCCGCCGTCGCGCCGTACCGCCCCGTGAGGCGGCGCTGGACAAAGCCGTGCCAGTATATCTCTTCGGCCGGCCCCATCACGAACAGCAGAAGAAGACCGATCCAGACGGCCTCCAACTGCGTCTTGCTTGCATAAACCGACTCGATCTGGGCGGGGGCAAAGGAGAAGAGGAAATTGACCGCCAGTTTCCCGACCCAGAAGATCCCATATAGGATGAGCGCCGAGAGGACGCCGACCCACAGATGGCGGATCTTGAATGTCAAAAGCGCTTTGAGCTCGTTTCGGCTGGAGACGAGACCAATCGCGGCCAGAAGCGAGGCCGAACCGGTGAGCTTCAGCCAGAAATTCCCGGCGGGCACCGCGAAGATAAAAAACCAGAGGACAAAGGCCGCCGGAATGGTCGCATACACGGTTCGCAGGGAAGTATTCATCGACAGAGTCGCTCCAACTGGATTCCTAAAATCAGGAGACCTCCGAAAACCGCGTCGAGCTTGGCCGTTCGCGCATCGGCGTCGGCCGGAACCCCCCGGCGGAACATCCCCATGAGTTTGAAGGCAAGCGGCAACGAAAGCAGCGTCAGGAAAGTAAAGGCCGAAAGCAGGCCGGTCGCGACCATGCCTCCGATCAGGACATACGGAAGCAGGACGAAAAACTGATAAACCCGGGCCGATCGGGTTCCCCCCAAGAACGTCGCGATGGTGTGGATGCCGGCCTGCCCGTCTAAACCGATATCTCGGATATTGTTCGCGAGCAGAACCAGAGCCACGAAGATGCCAAAAGGGACCGAAATCCACACGACCCGGGAACTGAAGGCGCCCGTCTGGACAAAATAGGCGCCGCTGACCATCAGCGGACCGAACATCACAAAGACGGCGATCTCCCCGAGGGCCCTGTATTTCAGAGCCACGGGACGAGCC
>JAPLJW010000008.1 GCA_026388365.1 Deltaproteobacteria bacterium | reverse complement strand
GATTTCGGCAACACCGGAAACTGGGCGGAACAGAAGATGATCCCCTATACGACCTACCTCGATCTTTCGCAGCAGAGGAGCGTCGAGGAGCTGATCCTGACCGAAATCCGGAAGGTCAACGAACCCCTGCCGGAGGTGATGAAAATCCGCAAATTCATTCTGCTCTACAAACTGTTGGATGCCGACGAAGACGAATTGACCCGGACGGGAAAGGTGCGCCGGCGCTTTGTCTATGGTCTCTACCTTCGGCTGATCGAGGCGATGTACAACGGCGATGAAGAGGTGCGCGTAAAAGGGAAGATCCGCTATCGGGACGGGCAGACCGGGGAGATCGACACGCTGGTCCGCGTCATTCAGGCCTTATAAGGGAAGGGGAAACAGATGGATTTTTTTATGCAACTGCTGGTCGGCGGCCTCTCGATCGGCTTTCTCTACGGACTCTCGGCAATGGGGTTCGTAATGATCTTCAAATCATCGAGCGTCCTCAACTTTGCCCACGGCGAACTGCTTGCGATCGGCGCCTATTTTTTTCTCGCCTTCGCCACGTGGGCGAAGCTTCCCATCCCGCTCGCCTTTCTCCTTGCACTCGGGGGTTGCTTTGTGCTCGGACTCCTGATCGAGCGGATTTTTCTCCGGCCGCTCATCGGCGAACCGCTCATCTTCGTCATCATGCTGACCGTCGGTTTGGCGGCGATGTTCAAGGGAATGATCCTGCTTCTCTGGGGTGGCAATCTCTATACCTATCCCGATTTTCTGCCCAAAATACTCGAACTCCGCTGGGGGGCGATCCGGATCCCGCCCGTTTACGGGGCAGCCCTCCTCATCGGAACGCTTTTTCTGATCCTCTTCGGCCTTTTCTTCAAATTCTCCTCGCAGGGGATCTACATGCGTTCCGTCGCCGATAACCAGCGGGCCGCCCTCTCTCTCGGAGTGAATGTAAAACGCGTCTTCGCATTATCCTGGGCGATCGCCGCCCTGGTAGCCGGGATGAGCGGCATGGTACTGGGCATCATCAACGGGATCAATGTGCACAACCTCTCCGCGATCGGACTCAAGGTGTTTCCCGTCGTCATCCTTGGAGGGCTCGACAGCATCGGCGGCGCCATCATCGGCGGGATCATCATCGGTCTTCTGGAAACCTTCACCGGCGGGTACCTCTCCCCGTCGCTGCGCGATGTCGTCCCATACATCGTCCTGGTGCTGATTCTGCTGATCAAGCCTTACGGTCTCTTCGGGCTGAAGGAGATAGAGCGGGTCTAAAGACATGAGAAAAATCCATCTGCACCCCTGCGGGAATTTCCGCGAACGCTATGACCGGGAGATCACGGTCTTCTCGACCGATTTCGGCCGACTCTGGGCCGGGGTCGGTCTGATGATCCTGTTCGCCTTCGTACCGCTGCTGGCCAGCCCCTACATGATGTATGTCTTTAACATGATCGGGATTGCAGCGATCGCCGCGATGGGTCTCAACATCCTGATCGGTTTCACCGGACAGATCTCTCTCGGCCACGGCGCCTTCTTCGGCGTCGGCGCCTATGCAGGGGCCATTTTTGCGACCACCCTCCACCTGCCGATGTTCTTATCCGTTCCCGCGGCCGGTCTTGTTACCGCCGGAATCGGTATGATCTTCGGGATTCCCTCCGGTCGGCTGAAGGGGCTTTACCTGACGATTGCCACCCTCGCAGGCCAGTTCATCATCGAATACGTCCTGATCCACTGGGAATCCCTCACGAAGGGGACCATGGGAATTACGCTGCCCCCGGGAAGACTCCTGGGTCTTTCCATCGCGGGGGACAACGTTTTTTATTACATCATTTTCATCGCCCTCGCGGGGATGGTCTGGATCGCGATCAATCTGATGCGCACCCGTTACGGGCGGGCCTTCATCGCCATCCGGGACAACGACCGCGCCGCCGAAGGGATGGGGATCCCGATCTTTCGCTACAAGCTCCTCTCCTTCGGCATCAGCTCCTTTTACGCTGGATTCGCCGGCGCACTGTGGGCCTTCTACATGGGAAGCATTACAGCGGAACCCTTCAATCTCGGACTCTCCGTCGAGTACATTGCCATGGTCATCATCGGCGGGCTGGGAAGCATCTCCGGTTCCATTTTCGGCGCCGTATTCATCACCCTCCTGAACGAGACGCTCCGTTTCGCGACGGAACTGCTGATGAATACCGGCATCGTTTCTCAGTCAGGTCTGAACGTGGCGCCGCTCCGGGAATTTGTCTTCGGCCTGGCCATCGTCCTGTTCATTCTGCTGGAACCGCGCGGCCTGGCGGAGGTGTGGCGGATCATCCGCTCCGGCTTCCGCCTCTGGCCTTTTTCGTATTAAAGGAGCAGGTTCATGGAACAAATCCTCCTGCAATTGAATAACATTTCCGTCGTCTATTCCGACGTCATCCAGGTGCTCAAGGGCGTTTCGCTCGCCGTGGAGAAGAATCACATCGTCTCCCTCCTGGGGAGCAACGGCGCGGGGAAAACCACGACCCTCAAAGCCGTCTCGGGACTCCTGAAACCGGAAAACGGCAGGGTCACGGACGGGACGATCCTCTATCGGGAAAGCGAGATCCAGAACCGGGCGCCGGAAACGATCACCCGGCATGGGATTATCCAGGTCCTCGAAGGACGGCAGCCCTTCAAATATCTGACCATTGAAGAGAATCTCCGTGTCGGGACGGCGACAAGGCGGGGAAAACCCTACCGCGATGATCTGGAGCGGGTTTACCGTTACTTTCCCGCCATCGAGAAACGACGGCGGGTTCTGGCCGGGTACTGCAGCGGCGGCGAGCTGCAGATGCTGGTCATGGGACGCGCCCTGATGGCCCACCCGGCACTGCTGCTTCTTGACGAACCCTCCCTGGGACTCGCCCCCCTCGTCGTCCGGGAGATCTTCCGAATCATCCGGCGGATCAACGAGGAGGAGGGGACGACCATCGTCCTCGTCGAACAGAACGCCCGGATGGCCCTTCAGATCGCCCATTACGGGTATGTCATGGAGAACGGCAAGATCGTGATGGAGGGGACGGCGGACGCCCTGCGGGAAAACCCGGATATCCGTGAATTCTATCTCGGGATGTCCGCGGCGGGCGCGGTCAAATCCTACTCTGAGGTCAAATCCTACCACCGCCGGAAAAGGTGGCTGTAGATTTCACAAACCGTATCGTCAAGTCCGAATGGAGGTCGAACATGAGCCGTTATTTTGATGAGCAGGAGACCGTCGGCCGGGGGAAAAGGGAAAAAGATCAGGGGGAGGCCCTGCGCCTCATGGCGGAGCGGGGCTGCCGCAAAT
>JAPLJW010000012.1 GCA_026388365.1 Deltaproteobacteria bacterium | reverse complement strand
CTGGACGACCTGGGCGCCGCGGTCCACTGCGGCCATGCGGCCTCCCACATCGGCAATGCGGACGTCGTCGTCACCTCCACGGCCGTCCGGCCGGACAACCCGGAGGTCATCGCGGCCCATGAACGGAACATCCCGGTCATCCCGCGGGCCGAGATGCTCGCCGAACTGCTGAAGATGAAATTTTCCATCGCCGTCTCGGGCAGCCACGGGAAGACCACGACGACCTCGATGGTGGCGACGCTCCTCGCCCACGGCGGCCTGGACCCGACGATGGTCATCGGCGGAAAACTTGCCAGCATCGGGAGCAATGCCCGGCTGGGGGGCGGGGAGGTGATCGTGGCGGAAGCGGACGAGAGCGACGGCTCCTTCCTGAAGCTGAGCCCCTGCCTCGCCGTGATCACAAACATCGACCGGGAACACCTCGATCACTACCGGGACCTAACGGAGATCCGGGAGGCGTTCCTGCAATTCGCCAACATCGTCCCGTTCTATGGCGCGACGATCCTCTGTTTGGACGACCCCAACGTGCGGGAGATCCTTCCCCGGATCAAGCGCACGGTGATGACCTACGGGCTGTCGCCCGAGGCTGACTACCGGGCGGAGGGGATCTCCTACTCGGGGGTCTCCTCCCGTTTCTCCCTCTACTGCCGGAATGTTCTGCTGGGAACGGCAAAGCTGAACGTCCCCGGCCTGTTCAACGTCTATAACGCGCTGGCGGCGGTGGCGGTTGCGCGGGAGATGGACCTGACCTTTCCCGTCATCCAGGAGGGGTTGCAACGCTTCACCGGCGTTCAGCGCCGCCTGGAGGTCCGGGGAGAGGTACGGGGCGTCACCGTCGTGGACGACTACGGCCACCACCCTACGGAGATCCGTGCGACGCTCGCCGCGGCCAGACAGGTCTGGACCGGACGCATCATCGTCATCTTCCAGCCCCACCGCTATACCCGGACGCAGGCCCTCTTTACCGAATTTCTGACGGCCTTCGGCGATGCGGACCTCCTGATCGTCACCGACATCTATGCGGCAAGCGAAGAGCCGATCTCGGGTTTGACCGCAGCGTCGCTCTGTGAGGCGATCCGGCGCGCGGGTCATGCGAATGCCGTCCATTTTTCCGGTTTTGACGCCATCGTGAACCACCTCCTGCAGATCGTGCAACCGACCGACGTCATCCTGACGCAGGGGGCGGGGAGCGTCTGGAAGGTGGGAGAGGCGTTTCTGAAAGCGGACCGGGGGGAGAAAGAATGATGATTGGGGACGAGACCTTCCGCAGGGAGCTCCGGAAGCGGATAGCCGGGGAGATCCTCTTCGACGAACCGGCCGGACGCCACACCTCGATCGGCGTCGGCGGGCCAATCGACGTCCTTCTCTTTCCGGAAGATGAAGGGGAACTCGTGGGAATCGTCGATTTTCTCCGGAGACGGCGGATCGCCTTTCTTCCGGTCGGCAACTGGACCAACCTGATCGTCCGGGACGGGGGCTACCGGGGCGCCCTCGTTGCGCTGACGCGCTTGCGCTGCCTCAGCCTCCGGGATGAGGGAAAGGGCGGCGTTCTTCTGCTCGCGGGTGCCGGCTGCCCGCTGTCCGAGCTGGTGAACCGGTCGGCGCGCGAAGCGCTCGCGGGGATTGAGTTCTGCGCCGGCATCCCCGGCAGCGTGGGCGGCGCCGTCCGGATGAACGCCGGGGCCTACGGGGGAGAGATCAAGAATATCGTTGAATCCGTAAGCCTGCTCAATGCTTCGGGCGCGATCCGCGCCGCCGCGCGGGATGAGCTTCCCTTTGCATACAGAAATCTTGACTTGCCGGCGGAAACGATTATTATCGGCGCAACTTTTCGTCTGCAGCGGGGGAACGGGGAAAAGATCGCCGGGCGCGTCCGGGAAATCATCGGGATGAGAATGGAAAAACACCCGCTGGAATTCCGGAACGCCGGTTCCATCTTCAAGAACCCGCAGGATTGCCCCGCCGGCAGGCTCATCGAAGAGGCCGGGCTCAAGGGGACCCGGATCGGCGACGCCCAGGTCTCCGAAAAACACGGAAATTTCATTGTCAACCGGGGGCAGGCGACCGCGGAGGAGATTCTACGCCTGATTGCCCTGATTCAGCAGCGGGTTTTCGAAAGGACCGGCAATACCCTCGAAACCGAGGTCAAAATCATCGGGGAGTAAACGGATTCGCACATGAAACGGCCATTTCATATGCAGTTGGAAGCGAAAAAAAACCGGCTGAGACGCCGCGCGGGTGAGGTTTTGCGGGAGATCGGGCGGGCGGTCCTGCTGACCGGGGCCATCGTCTTCATCACGGCTGCGCTCTTGATCGGCTGCGACTGGATCCTCCGTTCTTCCGATCTCCGCATCCGGGAGACCGTCGTGAAGGGGTGCCAGGAACTGACCGAAAAGGAAATCCTGACCCTGGCCTCCGTCCGAGCCCCTTCGAACATTCTGACCATCAACCGGGATGCCGTCGCCCGCCGGATCCGGGCGAACCCCTGGGTGCAAGAGGTCTTTGTCGGGCGGGAGTTTCCCGACCGGCTGGTCATCGTCGTACGGGAAAGAAAGGCGGTCGCCCTCCTCGATAGGAGTGAAGGGCTCTTCCTGGTGGACGGCGAAGGCACGCCCTTCAAGAAGCTGGAAACCGGGGAGGAGTCGGATCTTCCCGTTCTGACGGGCTGCGTCCGGGGGGATATCATCGATGGGGCGCTGGTGAAGAAATCCCTCGCCCTGCTGAACGATCTGGCGGGGATCAAGGACGGTCCCGAGATCGGCAAGGTGTCGGAGATCCACGGGAACGAGACCTTCGGGCTTTCCCTGTTCGCCGACACGGGTCTCTGCCTGCAGCTTGGCTTCGACGGCTATGAAAACAAACTCAAACGCCTGACAACCGTCATGGCCGATCTGGACCGGAAGAATCTGAGAACGGGTTTTCTGCTCATCGACCTCAGCAACCCCGCGAAGATCAACGTCCAGAGACGAAACATTCCGGAACCGGCGGGATCCAGAAAACCGGCGGGCGCCGGGAAGGGATTCCGGATGTGATGAAAATCTGAACATTTTGAAAAAGCTGGAGGATCGATGGGGAAAAAAGAAAACGTCATTGTCGGTCTGGACATCGGGACGACAAAAACCTGCGCGATCGTCGCCGAGATCCGGGAAACGGGAATCGATATCATCGGCATCGGCTCCCACCCCTCGGAGGGGTTGAGAAAGGGCGTCGTGGTCAATATCGAAAGCACCGTCGAATCGATCAAACGGGCGGTGGAAGAGGCGGAGCGCACCTCCGGCTGCGAGATCCGTTCGGTCTATACCGGCATCGGCGGCGGCCACATCCGGGGTCAGAACAGCCTCGGCATCGTGGCCGTGAAGAGCCGCGAGGTGGAAGAGGATGACGTCGAACGGGCGATCGACGCGGCCAGGGCCATCGCGATCCCCCTGGACCGGCAGCTGCTCCATACCCTGCCCCAGTACTACGTGGTCGACGAACAGGACGGAATCCGGGATCCGGTGGGAATGGCGGGCGTCCGCCTGGAGGCGAAGGTCCATATCGTGACCGGCGCCGTCACCTCCATCCAGAACATCGTGAAGTCGGTCAACCGCGTGGG
>JAPLJW010000095.1 GCA_026388365.1 Deltaproteobacteria bacterium | reverse complement strand
CGTCCCGGAGGACCAGCAGAGGGTGAAGACGTCGTTGGGATCGATGCGGATCTCATCTAATTTTCCGGTGACCTCGCCCTTCGTCATCTCGCGGATCTCCGGGAGGGTGAGGATCCATTTGAGGGAGGGGTGTTTCTCCTGAATCTTTCCGGCCATCTCCCCGTGCCGGAAGCCGCCGAACTCCTCCACGGTGATGAGGGCCGCCGCAGCGGTCATGCCCGCGATGAAGTCGAGCTCCAGGAAACGCCACTGCATCGGCATGGGGGAGATCAGGGCGCCCGTCCGGGCGATGGCGAGGTAGAGCATGGCCAGCTCCCAGGTGTTGGGGAGCTGGACCATGATGATGTCGTCTTTACAAATCCCTTTGGCGATGAGCGCCTCGGCCGCGGCGTCGACGGCCCGGTCCAGTTCCCGGTAGGTGAGCCGTTCCGGTTTCAGGCCGACGAGGGCCTCCTTGTTCAGCGGGTCGACAAGGCAGACCTTGTCCGGTTGCGTGCGGACATGCTCCTTGAAATAATCGATAAAGGTTTTGTTTCCCCAGGCACCGGCTTCCGTCCACTTCCTGATCATTTCCTGCGATGCTAAAATCATGGTTCCCTCCTTGATAAGCTGCGTTCAATGATAGGTCAGGTCTTTTCTCCGCCTACCGGGCCGTCATCCGGAGCGATCCGTCGAGGCGGATGCATTCGCCGTTCAGCATCGGATTCTCGATGATGTGCCGGGCGAGCGCGGCGTATTCTGCCGGCCGGCCGAGGCGCTTCGGGAAGGGTACCGTCTGCGCCAGCATCACGCGGACGCTTTCGGGGAGGCCCGCCATCATGGGGGTGTCGAACAGACCCGGGGCGATGGTCATCACACGGATCCCGTAATCGGCGCACTCCCGCGCAATCGGCAGCGTCATCCCCGCGACCCCCGCCTTGGAAGCGCTGTAGGCCGCCTGGCCGATCTGGCCGTCGAAGGCGGCAACGGAGGCGGTGTTGATGATGATCCCCTTCTCCCCCTCCTCGTTCGGCGCGTTTTTGACCATCTGTTCGACGGCCAGGCGGATGATGTTCAAGGTGCCGACGAGGTTGATCTGAATCACCCGGTTGAAAAAAGCAAGCGACATCGGTCCCTTTTTGGAAAGGATCTTTCCCGGATCGCCCACGCCCGCGCAGTTGATTGCGACGTTGATCTTCCCGAAGGCGGCTGCGGCCTTCTCCACGGCCGCGCGGCTGCTCTCGTCGTTCGTCACGTCGGCGTGGACGAAAATGACATTCGGTCCCAGTTCGGCGGCCAGTTTTTCACCCCGCTCCGCGACGACGTCGAGGATCGCCACCTTGCCTCCCAGGTCGGACAGACTCCGGACGCACGACTCGCCCAGACCGGAGGCGCCCCCCGTGATGACTGCAATGGAATCTTTGACCTGCATGCAATTTCTCCCTTCTGATTTGAAGTGGAAAAGCAAAAGACGACGGAAAGAGCCCTTTCATCAGCGGATCAAAGGCCGTCCTCAGAGTATCGCGTCTATTCATGCATGAATCGGAATAATTTTTCAAGGTAAAAAAGGTTCATGAAGAGGCCAGGACATGGAGGGCTCCCGGGGCAAAGTCAACAGCGACGTTACTTCCCGCGGTATGGATCATTCCCTCCAGGGGGTTTGGCGCCTGCGCCAGCAGCGGCGAAAGACCTTCTATAGATACCTCGTACTCCACGACGCTCCCCAGGAAAGTACTGCGCCGCACCGTTCCCGCGAAGGGTGTTCGCGGAATACTTTCGATATCCAGAATCCGGATGCCCTCCGGCCGAATCGTGCATTCCGCCCGATCCCCTTCTCTCAGGCCCGTTCCCCCCAGGTCGACAGCGAAACGCTGCCCGCCAATCTCCATACCTCCGGCAGCCACCCGTCCGTCCAGAAAATTGGCCTTCCCGATGAACTCTGCCACGAAACGGTTCTTCGGCCGGCTGTATAGCCCAAGTGGAGTCCCCTCCTGCTCGATCCTGCCGTTCCGCATGACCACGACCCGGTCCGAGATGCTCATGGCCTCGGATTGATCGTGGGTCACATAAACGCTGGTAATGCGCAGCCGCTGCTGAAGGGCCCGGAGCTCGATGCGCATCTGCTCCCGAAGCTTTGCGTCCAGGTTCGACAACGGCTCATCGAACAGCAGAAGCTGAGGTTCCATGATGATGGCCCGGGCCAGCGCCACCCGCTGCTGTTGCCCTCCGGAAAGCTGGTTCGGCTGCCGCTGCTCCAGCCCCGCGAGACCCGTCAGTTCCAGGACTTTCGCCATGCGTTCCCCGATCTCTGTCGCGGATAATTTTTGCAGGCGAAGGCCGAAGACAATGTTCTCGAACACATCCAGGTGAGGGAAAATGGCATAAGACTGGAACACCATGGCAGCATGCCGGCCGTTCGGAGCCACATCATTCATTCGGCGCTCGCCGAAAAAAATGTCTCCCCCGGTGGGGTCCTCGAAGCCTGCAATCATCCGCAGCAGCGTCGTCTTTCCGCAGCCGCTCGGCCCGAGAAGGGTCACCAGTTCTCCCTCCTCTACGCGGAGGCTGACCTGGTCCACGGCCACGACGAGCGAGGAAGGATCGTCGTAGTTCCCGAATTCCTTCACCATGTTCTGCAATCGAAGTTCCACGGTCAGAATCCCTCCGAAATCGTTACGGTCCGCATGCCTTTCTCGTGGCCCGGGACGATTCTCCCGATGATCGCGACGGCCGCCAGAACGATCGCCATGAGGATCACGCTGAATGCCGCCGCCACGCCGAGCCGACCCGAACCCACCTGATTGAGAATCTGCACGGTGAGCAGGTTCCACTGTGCCGATACCAGAAAAATAGCGGCGCTGATGGCGGTCATGGCCCGCACGAAGGCGAAGACCAGTCCGGAGAAGAAGGCCGGCGCAATCAGGGGCAGCGTCACCTTGCGGAACGTGGTGATGCTGTCGGCGCCCAGGTTCCGGGCCGCCTCCTCGATGGACGGGTCGATCTGCCGCAGCACGGCGATGCCTGACTGGATGCCCACCGGCACATAGCGGAACACGAAGTTCAGCACCAGGATGGCCAGTGTGCCGATCAGCAGCAGGGGCGGCTGGTTGAATGCCAGGATGTAACCGATGCCGATGACCGTGCCGGGGACGGCAAAGTTGAGAATGGACGTGAATTCCATCGCTCCTTTGCCGGGAAACCGGAAGCGTACGACGAGAAAGGCTATGAGCATTCCGATCAAGCCCGACAGGGGCGTCGAGACCAGGGCCACGATCAGCGTGTCCTTGATGGTGTCCATCCCGACGCTGAAGGCGTAGATAAAATGCCGCAGGGTCAGGCCGTAGTTGTAGCCCCAAACCGTGGTAAACGCCCCCATCAAGATGGTTCCGTAGAAAAGGAGTATAAACGTCCCGAAGATCACGACAAAGGCCGTCAGGACCCGGCGGGTGTTTCTGGAAACCAGCTTCGAGGAGCTGCTCGTCGGTTTGCCTGTGACCGTGGTGTACTGCCGCTTCTGAAGGTAATAGCGCTGGACGGCGAAGGCCGTAACCGAGGGCAGCATGAGCACCACGGCCAGCGCCGCGCCCAGCGGCAGGTTGAATGATCCCGTGATCTCGAGATAGGCCTGCGTGGAGAGCATGGGGAAACGGCTTCCTGCCAGAACCAGAGGATTCCCGAAGTCTGCGAGGGATTCGATAAAAACCACCAGAAACGCGCTGGCAATACCCGGCAGGCTCAGGGGGAAGGTTACCCTTCGGAAGGTCTGCCATCGGCCAGCGCCCACATTCATGGCGGCGTCCTCCAGCGTCGGGTTCAGGGAATCGAGAACCCCTCTCAGCGTCAGATAAGCCACCGGGGCAAAGGTGAACACCTGAGACAGCATGACGCCCTTGAAGCCGTAGATATTGTAGTCGGAAATCCCCAGGAGTTTATGGGTGATCAGACCGTTCGCACCCAGCAGCATCAGAACCGAAAGGGCGCTTGTGAAGGGCGGCGAAATGATGGGCAGGATAAAAAGCAGGTGCAGGAGCTTCTTAAACCGGATATTCGTTCTGACAATGGTGAAGGCTGCCGCGTAACCCAGGAACACCCCCGCAATCCCCGTGACAGCTCCCACCAGAACACTGTTCCACAGGGCGCTCCACAGGTAGCCGAACTGTGCGAAGCGTGTGTAGTTTTCCAGGCTCAAGCTTCCCTGCTCGCTCTGGAAACTCTTTGACAATACCATGGACAGGGGGTACGCCACGAAGATCGCCAGGGAAAGAAAGATGGCCCCCACCAGGAGCAGCAAGAGGGGATCCCGGGCCAAAAGTTCGATCTGTCGTTTCGCCGTTCCAAACTTCGTCATAAAAGATCTGACCCAAGAACCCCGAGCACCGTTCGGATTACAACGTCCGGCCTGAGACAGGCTGCACGCTTTCATCAACTATTTGCCGAGGACATCCTTGACCCATCGGTCCACCAGGCGGTTGCGGTCCTTGGCCAGGGCGGTCCGGTCGTACTCGATGAGCTTGATGTCGGAGAGCTTGGGCAGTCCTTTGCCGGCGGAAACGTCGTTGCGCACGGGAAAGAAGAAGGTTTTGTTGGCTCCCAGGGTTTCCTGCCCCTGCCTGGAGATGATCCAGTCCACCAGGTCCTTCCCCGACTCCAGGTTTTTTGCCCCCTTCAGGATGGAGAGGGCCGGAGACTCATATCCCACGCCCTCTGTGGGGAAAATCACCTTCACCGGGTATCCTTCGTCTATGAGCTGCAGGAACGCCGGCGTGAACTGAATCGCGATTTTCGCCTCACCGATGGCGAGACTCTTGGCGGGTCCCGTGCCGCTCTGGGTGTAGGTCTGAACGTTGGGGTTCATGGTCTTCATGACCTCGTAGGCTTTGTTCTCCCCGTAAATCTGCACCAGCGTCATGATCACCGCCAAGGCTGTCCCGGAGGCCTGGGGCGAAGGCATCTGGATCAGTCCCTTGTAGACAGGGTTGAGCAGGTCCGTCCATGTGGCCGGGGCCTTGATGCCCCGTTTGTTCAACTCATCCACAAGAGCGCCTACACCTAATGGATTCATGTAAAATGCGTGCCAGTAGCCCTGGGGGTCCCGGAAGTTTGCATCAACGCCCGAGGCATTTTTGGAGACGTAGGGCTGGGTGAGCCCCTTGTTCTTTGCAATGATGTGGTTCTCGTTGGGGGCGCCGAACCAAACGTCCGCCTGCGGGTTCGCCTTCTCCGCTTCGATACGGCTCAGTGCCGGTCCCGTGGAGAGAAACACCATCTGCACCTTGATTCCCGTGGCCTTGGTAAACTCGTTGAGGATCTTCTTCGCGTTCTCCTCATCCACGCTGGAGTAGATCACCAGCTCTTTTGAAAGGGCGTTGACCGGCAGGGTCACCAGCGCCGTGAGGGCAACCAGGACGACAAGAAACTTACCCAAACATGGCTTCCAACGGTTCACAGCAGCAACCTCCTTCTTTTGGATTCTGTTACGGTTTCGGTGTGTTTTAAACCATCAGGGATACAAAATACAACAGAAAAAAGAACTTATCCCAATCTCTCCGTTGCATGGTCATTGATGAGGTATTGCTTTCCATGGATGCGAGTATAGGGGTGCTGTTTTTGCTTGTCAAGTGGGATATTATGCATCGAAAAGCAGGGAATTGGGAAAGGGCTGTGGAGCTGCAGCGGAGACGAACGGACCATCGGCGATGTCGATGCGTATGCGATCGCGATCCCTCCCTTGCCATGCTCCGGGAATTGTGACAGGATGCTGATCCGGAGGTGTTCATGGGCGGATTTCGTCTGGTCAGCGAGTTTCAGCCGCGGGGGGATCAGCCGCAGGCGATCGCCGGCCTTGTCAAGGGGCTGGAGAACGGGGAGGAGCACCAGGTCCTCCTCGGCGTGACCGGTTCCGGAAAGACCTTCACGATGGCGAACGTGATCGCCGCCGTCAACCGGCCCGCCCTGGTCATTGCCCACAACAAGACCCTCGCCGCCCAGCTCTACGGGGAGTTCAAGGCCCTCTTCCCGGAAAACGCCGTCGCCTACTTCGTCAGCTATTACGACTATTACCAGCCCGAGGCCTACATCCCCAGCACCGACACCTATATCGAGAAGGACTCCGCGATCAACGATGAGATCGACAAGCTCCGCCACGCCGCGACCCACTTCCTGCTGGACCGGCGGGACGTCATCATCGTGGCGAGCGTCTCCTGCATCTACGGCCTCGGCTCCCCCGAGGCCTACCAGGGGATGCTCCTCTTTCTGGAAGTGGGGCTGGAGATCCAGCGGGACGCGATGCTCGCGCGCCTCGTCGAGATCCACTACGAGCGGAACGATATCGATTTCCACCGCGGGACCTTCCGCGTCCGGGGCGACGTCGTCGAGATCTTTCCCCCCTACGAGGAGGAGCAGGCGATCCGCGTGGAGTTCTTCGGCGACACGGTGGAGGCGATCTCCCTCGTCGATCCGCTCCGGGGGAAGAAACTGGAGTCGCTCCAACGGACAGCAATTTACCCCGGCAGCCACTTTGTGACGACGCAGGAGAACCTCAAACGGGCGATTATCGCAATCCGGGAGGAGCTGGGCGAGAGGCTCCGGGAACTGAATGCGGAAAACAAGCTCCTCGAGTCGCAGCGCCTGGAGCAGCGAACCCATTTTGATATCGAGATGATCGAGGAGATGGGCTACTGTTCGGGCATCGAGAACTACTCCCGCCACCT
>JAPLJW010000046.1 GCA_026388365.1 Deltaproteobacteria bacterium | reverse complement strand
CGATGTCCGGGACACCTCCCTGCGTGTTCCTCCCGGCGTCGAAGGCACGGTGATCGACGCAAAGATATTCGCCCGGAAAGGGACAGAGCGGGACAGCCGTTCCCAATATATCGAGGAAGAGGCCGTTTCCCTTCTGAACAAGGACCGGGATGATGAGATCCGGATCATCACCGAGGGGGTCAGAAAACAGATCGCCGGCATGCTGATCGGAAAGACGTCGGTGGTGAAGGTTTCCGATCCGAAGAAAAAGCGGATTCTCCTGAAGAAGGGCGAGATCATTACTGAAGAGATTTTAGAGAGGACGCCCTTTGAACTCTGGCGGGAGATCTCCCTGGCCGGCGAGGAAGAGACGGAGACCCGCATCGGCGTCCTGTTTGAGAACCTCTCCCGGAAAACGGATTTCGTCGAGGCGTATTTCGCGGAGAAGATCGAGAAACTCAAGGCCGGCGATGAACTCCCCCCGGGGGTGATCAAGTTGGTCAAGGTATACGTCGCCATCAAGCGGAAACTCTCCGTCGGGGATAAGATGGCGGGCCGTCATGGAAACAAGGGTGTTCTTTCCCGGATCCTCCCCGAGGAGGATATGCCCTATTTCGAGGACGGTACGCCGGTGGACATCGTCCTGAATCCGCTGGGCGTTCCCTCCCGGATGAATGTGGGGCAAATTCTGGAGACGCACCTGGGCTGGGCGGCCAGAGGCATGGGCGAAAAGATCAATGCCCTCGTGGAGAAGCATTGCGGATTGGATCTTCTCAAGAAGGAGATGAAGGCGGTCTATTCCTCTCCCGAATTTAACCGTTTTCTCAGCGGTGCAAGCGAGGACGAAATCCGTAAGTTCGCGGGTCGTCTTAAAAAAGGTATTCTGGTATCCACGCCGGTTTTCGATGGCGCTGATGAAAAAGAGATTAAAAACATGCTCAAGGCCGGCGGCCTTCCCGAAACCGGTCAGACCATCCTGATTGACGGGAGGACCGGAGAGCCGTTCGACCAGAAGATCACCGTGGGCATGATCTACATGCTGAAACTTCACCATTTGGTCGACAACAAGATCCATGCCCGGTCGATCGGTCCTTATTCCTTGGTGACCCAGCAGCCGCTCGGCGGCAAGGCGCAGTTTGGAGGACAGAGATTGGGAGAGATGGAAGTCTGGGCCATGGAGGCCTATGGCGCCGCTTACGCCCTCCAGGAGTTCCTGACGGTCAAGTCCGATGACGTGGCCGGCCGAACGCGGATGTATGAAGCGATTGTTAAGGGTGAGCACACGTCGGAGCCGGGTTTACCCGAGTCCTTCAACGTTCTGGTGAAGGAGCTGCAAAGCCTTTGCCTCGACGTGGAGCTGATTGAAGAGAAATAGGAATAAGGGGACACCTTGCGGCAAGGGGTCCCCACCCCGCTATATTAGGAGATAGATCCGTGGAAGACGTTTTCAGCTATTTTGAGAAACCGAAGGATCCCATAAGGTTCAATGCGATCAAGATATCCATTGCCTCTCCGGAAAAGATTCTTTCCTGGTCGAAGGGAGAGGTCAAGAAACCGGAGACGATTAACTACAGGACCTTCAAGCCGGAGCGCGACGGGCTTTTCTGTGCGAAAATCTTCGGTCCCGTCAAGGATTATGAGTGCCTGTGCGGTCGCTACAAACGGATGAAACACCGGGGCGTCGTCTGCGAGAAATGCGGCGTGGAGGTCATCCAGTCCAAGGTTCGCCGGGAGAGGATGGGGCATATCACCCTGGCCACGCCGGTTGCCCACATCTGGTTCCTCAAGAGCCTTCCCAGCCGGATCGGGAATGTCCTCGACCTGACCCTGAAAGAGCTGGAGAAGGTGCTTTATTTCGAGTCATGGATCGTCCTCGATCCCAAGAACACCCCCCTGAAGAAAAAAGAGCTTCTATCCGATGAGGATTACAACGACCAGAGGGATCAGTATGGGCCGGAAGCCTTTGAGGCCGGCATCGGCGCCGAGGCCGTCCGCACCCTTCTCGAGGAGGTCGATCTCGATAAACTGGATGATGAACTCCGCTCGGAGTTGAAGAGTTCCGTTTCGGAGACGAAACGGAAAAAGTACATCAAGAGATTGAAGGTGGTTGAGGCCTTGCGAAAGTCGGGCAACAAACCGGAGTGGATGGTCCTGACTGTCCTTCCCGTGATCCCGCCCGACCTGCGTCCGCTGGTGCCTCTGGACGGCGGACGGTTTGCCACCTCCGACCTCAATGATCTCTACCGGAGGGTGATCAACCGGAACAACCGCCTGAAGCGCCTGCAGGAACTCAACGCGCCCGAAATCATCATCCGGAACGAAAAGAGGATGCTCCAGGAGGCGGTCGATGTCCTCTTCGACAACGGTAGGCGGGGAAGGGCCATCACGGGGACGAACAAGCGTCCACTCCGCTCCCTTTCGGATATGCTCAAGGGGAAACAAGGCCGTTTCCGCCAGAACCTCCTTGGAAAAAGGGTTGATTATTCCGGTCGTTCGGTCATCACGGTCGGTCCGGATCTGAGGCTCCATCAATGCGGTCTTCCCAAGAAAATGGCCCTGGAGCTATTCAAACCTTTCATCTACCGGCGTCTCCAGGAAAAAGGGTACGTAACGACGGTCAAGAGCGCCAAAAAGATGGTGGAGAAGGAAACGTCCGAGGTGTGGGACGCCCTCGATGAGGTGGTTCGGGAATATCCCGTCATGCTGAACCGGGCACCGACCCTTCACCGTCTCGGCCTTCAGGCGTTTGAACCCATCCTGATTGAAGGGAAGGCCATCCAGCTTCACCCTCTCGTCTGCACGGCCTTCAATGCCGATTTCGACGGCGATCAGATGGCCGTTCATGTGCCCCTTTCTATTGAGGCCCAGACCGAGGCCCGGGTTCTGATGATGTCAACCAACAACATCCTTTCCCCGGCCAACGGGATGCCGATCATTATCCCCAGCCAGGATATTGTTCTGGGGATCTATTATCTCACCCGGGCGAAGAGCGGTGTTAAGGGTGAGGGAATGGTCTTTGCCGATCCCGGAGAGGTCCGGTCGGCGCTGGATTCGCAGGCCGTGGATCTGCATGCAAGAATCAAGGTCCGTATCGACGGGGAGATGAAAGAGACCACCGTGGGCCGGGTCGTGCTTCATGAGGTCATTCCCGAGACCATTTCTTTCGATGCGGTCAACAAGGTCATGAATAAGAAGGAGCTGGCCAACCTGATCAACCACTGCTACCGCACCCGCGGGGATAAAACCACGGTTCTGCTGGCCGACCGCCTGAAGGACATCGGGTTCAAATACGCCACCCGTGCCGGTGTTTCGATTGCGATCCACAACATGGTTATCCCGGAAAACAAGAAGGAGATCGTGGCGCGTGCCGACAAGGATGTTTTGGGGATCCAGAAGCAGTACATGGAGGGGCTGATTACCTTCGGCGAGCGGTACAACAAGGTCATCGATATCTGGGCCCAGGCAACGGAGAAGATCGCCACGGAGATGCTGGACGGGATTACCGTAGAAGAACGCCCTCAGTCCGGTGGAGGCAAGGTCAAGGGCGAAAGCTTCAATCCCATCTACATGATGGCCGATTCCGGCGCAAGAGGGAGCGCGGTCCAGATCCGGCAGCTTGCCGGGATGAGGGGGCTGATGGCCAAACCGTCCGGCGAGATCATCGAAACCCCGATCCGGGCGAATTTCCGGGAAGGCCTGACGGTCCTTGAGTATTTTATTTCCACACACGGCGCCCGGAAAGGGCTTGCCGACACGGCATTGAAGACGGCCAACTCGGGATATCTCACGCGGCGGCTCGTGGATGTGGCCCAGGATTGCATCATCTCGGAGGATGATTGCGGGACGATCGACGGGATCTACGTTTCCGCGCTGACGAAGGGCGGGGAAATCATCGAAACGGCGGGCGAGCGCATCCTGGGAAGGGTTGCCCTGGAAGAGATCCAGGATCCTTTTACCGGGGAGGTTCTGGTCCAGGCCAATCAGGAAATCGATGAAGCGCTGGCGAAGAAGATCGATGATGCGGGAATCGAAAAGATCAATATCCGGTCGGTGCTCACCTGCAAGTCGAGACACGGGGTCTGCGCCATGTGCTACGGGCGCGACCTGTCCCATGGACATCTCGTCAACATCGGCGAGACGGTCGGCATCATCGCAGCCCAGTCGATCGGCGAGCCCGGGACCCAGTTGACCATGAGGACCTTCCATATCGGCGGTACGGCAAAATTCGAGGAACACTCCACACTGGAGTCGAGACATGACGGGCTTATCCGATTCGTGAATCTCAATACGGTAAAGAGCAGGGCCGGCGGGCTTGTCGTCATGAACCGCAACGGTGAGGTTCATGTCCTCGATGAACAGGGGCGAAGCCGCGGCAAGTATCCCCTCCCTTACGGGGCGCATATCAGGGTGGGGGACGGCAGCAAGGTGAAGGGACCCAGGGATCAGAAAAGGGGCGACCTCATTGCGGAATGGGATCCCTTCTCCATCCCGATTCTGGCCGAAGTCGGTGGAACGGTCAAGTTCGGGGATATCATCGAAGGGAAGACCATGCAGGAGTTGGTGGATGAGGTGACCGGCCTTTCGCGGAAGGTCATCGTCGAGTCCAAGGGAACGGATATGCGTCCGCGCGTTTCCATCAAGGACAAGAAGGGCAAGACAGCCAAAGTTCCGGGGGCGAGCACGGTCGCCCGGCACCTCCTGTCGGTCGGGTCCA
This sequence comes from Deltaproteobacteria bacterium, assembly GCA_026388365.1. The sequence goes on along the minus strand of JAPLJW010000046.1, from coordinate 2,060 downwards.
ACATCGTCGTGTCGGAGGGGGATAAGGTCAACGCCGGCGATATTCTCGCCATCGATGGCGTTGTCTCCTACGGCAAGGATTCCAAGGGGAAGCGGAAGGTGGTCATCACCCCCGACGCCGAGGATGAAAAGGAATACCTGATCCCCAAGGGGAAGCATGTCAGCGTCCAGGAAGGGGACCGCGTGATGGCCGGCGAAGCGCTCATGGACGGCGTTAACAATCCGCATGATCTCCTCATGATCAAGGGAGAAAAGGAACTGGCCCGATACCTGGTGGACGAGGTCCAAGAGGTCTATCGGCTCCAGGGTGTCAAGATCAATGACAAGCATATGGAGGTGATCGTCCGCCAGATGCTCCGCAGGGTGATGGTCAAGGATCCGGGAGACGCCTCCTTCATGGCCGATGAACAGGTGGAGCGGTTCCGTTTTCAAGAGGAGAACGAACGGGTGGCGGCACAGGGCGGGCGACCGGCCCAGGGTGAACCTATCCTGATGGGGATCACGAAGGCGTCCCTTTCGACGCAGAGCTTTATCTCCGCTGCATCTTTTCAGGAAACAACGAGGGTCCTGACAGAGGCTTCCCTTGCGGGCAAGACCGATTACCTGCGCGGTCTCAAAGAGAATGTCATCATGGGAAGGCTAATTCCCGCGGGTACGGGGCTCTCCATGTACAAGAAACTGGGGATCGAAATGACCGGTGAGGTACCGACACGGTTGGAGGCTTTGCCACCGGATGAAAATATTAGCGAGAAAGTACTTGACATTGAAACGAAGAATTGATAGGTAAACCGTCTTTTGTTGGACCAGATAATCGACGGCCTGAAAGCGGCTGGGAGGAATAATGCCTACAATAAATCAGTTGGTTAGGAAGGGAAGGGCCAAAATCGCCAGGAAAGCGGCGACGCCTGCGCTGGCCAGTTCACCACAGCGGCGGGGGGTATGCGTCCGGGTTTACACCTCCACCCCCAAGAAGCCGAATTCCGCTCTGAGAAAAGTGGCGAGAGTACGGCTGACCAGCGGTTACGAGGTGACTTCCTATATCCCGGGTGTGGGACATAACCTTCAGGAGCATTCCGTCGTCCTGGTGCGCGGCGGTCGCGTCAAGGATCTTCCCGGCGTGCGTTACCACATCATCCGGGGAACGCTGGACGCCGTCGGCGTCCAGGACAGGAAACAGAGTAGGTCGAAATACGGAGCCAAGAGACCGAGCTAAGCGGGGATAGATCATGCCGAGGAGAAGAGTAGTTACCAAGAGGGAGATCCTGCCGGATCCGAAATACAACAACCGACTGGTTGCGAGATTCATCAATAACCTCCTGAAGAGGGGGAAAAAGAGTATCGCGGAGTCCATCCTGTATGGGGCCTTTGATATCATCCAGGACCGGGTCAAGGAGACTCCGGTTGATGTTTTTGAAAAGGCCGTGAACAATGTAAAACCGGTGATCGAGGTCAAGTCGAGGCGTGTCGGCGGCTCGACCTATCAGGTTCCGACGGAGGTAATTCCGTCGCGTCGGATTGCCCTCGGGATCCGCTGGTTGATCACGCATGCGCGGGAACGCTCCGAAAAGACCATGCGGGAGAAGTTGGCCGCGGAGCTGATGGACGCTGCGAACAACCGGGGCGGTGCGATCAAGAAGAAGGAGGCCGTTCACAAGATGGCCGAGGCCAACAAGGCGTTTGCCCATTATCGATTCTAACAGCAACTCTTTTTTATTGCGCCTTATGTTGCGCCGGAAAGGACAATACGCTTAAGTGCCGGCGCCTGGTTTGAAACGGGGATGGTTTCCGGAGGGGCAAAACGACGAATGGTCCGTTTCCCCCCGATGGGTTCGATCCCTTTTGCGGATGCGTAACGGATTCAACATCAGGAACGGATTACATAAACGGTGTGGAAAACAAATGAACCATTCAAATTTTAAGGAGGTTTGAGATGGCTAAGAAGAAATTTGAGAGGACGAAGCCGCATCTAAATATCGGCACGATTGGTCACGTTGATCACGGAAAGACCACATTGACGGCCGCGATCACAAAACACTTGGCCACGAAGGGATTCGCCGAATT
>JAPLJW010000311.1 GCA_026388365.1 Deltaproteobacteria bacterium | reverse complement strand
TCAAGTTAATGGACCAAGTGAGATATGGTTACCGCTTGTATTTCACGATCCATATCATGGTCGTTGAGAAAATAACATTATTGATAACGGATTGAAGTCCGGCATTTTCTTCAAGGTTGGCGTTTTACTGATTACAGGAAGAAAGACATTTTAGACAAAGTGCGCTTAACCCGGATGAACCTACTTTCCTTTCTATGCTCTATTCGGGGTTTCTTTCATGCAGGCTTGTCCGCCGCGATCCAGAAGCGGAAACGGCCGCTCCGGCGGATTTCGGGGGAAAGGCCGTGCGTCTTCATCACGGCGCCAATGGCCTCCGGTGTCCGGAAATGGCTCTCCATGAGCAGGAGCTTCTCGGAGACGGCGACGAGCTTCACGGCGGGCAGGGTCAGGTCCGGCTCCTCGATCAGGATTCTTCCGCCTGGTTCCAAAACGCGGACCAGCTCTGCGATGGACGCCTCCATGCGGGAGAAGTGGTGAAGGGCGTCGATGACGATCACCCGCGCGAACGCCCCGTCGGAGAAAGGAAGCTCCTCCGCACGGGCCTTCATGACGTGGATGCCGCCTTTCTCCTTAGCGTACCGGAGCATCTGTCGGGAGAGGTCGGCTACGACGACACCGCCAACGAAAGTGCGGAGGGGAAAAGAAACCCGCCCCGTGCCGCCCCCGGCATCGAGAAGCAGTCCCTGGACAGGCAGACCGAGCATCTCTGCAAGCCCATACGTGTCCGGCCGCCCGATGAGGCGGTCGTAGGCAAAGGCGATCAGATCGAAGTGCCGGTTCCGCAGATCTTTCGGCAAGATGGATTCCTCGCAAAACGTCTCAAGAGCCGTTGTTTTTGAAGCCGTCGGGATTCGCTCCCTGACTTCCAATGCCGCAAAACGGAGGCCGATCCGGGGTACCCCTTACGGATGCAACGGCGGGCGGATCGTTCGCTCCAGACCATCGATCCAGGCCCCTTTTACGTGGTCCCAGGTCCGGACGACGACCTTTTCGGGATAGAGGCGCAGGACGTTTGTCCAGATCGTTTTCCGCTCCATGTCCGGATTGTGGATGTTCATCACCCGTCCCTCGTAGAGGTTGATGGGGGCGCTGAAGCTCTCGTTGGTCGCCGGGACGTGCATGTGCCCGGAGACCCAGATGAAAATCTGGGGGTTCTCCAGGATCAGGTCGCGAAGACGGAGGGTCGGCTGGGCGATAAAGCTCGGGGTGTTGGCCTGCTTATTGTATGGGTGAAGCGTCCCCGCCAGCGGGGCGTGAAAGAAAATCAGCGTGGGGACGGTTTTGTTTTCCGCAAGCCGTTTTTGCAGCCAGACGAGCTGGCCGTCCGAGATCTGGGTCGGATAGGCGCTATCCAGATCGTCGGGGGAGAGATAAATCATAAGATAGCCCCCGAGCCTCTCCGAACCGTACACCTCGGAAAGGCCGAACGTTTCGGCGAACCGTTTCAGCTTCGTCCGACGGAGGTCGGGGAAGGCCTTCACCTTTTTCCCCAGGGCGTCCTTTTCATCCGCTTGTATGTAATCATGATTCCCGGCAATGAAGCGGGCGGGTTTCCGTAAGAGGCCGAAGAACGCTTTCGCGGCGGCGTATTCCGCGGGGGTTCCCGTATCCTTGCAGATGTCTCCCAGGACGACGACCCGGTCGATATCCGGCCAGCCGTCGATCGTCCGGATCACCGCCTCCTTGGCCGGGAGATTCTTCCCGGGAAGGTGGGGATCGCCGAGGAGGGCGACGCC
>JAPLJW010000164.1 GCA_026388365.1 Deltaproteobacteria bacterium | reverse complement strand
TCTCGTTGACGGAGATCCGGGAAGCGAGCATGTCTCCGATTCCCTGGCGGACATAGTCGATATTTTCCGCGCTGTGGATGGAAAAGGGCAGAACGGCGACGGTGTTTCTATCCTTTGCCCACAGCGGCTGAACCGAAACGATCAGAAACAAAAGGCCTGCGACCCACCTGTATAAATTTCTCATTTTTTTATCCCCATTCCCCGGTCAGAATCAATACAAATCATTGACCGGCATCCTCTAACATGTCGCAGCGAAGAATTCAACCTGGATTTGAAAGACCCGCGGGAAGAGGGGCTGAATGCCGTAGCCGGGGAACGCGATGTGCCGGAAAGAGGGGGCTCCCGACGGAAAGGGATCATTTCATTCCGGTCGTGGCGCGGGAAAGAAATTCCCCGGTATCTTTGAAGGGAATGGTCAGGTTGTAGATCCCGAATTCCATGACCGCGCGGATCGGGAGGGGCGCCTTTTCAAAGACCTTGAGCATGGCCTTGTTGTCGGCGAGAACATCCGCCGTGAACCCTTCGATTCCCAGCTCGCGCGCTACCCGGATGAGGGTTTCAAAAAGGAAAGAGGCGACGCCTCGTCCCTGAAAGTTTTCATCCACCACAAAGGCCACATCCGCGAAGGGGCGGTCGTTGTGGCGGACATAACGCCCTTCCGCAATGAGCCTCTCCGTCCCCGATTCCTCGACCGTTCCCACGATCGACATGATGCGCTGATAATCGACGTTCACATACTCCTGCATCTTGCGGTGGGGCATCGACTTGATCGCGCTGACATAACGATAATAGACAGCGTTGTCTGAGAACCGGTAGAAAAGTTTCCGCATCTCCTCTTCATCGGATGGCTTGATGGCGCGGAAGTGGACGGTCAGTCCTCCCTTGAAGGTGTGGGTGCAGTCCAGCCTGTCCGGGTAAAGTGAGCCGGAGTCCGGTAGATATATCTGGTCCGCATACAGGATGTTGGCTTTTTTGGCCTGCCGGATCAGTTCTTCACGATCATCGGGATGGGCAATGTCGATCAGCGTCTGGGCGCGTTCCCGGACGGTCCGCCCGATCATCGAGGCGATGCCGTATTCCGTTATGATGAGATCGAGAGATTCACGGTTGGTGAACTGATTCGGAAAATCTTCCACGGAGAGCAGGATGTTGGACTGGCCCTTCAGATTGCGGCTGGGAAGGGCGAAGATCGTCCGGCCCCCGCGGGAGTGTTCCGCACCGGCAAAGAATTCCTGGGCATGTCCCGGTCCGGGGGTGACGTTGCCCTTGCCGATGTGCAGCGCAATGCCGCCGGTCAGATCGACTTTGCGTGCGGGGAGGATGGCGATCATTTTATCGTTGAGGCTGATCCGCAGATGATCGGAGACCACATCGATTCCCTGGAACTCGACCACGGGGTTGCGGTGGAGCCACTGCATCAGCTCGGGCGTCCCCAGGGCGTAGGCGGTCAGGGATTTATCACGGAAATAGTTCTTCTTCCGGTTGGTTACAGCTCCACACTTGATCAGATCCATGAGGGGATCGGTAAAGAAGTAGGTGTGAACGCCAAGGTTGCGCTTGTGGGCGAGGTGGCGGCCCAGCGCCTCGAAAAGGGCGCCGGAGTAAAAAGAGATGCAACTGCCGTCGTCCACTACGGAGGCAACATTGGCGGCTACCTTGTCGATCACGTCATCGACCGGCCAGCGGGGAAAGTAGATCGGAGGTTCCGTTGCCCGAACGAGGTAGTGAAAATCATCCACATGGACGAAGGTATTGCCCATCGTCCGCGGGACGCTGCTGTTGATTTCGCC
>JAPLJW010000275.1 GCA_026388365.1 Deltaproteobacteria bacterium | reverse complement strand
TCGCGCACCGCGTTTTTCAGATCGAGGTTCCGAACCCCCGGCTCGACGACGGCGATCATGTTCCGGGGCTCGATGGCGAGGATCCGGTTCATCTTGGCCAGCGACAGAACGACGCCGCCGTGGACGGGGATCGCCCCGCCGGCCAGACCCGTCCCCAGCCCCCGCGGGATGACGGGAAAGCGGCAATCGTTGGCCAGGCGCAGGAGGGCCTGGATCTGCGGGACCTCCGTCACATCGACGACCAATTCCGGGCAGTGGAAGGCGCCTGGGGTTTTGTCCCTTCCGAACTCTTCCATCTTCCCCGGGTCGTCGATGATGACCAGGCCCGAAATGGCGGCGATGCGGGCCCGGATTTCGGCGGTGATGGGGGCGTAGTCGGGCATAATGTCAGATCCTATGGTGTTCGAAGCCGGGAAGCCGGAGGCGGTCCTCCAGGCGGCCGAGGAACAGGGCCGCGACCGAGGTCATCACCAGGTAGCAGGCCCCGATCATCAGGAAGATCTCCGTGTACTTGAAGGAGTTCGAGGCGAGGATCTTCCCCTCGCCGGTGAGTTCGATGCAGGTGATCATGTAGGCCAGGGACGAGTACTTGATCAGGTAGACGATCTCGTTCCCGCAACCGGGCAGCGCCCGTCGGATCGCCTGCGGAAGGATGATGGAGAAGATCATCTGGACCTTGTTGAAGCCGAGCGACTGGGCGGCGAGCATCTGCCCGCGCTTGATGGACAGGAGCGCCCCCCGGACGTACTCCGAGTGGTAGGCCCCGCTGCAGAGGGAAAAACCCAGCACCGCTGCCGTGAAAGGGCTCAGGTAGATCCCGATGTAGGGGAGGCCGAAGTACCAGATGAAGAGCTGCACGACAAGCGGGATTCCCCGGAAGAGCGCAACGTAGGCGTTCGCGGCGGCCATGACGGGGCGGCTCCCGTAGACCCGGAACACCCCGACCAGGATTCCGATGACCAAGCCGCAGATCGCCGAGGGGAGGATGAGCTCGAGGCTCACCCAGAACCCCTTGAGCAGGGCGGGATAGACCTCCGTCTGGATGTAGAGCCACTCCTCCATCGTCAGCGTTCCCCGTAGAGTTCCGTAATCTTGGAGCAGAATTCGCGCGTGCGCTCGTTTTCGGCGTCGTTGAATATCTTGTCGGGCGTCCCCCGTTCGATGATCCGGCCATCCTCCATGAAGATGATCTCGCTGGCGAGCGAACTCGCAAAGCCGATCTGGTGCGTCGCCATGATCATCGTCATGCCGTTGTTCCCGAGATCCCGGATGACCGCGTGGACCTCGCCGATCAGTTCGGGATCGAGGGCCGAGGTGGGCTCGTCCAGAAGCATCACCTTCGGGTCCATCGCCAGCGCGCGGGCGATCGAGACCCGCTGCTTCTGGCCCCCCGAGAGCTGGGCGGGGTATTTCTGCATGTGGTCCTTCAGGCCGACGCGCTCCAGCTCCATGACGGCGCGCTTCCCGGCCTCCGCCTTCCCCATCCCCCGGACCTTGACCATGCCGATCCGGACGTTCTCCAGCGCGTTCAGGTGGTCGAAGAGGTTGAAATCCTGGAAGATCATCCCGACCTTCTGGCGGTAGGCGTAGAGGTCGCGCTTGTGCGTGTAACGGACCTCCTGTCCGTCCAGCCAGATCCGTCCCTCGTCGGGTTTGACCAGGAAATTGATGCACTGCAGGAGCGTGCTCTTCCCGGCCCCGGAGGGACCGATGAGGATCTTGAGGTCCCCCTTGTTCACGTCGAGCGACGCCCCTTTCAGGACATCCTTCTTCCCGTAGCGCTTCGATACGTTTTCAATCCGTAAAATCGGTGCTGCCATAAGATGCCTACAATCCATGCGTCGAATATCCCGGAATCCGGACCTTCTCTTCCAGAATCCGGAGGCCCTTCGTCCCCACCCAGGTGAGGACGAGGAAGATCACCCCCGCAGCGAAGTAAAGGGGAAGCTGCTGATAGGTCCGGGTCGCCACGAAGTGCGCCCGCGCCATAATCTCGGCCACACCCAGGGCGTAGGTCACCGCCGAATCCTTCAGGAGGATCGAGTACTCGTTCGACCAGCCGGGAATGGAGAGCCGGAGCGCCTGGGGAAGGATGATGGCGGAGATCGCCTTGAGATCGCTCATCCCAAGCGCCCGGGCCGCCTTGAACTGACCCTCCGGAAGCGACAGGATCGCCCCGCGGAAGATCTGGGACTGGTAGGCGGAGCTGATCAGCCCGAGCACGATGATTGCCACCGTGAAGGCGGAGAGGTTGATGTCGAGGGCCGTACAGAGTCCGAAATAGAAGAGAAAGAGAAGAACGAGGAGCGGGATGCCCCGGAAGAACCAGACGTATACAGCGATGACGCGCCGGAGTCCCGGGTGGCCGTACACCTGCCCCACGGCAAGGGGAACCCCGAGGACGAGCCCCAGGCCCATCGCCCCGATCACAACAATCAGGGTCACAAGAGACCCCTGGAGGAGGTAGGGGAGGGCATCCCCTATGGCGATCAAACTTTCCGGCATTTGCTTACACGATTCACAAAAACATGGAAGGCCTCATGAGCTGAGGCCTTCCCGTCATCCATCGAGAGAATGGAAGCTCCCCGCCCTGTGGGCGGGGAGCTTCCCCGTAAGAAAGATTTCTTATCATCATTTGTCGATGAAGTTCTTCTTCAACTCGGCCCAGTAGGGGGACTTCATGAGTTTCTTGAGGCCTTCGTTGACCTTCTTCAGGAACTCGGTGTCCTCCTTGCGGACGGCGTATCCAAATTGTTCATCCGCCATCCCGAAGCCGCCCAGAATCTTCACGGGCTTCTTTTTCGCGGCGTCCATCGCCGGGGCATCGTCCATCGCGGCGGCCACGATGCGGCCGTTGATCACATCTTCGATCGCCAATGGGGCGGAGTCATACTGAACCAGCTCGAACTTCTTTCCCGCCTTCTTGATCAGGTTCTCCTCCATCCATTTTGCCTCGGACGTGCCGCGCTGGACCCCGATCTTGTTGCCGTCGGCCAGGGCCTTCTCCGCGGTGATCTTCGCATCCTTCTTGCCGACCAGGACCTGCTTGATTTTATAGTAGGGAACCGAAAAGTTGACTGCTTTCTTGCGTTCGTCGGTGATGCTCATCCCCGAGGCCACGATGTCGATCTTCTTGGCCTTCAGGCTGGGGATGATGCCATCCCAGTCCATCGGCTGGTGCTTCACCTTGAACTTCATCTCCTTGGCGATCCAGTCCAGGGCCTTCACGTCAAAGCCATCCGGAACACCGGATTTGTCAACATAGGCAAAAGGCGGAAAGTTCGCGTCAATCCCATTAATGTAAACCTTCTCCTCGGCCATGACAAACGTCGCCGATAGGACCAGCAATGCCGTCAAGGCCCAAACCACACCCCAAAACCCTTTTCTCCTCATAAATTCCGATCTCCTTTCTTCCCATTGTGTTATGGTTCGTTTCCCATGCAAAGACAGGTTCTCCAATGTAAATCCGGTCTTTTACCATGGATAAAGCGACACTGAACTTTTAAAGACGGCGAAGCATAAACAAAATCAGGGGACGTGTCAAGATGAACGGAGCGTAATTTTGTAAAATATTGCGGTTCCTCCGGTTGACGCATTGTCTTTGGTCAGGTATCGGCAGGCTGTCAGCAGAAAATCCCTTGACAAGCAAAAAGAGCCTCTCTATAGTTCGGCCATAGGAAACAATACCTTATCAATTCGATCCCTGGGGCCAAGCGATGGGAAATTTTAGTGAATACGATCGGTACGACGGACTGGGGCTGGCGGAACTTATCAAAAATGGGGATGTTTCCGCACAGGAAGTCTGTGAAGAAGCGATCTCCAGGATCGAAACCCTCAACCCCGCCTTAAACGCCGTCATCCAGCCGATGTTCGACCGGGCGCAGCAGGCCATTGACACCGGTCTCCCCGACGGGCCTTTTCGCGGTGTGCCTTTTCTGTTGAAAGACTTGATTGCCGCCTATGCCGGCGTGCCGCTTACCGCGGGGAGCAAAGCCTGCCGCAACCATATTCCCGTTCAGGACAGCGAACTCATCGTGCGCTTCAAGAAGGCGGGGCTCGTCATTATCGGCAAAACGAACTGTCCCGAGTTCGGCCTGCTCGGTGTAACCGAACCCGAACTGCACGGCCCTACGCGCAATCCATGGAACATCGGGCACACGCCCGGCGGATCCAGCGGCGGTTCGGCAGCCGCCGTCGCCGCCGGCATGACCCCCCTGGCCTCGGGCGGTGACGGGGGCGGATCGATCCGTATTCCCTCCTCACACTGCGGTCTTTTCGGACTCAAGCCCACCCGGGGACGAAACCCGACCGGACCTGTCCATGGCGCCCTCTGGCAGGGCGCTGTCGTCGAGCATATCCTAAGCCGTTCCGTCCGGGACAGCGCCGCCGTGCTGGACGCCACCTGCGGCGCCGATGTGGGCGCCCCTTATATCATCCCTGCACCCGAACGTTCCTATCTTGAGGAAGCCAAACGGGAACCGGGCACGCTGAAGATCGCGTTGAATACCCGCTCACACATCGATACGGAGGTGCACCCCGAATGCGTCCAGGCGGCGCAGGAAGCTGCCCGCCTGCTCGAGAGCCTGGGACATGTCGTCGAGGAAGCCCGACCCGCCCTGGACGGCCAGGCCCTGGCGAAAAGCTATTTGACCCTGTATTTCGGTGAAATGGCCGCCGAGATCGAGGCGCTGACGCCCATTCTGGGCCGGAAGGCCACCCGGCATGACGTGGAATCCCTGACCTGGACCCTGGGGCTGATGGGCCGCACCTTTTCCGCGGGTCATTTTGTACGGTCCATGCGCGAGTGGGACATCGCCGCGCGTGAAATGGGCCGTTTTCATCAGCGCTACGACCTCTACATGACACCGACCGTGGCCTATCCGCCCGTTCGAATCGGCGAACTGAACCCCAAGCCGGCCGAGCGCATAGCCATGAACGTCATCAACGCTCTGGGATTGGGGAAATTACTTCAATTATCGGGCATCACGGATAAGCTGGCGATTGAAAGCCTGTCGCGAACACCCTTTACCCAGCTTGCGAATTTCACCGGCCAACCGGCCATGTCCGTGCCGCTGCACTGGACGGCGGACGGGCTGCCCTGCGGCGTTCAGTTTATCGGTCGCTTCGGAGACGAGGCCACCCTCTTCCGTCTGGCCGCCCAGCTTGAAGGGGCGAAGCCCTGGTTCGACAGGCGCCCGCCGCTTCGGGAATCAGCCTGAGCGCGTCCCTAACTGATGGCGCCTTCATAGGTTTTCATCGTGTTTCCCCTTCTTTCAGCAGTCGATGTCCCTCTCCAAAGGCGGACCGTCAGGGCCTATCCTTCCGCCCGGCGGTTGTCCCGTCACAGCCATTTTTTCCGTCTGAAATAGAGCAGCATGACGACGGCGATGACAAGCATCACCCCCCAAAGGGCGAAGTATCCCCACGGCCACTCCAGCTCCGGCATGTATTTGAAGTTCATCCCGTAAACCCCGGCAAGGAAGGTCAGCGGCATGAAGATGGTGGCGATGACGGTCAGGACCTTCATAACCTCGTTCATCCGGTTGCTGATGGTGGAAAGGTAGATGTCGAGCATCCCCGAGAGCATGTCCCGGTAGGTCTCGATCGTGTCGATGACCTGGACCGTATGGTCGGAGATGTCGCGGAAGTA
>JAPLJW010000295.1 GCA_026388365.1 Deltaproteobacteria bacterium | reverse complement strand
CTCTTCAAGAAAAAGGGTCACACGCCCAAGATCATCATCGGCAAGGATACCCGCCTCTCCGGATACATGCTGGAAAATGCGCTCGTCTCCGGGATCTGTTCCATGGGCGTCAATGCCATCATGGTCGGCGTGATCCCCACGCCGGGAATCGCCTTTCTGACCGGCAGCATGAGGGCCGACGCGGGCATCGTCATCTCCGCCTCCCACAACCCCTTTCAGGACAACGGCATCAAAATCTTCGGCAGCGAGGGGTTCAAGCTCCCCGACGAGACGGAAGCGGCCATCGAGGAGATGATCTTCGCGAACAATCTGCACACCCTCCACCCGTCTCCCACGGAGTTGGGAAAGGCCTACCGCATGGAGGACGCCCGGGGCCGCTATATCGTCTTCCTGAAACACGCCTTCCCCAAGGAATACTCTCTGGAGGGAAACCGAATCGTCCTGGACTGTTCCCACGGGGCCACCTACCGGGTTGCCCCGGAGACCTTTGCCGAACTGGGCGCCGAGGTCTCCACCCTCTTCGACGAACCGAACGGCAAGAACATCAACCTCCACTGCGGCTCCCAGCATCCGGAGGTCCTCGCGGAGGAGGTCCTGAAGACCAAGGCGGACGCCGGCTTCGCATTCGATGGCGACGGGGACCGGCTGATCGCCGTGGATGAGACGGGGACGGTCCTGACCGGGGACCAGATCATGGCCCTCTGCGCCAACGTGATGAAAAAGGAGGGCAGCCTCACCAACAACCTCGTCGTCCGGACGGTGATGAGCAACATCGGACTCAGCGTCGCCCTGCAGTCGCTCCAGATCGACTCCATCATGACCAAGGTCGGCGACCGGTATGTCCTCGAAGAGATGCAGGCCCGCGGGGCCGCGATCGGCGGCGAGGATTCCGGCCACCTGATCTTCCTCCAGCACCACACGACGGGGGATGGGATCATCACTGCCCTCCAGGTGGCGGCAGCAATGAAGAAGGAGGGAAAACCGCTTTCCGAACTCGCGAAGATCATGAAAGTCTTCCCCCAGGCGCTCATCAACGTGAACGTCAAGTCGCGGCCGGAGATCGCCACGGTGCCCGAGATTGTGGCCGCCATCCGGGAGGTGGAGCGAAAACTGGGGGAGCAGGGCCGGGTCCTGGTCCGTTATTCGGGGACCCAGAACATGTGCCGGGTGATGGTGGAAGGTCCGTCGCAGGAGAAGACCGGCAGGTACTGCCGGAAAATCGCGGAGGTTGTCGAAAAAACCCTGAATCCATGAATATGAACCCCTGACAGGGAGGAGAAGGGATGGCCTTTACGGTAATCGTTCCCCGGGATTTCGAAAAGATGAGTGAAGTCGCTGCCGGGATCGTTACGAAAAGGATCACCGCCGGCCTGAAACAGTAAGAGGGGTTTACCCTGGGGCTTGCCACGGGCAGCAGATTGAAGCAGCGACATTTGCAAGGGAAGGCCAGGAGGTATTCATGGCCGCAGTCCGGATCTTCGAGTTCGACTGGCAATGGGCCGGCGGACCCAAGAGCTACCGCGTTTTCAGATGCAGGATCTGCCGTGCCTCGTCCGGTGTCGCCACACCCCGGTCGAACCCGATTGCCAGCTTCACCATCCGCTCGACAAAGCGCTCGTTCGGGGACAGTTCCCCCTTGAGGAAATAGATGTTGTCCTCCAGCCCGATGCGCGCGTGCCCGCCCATGAGGATGGCATGCGTGTTCATGACCAACTGGGCCGGCCCGATACCGGCTACTGTCCAGGTGGACCCGGCCGGGATGCTGTGCTTCAGGTGCACCAGATTTTCGATGGTCGCGGGGATGGCTCCCATGAGCCCCATCACGAAGTTGAAGTGCAACGGCATCTCCGCCAGGCCCTTTTCCGCGAGTGCGACGGCGTTTTGGACCATGCTCACATCGAAGATCTCCATCTCCGGCTTGATCCCCAGATTCTTCATATCGGTGGCCAGGTGTTCAATAAGCTCCGGGCTGTTGGCGTAAACCGAGTCCGGGAAGTTCACCGAGCCGGTGGTGAGACTCGCCATTTCGGGCTTCAGCGTCAACCGATCGCTGCGCTGCTCGTAGGCCATGCCGGCCCGGCCCCCGGTGGAGATCTGGATGATAAGGTTCGTGCGCTCCTTCAGGCCGTGATAGATTTCCTCGAAAATCTTGAACTCTGTCGACGCCGACTCATCCGCCGGATTGCGGGCGTGCACGTGAATGATGGCCGCGCCGGCCTGCTCGCAGCGAACCCCGGTCTCCACGATCTCGGCAGGGGTGATCGGGATATGCGGGGTTCTCTTCTTGGTGGGCAACGATCCGGTGACGGCGGCGGTGATGATCAGCTTCTCCATGTTTCACCAATGGAATTTGGGATCGATTTTCCCCGGCTCGGCAAAATGGCACCCCAAGGCGGACTCAACCGCCGAGTGCCTGACAACGTCGATTCCGTCGGCGTTCAATAGCGCCTGAGCCGGGTAATACATGGGGCAATGGATGTTGCCGGCCGCATCCGGGGCGTGTCCGCCCCTCAGCAGGTTTTCGGCCACTTCGAGGGTGTGTTCGGCTTTACGGAGATATCGGCTGACCTCATCTGTCACATGGGAATGCCTTCTTTTTCGACATGCCTGTAAAATGACATCCCCTTTTCCCGTGGAACTGCGGAAACGCGCTTCGGAGAAGACCCCTGATTATTTTAAAAAAGCCTAAGGAAAATAATTACGTCTGTCAAGAAAAATCGCTTTATCGAATGCCGTTTGAACTCTTCAGATATTTCCTGAGAGCATGTCCAAGGTTTTCCGGATGAAACACGCACTTTCTAATGTAAAACAAACCCTCCGGCGGAGGCTTGCACTTTTTTAAGGCTGTTGGCTCCCGGACTTCCGGACACTCTTGCCGTTGCCTTTTCCACCGTCATCTGTTATGAACAACCATCGCGGCGGATCATCGCGCCGGCAGAGGCAATTCAGGAGAAGATCATGGCCCATCGCATCGAAATAGGCTTCAAGAAGGGGATCAGGGACGCCCTCGGCGAAAAAATCCGAAAGCGGATCATCGACCACCTCCGGATTCCTGTGGATTCGGTGCAGACGATCGAGGTCTATACGATCGACGGGCCCCTCGCCCCGGAGGAGCTTGGAGAGGCGGCCCGGGGCCCCCTCTCCGACCCGGTGATTCAGGAAACCGCGATCGACCAAGGGATTGCCCGGGGGTTCGACTGGTTGATCGAGGTGGGGTTCCGTCCCGGCGTCACGGACAACGTGGGGAAGACCGCCGGAGAGGCGATCGCGCTTCTCACCGGAAAGCCGGTCCGGGTTTACACATCGCGGCAGTACGTCATCCATGGCATCCGGGACCGGTGCGCCCTCGACACCCTCACGCGAATGGATGCGGAACGGATCGCCTCCGAGCTTCTCGCCAACGACCTGATCCAGCGTTATGATATCCTCGACGGGAAAACCTGGGACCCGGCCCGTGGGATCAAGCCTTACGTGCCGCGCGTCATGGGAGAGAACCGGCCGCGGACGGAAGAGATCGACCTCAGCGTTTCCGACGCGGAACTCGTCCGGATCAGCCAGGAGCGGGTCCTCGCCTTGAGTCTCGAGGAGATGCGGATCCTCCGGGACTACCTGAAAAACGACGCCATCCTCGCCCACCGGAAGGAGGTCGGTCTGGGGGCCACCATGACCGACGCGGAGCTGGAATGCCTCGCCCAGACCTGGTCCGAACACTGCAAGCACAAGATCTTCAACGCCCGGATCGCCTATGACGACGGCGAAGGCCAAACCCGGGAGATTGACTCCCTTTTCAGCACCTGCATCAAGAAATCGACCCGGGAGATCCGGGAGAGGATGGGGGTGGACGACTGGTGCCTCTCCGTCTTTTCCGACAACGCGGGGATCATCCGCTTCAACGATGATTGGAACCTCGTCTTCAAGGTGGAGACCCACAACTCCCCTTCCGCACTCGACCCCTACGGCGGGGCGCTCACCGGCATCGTCGGCGTAAACCGAGACCCCTTCGGCTGCGGAAAGGGGGCGAAGCTGATCTTCAACACGGACGTCTTCTGTTTTGCGCCACCCGACTACGACAGACCCCTACCGAAGCGGATTCTCCACCCGCGGCGGATCTGCGAGGGGGTCCGGGAGGGGGTGGAACACGGCGGCAACAAAAGCGGCATCCCGACCGTAAACGGCTGTCTCGTTTTCGACGAACGCTATCTTGGAAAACCCCTCGTTTACTGCGGAACGGGGGGGATCATGCCCGCCCGGATCGCCGGGACGCCGACCCACACGAAGGAGATCCTGCCGGGAGATCTGATCGTCATGACCGGCGGGCGGATCGGAAAGGACGGGATCCACGGGGCAACCTTCTCCTCAGAGGAGCTCCACGAGGGCTCCCCCGTTACGGCGGTCCAGATCGGCGACCCGATCACCCAGAAGAAGATGACCGACTTCCTCCTCGCCGCCCGGGACCGGGACCTTTACCGCGCAATCACCGACAATGGCGCGGGCGGCCTCTCGTCTTCCGTGGGCGAAACGGCGCGACTTTCCGGCGGCTGCGAACTTGACCTGAAGGCGGCGCCGCTGAAGTACCCGGGGCTGAACCCCTGGGAGATCCTCATCTCCGAGTCCCAGGAGCGGATGACCCTGGCCGTCGACCCGGCAAAGAGCGGCGCATTCCTCAAGCTCGCCCGGAAGATGGACGTGGAGGCGACCGTGCTCGGCCGCTATACGGATTCGGGCTGGTTCCACATCCGCTACGGGGAGGAGACCGTGGTCCTGATCGAAATGTCCTTCCTCCACGACGGCCTCCCGCAGATGAACCTCCGGGCGGTCTGGGCGCCCCCGCGCCACCCGGAGCCGGACTTCCTGGAACCGCCCGATCTGGGAGGCGCCCTGAAGGCGATGCTCTCCCGCCTCAACATCTGCAGCAAGGAATCCGTCGTCCGCCAGTACGACCACGAGGTCCAGGGGGGAAGCGTCGTCAAGCCCCTGACCGGCGCCGTCAACGACGGCCCGAGCGACGCCGCCGTCCTCCGGCCGCTCCTCGACTCCTTTGAAGGGATCGTCGTCGCCAACGGGGTCTGCCCCCGCTACAGCGACATCGACACCTACGCGATGGCGGCCTGCGCAATCGACGAGGCCGTCCGGAATGCGGTTGCCGTCGGGGCCTCTCTCGAATGTCTGGCGGGACTCGACAACTTCTGCTGGTGCGACCCGGTGCGCTCCGAAAAAACCCCCGATGGGGAATACAAGCTCGCCCAGCTGGTCCGGGCGAACGAGGCGCTCTATGACCTCACAACCGCCTACGGCGTCCCCTGCATCTCCGGGAAGGACAGCATGAAGAACGACTACCAGATCGGGGAGGTCCGGATTTCGATTCCCCCCACGCTCCTCTTCTCCACACTGGGCAAGATGGAGGACGTACGGAAGGCCGTCACGATGGACGTGAAGCGGCCGGGAGACCTCGTTTATGTCCTGGGGAAGACCTTCCGGGAGTTGGGCGGCTCCGAATGGTACGCCCTCCACGGCGCGATCGGAAACGGCGTCCCGAAAGTGAACGCGGCCGAGGCCAAGGCGCTTTACGAAGCGCTGCACCGGGCGATGATGGCGGGGCTCGTCGCCTCCTGCCACGACTGCTCGGACGGGGGGCTGGGTGCGGCGCTGGCGGAGACGGCCTTCGCCGGCGGCCTCGGCCTCGCGGTCGATCTGAAAGCCGTCCCGGCCGAGGGGATTGGAAGAAACGACGAACTCCTGTTCTCGGAGTCCCAGAGCCGCTTCGTCGTGACCGTTCGTCCAAGCGCGCGGGAGGCCTTCGAGGCCGCCCTCGCGGGCTGTGCATTCGCCCGGATTGGAGAGGTGATTCCGGACGGCGTTCTCCGGATCGACGGCACGGGGGGAAACCGGATCATCGAAGAGGGCCTCGCCGCGCTGAAGGCGGCCTGGCAGAAACCGTTCGCCTTCTAACGTAGGAGAAGCAATGCCGCAGCAAATCAAAGCGATTGTCATCACGGGAAACGGAACGAACTGCGAGATGGAGATGGCCCACGCCTGCCGCCTTGCCGGCTTCGACGAAGTCGATATCGTCCACATCAGCGAGCTTCTCTGCGGCACCAAGAGACTCGATGACTATCATTTCCTGAACCTGCCCGGCGGATTTCTCGACGGGGACGACCTCGGGTCGGCCAAGGCCGGCGCAAACCGGATCCTCCATGCGGCCGTCGCAGGCGGCAAGGAACGGCTCTTCGATCAGTTTGCAAGGTTCATCGCCGCGGGAAAGCTGATCCTCGGCGTCTGCAACGGCTTCCAGCTCCTCGTCAAACTCGGGATGCTCCCCGGCCTCGATGGCCTCTACGACCGGCAGACCGTCACCCTGACCTTCAACGACTCGGGCCGGTTCGAGGACCGCTGGGTCCATCTCCGCGTCAACATCGCATCCCCCTGCATCTTCACCCGGGGTCTCCGGGGAATCTATCTTCCCGTCCGCCACGGCGAGGGGAAGTTCATCCCGCGAGACGAGGAGATTTTAGAGCGCCTCCACCGGCAGAACCTGATCGCCCTCCGGTACAGCGACGGGCCCTGCGGAGAGCCGACGCAGGCCTATCCGGCAAACCCCAACGGCGCCGTCGACGGGATCGCCGGGATCTGCAACGAAACGGGCCGGATCTTCGGCCTGATGCCCCACCCCGAGGCCTACCTCCACCGGACGAACCACCCCCGCTGGACGCGGGAAGAACTCCCCGAAGAAGGGATGGGGCTTCCCCTTTTCCGAAACGCCGCCTCCTTCCTCCGCAGCAACTCAATTTAGTTTTTCAGCTTTCCCAGCAGGGCGGCCCGGATGAAATGGTCGAAAAGGGGATGGGGTTTTATCGGCCGCGACTTGAATTCCGGATGGAACTGGCAGCCCAGGAACCAGGGATGTCCGGCGATCTCGGTGATCTCGGCAAGGCGTCCGTCCGGGGAGGCGCCGGTGATCCGGAGCCCCTTCTCACCCAGCGCCTTCTTGAACTCATTGTTGAATTCGTAGCGGTGGCGGTGGCGCTCGCTGATCTCGGTCTCCCCGTAGGCCGCGCAGGCAAAGGAATCCTTCCCGATGACGCAGGGGTAGGCCCCGAGCCGCATCGAGGCGCCCTTTTTGGTGATCTGCTTTTGTTCGGGGAGGAGGTCGATCACCGGGTAGGGGGTGCCCATGTCGAACTCGGAGCTGTTCGCCCCGGCCAGTCCGCAGACGTTTCTCGCATATTCCACAACGGCCATCTGCATCCCGAGACAGATCCCGAAGAAGGGGACCCTCCGTGTCCGGGCCCATTCGACGGCGGTGATCATCCCTTCGATCCCCCGGTTGCCGAACCCGCCGGGGACGAGAACCCCGTCGGCGCCTTCCAGCAGGATTCCCAGCCCCTCTTTCTCGATCTTCTCGGAGTCAACGAAGCGAAGGCTCACCCGGCAGTCGTTCGCGATTCCGCCGTGGCAGAGCGCCTCGTTCAGGCTCTTGTATGAGTCGGTCAGGTTGACGTACTTCCCGACGATCGCGATCGTCACCTCATGGGCGGGGTGGAGGAACCGGTCAACCACGTTTTCCCACGCCCCGAGGTGGGGCCGGCCCGTCCAGATGTTCAGGAGATCGACGATCTTCTGATCCACGCCTTCCCGGTGGAAGATCAGCGGGACCTCATAGATGCAGGCCACGTCCTTCGCGGTGAAAACGGCCGCCACCTCGACGTTGCAGAAGAGGGCGATCTTCGCTTTGATCGCGTCGGAGAGAAAGTTCTCCGTCCGGCAGAGCAGGATGTCCGGCTGGATGCCGATCTCACGTAGGGCCTTGACGCTGTGTTGCGTCGGTTTCGTCTTCACCTCGCCCGCCGTCTTGATGAAGGGGACCCAGGTCAGGTGGATGAAGATGGCGTTCTCCCGCCCCAGCTCGTTGCGGAACTGGCGGATCGCCTCCAGGAACGGGAGGCTCTCGATGTCGCCCACGGTGCCGCCGATCTCGACAATCGCCACATCGAAGCCCTCGGCGGTCTTTTTGATGTAATCCTTGATCTCGTCCGTGATGTGGGGGATCACCTGGACGGTCTTCCCGAGGTAGTCGCCCCGCCGCTCCTTGGTGATCACCGAGAAGTAAACCTGTCCCGTCGTGAGGTTGTTCCCTTTGCCCATCCGGGTGCCGGTGAACCGTTCGTAGTGGCCGAGGTCGAGGTCGGTTTCCGCACCGTCGTCGGTCACGAAGACCTCGCCGTGCTGGAAGGGGCTCATCGTTCCCGGATCGACATTGATGTAAGGATCGAGCTTCTGGTTGGTCACCCGGAGGCCGCGGCATTCGAGAATCGCCGCAATGGACGCCGCCGCGAGCCCCTTGCCGAGGGAGGAGAGAACCCCGCCCGTCACAAATATGAATTTCGTCTTCATGATCCCTCCTTTTTTCTATTCCCCAGCGGGAGCCGGTCGGCTGAGATTTCGCTTGATCTGCCCGGCGATCACCTCGACCGGTTCGCCCAGAAGAACGCCGAGGGGGATCTCCCCGAGACAACGGTCATCCCACGCCAGGTTGTATTCATGGATGAGATTCCGGATATCGTTCGCCCGCTCGCCCAAAAGCTCCTTCCGTTCGCGGACGGAGAGCGCCTCGTTGAACGTCACATGGATCAGCAGGAGATTCCGGACCTGCTCTCCCTCCCCGAGAAGGGGGATGATCACAACGGACGCGCCGTCCGACTTGCCTTGTCCCACGTAGATCCGCCCGGAGGCCACGATTCCCTTCTTGGTCCCCATCAGAAGTCCCGGTTTTTCGACCCGAGAAGGCATCCCGACGGAAACGCCCGCCCGCTTACGGATCTCGATCGTTGAATCGTCCCCCGGTTTTCCCTCGGCATCCATGTGATTCACCGCATAGAGGGTGTAGCCGTTGGCGGCGGTCACCGCCTTCTGTATCCGGCGGAGGGCAAGGAGATTCGTGCTGAGGAGGGACTTGGCGGAGAAGGAGAGCTCCGCAAGGATGTTGAAGAGGACGCCGCCGGGCGGCGTTTCCTTCCGGCTCGTTCCCACCGTCACCGTCTTTGCCTGGTGGCGGATCGCATCGATCGGCCGAGAGAGTTCATCCACCGCGTGGCCGAGCGTGATGTCCAGCAGGTCGATCGGCGAGGCCGGCGCCTCCGCCCCGGGGAAATCATGCTCGAAGTCGTCGAGCGGCAGTTTCCCGGCCGCATATTTTAAAAGGAGGATCAGATCGGAGATCGTTCGCACGCCGGTTTGTGAAAAGGCGCCCCGGTTCTTCCTCAGTTGGAAGCGTTCCGTGAAATCGTTCACGAGACGGCGCAGACGGCCGTCGGCGATGCATTCATCGACGGAAAGGTTCCGCTTCGCCTGTTCGATCATGATCAGATTAAGGCGGCTCTTGAACGCACGGAGGTACAGGGCGTCGGCATCGATGCTGCACGCCGCGTAATAGCCGAAGAGGTGGCCGGCCAGCGTGTTCAGGATCACGGGAAGCGGCAGCGGCGCGCGGGGGATGCGAATCACCGCATCGGCGATCGCATCGAAGCGTTCCTCTCCCTCGTCGGCAAAGACGACCACCGCGGATTTGTGGGCCTTGAAGATCGCCGCGTCCTTGACGATGTCCCCCATGACGGTTTCCGGACTCCCCGCGGCGCAAACAAGAATGAGCGGTTCGGCGGAGAGATCGATGTGCTTCTTGTTCTCCACGACGTCGGAGGAGATCGTCTGGTAACAGAGTTCGCTGAGTTTGATCCGGATCTCCTCCGCCGCCGCTTTGTTCGGTCCGCTTCCCACGACCGCCCAGTGACGCTTTCCCTTCGCCAACCGTTCCGCAACGCCGCGAATCTCCTCCTTCCCCGCAAGAACCTTTCCCATCAGCTCCGGCGCCCATTCCAGCAGGCGGAGCTCCTCCGCGATCCGTTCATCGGAGAGGGTTGATAGGAGCCGGGACAGATAGAGAGCGAGGATGTGTCCGGCCACAATCTGGGAATAGAAGGCCTTGGTCGAGGCGACGGCCATCTCGATATCCCGGCCGTCCGAGGTATAAAAGACGCCGTCCGCCTTCGCCGTGATATCGGACTGGCGGCGGTTGACGATCGCGATAACCTTCGCGCCCCGCTCCGCAGCCATCGCCACGGCGCGGTTGGTGTCCGTCGTCGTTCCCGACTGGGTGATCGGGATGATCAGGGTATCGCTCAAGTCGTTCTCCAGGCAGAAGCCGCTGAGTTCGGAGGCGACCCGGGCCTCCACCCGGATCCCGCCTCCCTTGAGGCAGCGTTCCATCGCGTCGGCCACGGCGCTCCCGGCGACGGCCGCCGTCCCGTGACCGATCACGGCGATCCGCCGGATCTTTTGACCGCGGAGGGCCTCCCGGATTCCCTCCGGGACGATGTCCGGGCCGAGATTGAAGACAACCCGTTCCGCGCTCCCGTCCCGTTCGATCCGGTATTTGCCGCGAAGGGTCTTCCGGACGGACAGGACCGATTCGGTGATCTCCTTGAGGAAGTAGTGGGGGTAGTCGCCGCGGTCGATGTCCCGCGTCGTGATCTCCGCCCGCTTCACCGCGTCTTCGCCGAACGGAAGCGGCGTCCCGTCATAGAAGAGCCCCCGGATGCCGGCCGCCCCCCCGGGGGCATCCTGATCGAGGATAACGATCTGCCCCGTTGACTCCGGCTTCTCCGGACGGGCGGGCCTCTCGCCATCCATCTTGATGAAGAAGGGGGTTTCCTCCACCAGACCGTAGAGTTCCGAGGAAAAGAGATACCGGTCGGGGGTGATCCCGATGTAAATCGACTGGCCGCTCCCCTTCAGGGCCAGAAAAATCTTGCCCGGCTCGACATTGCTGGTCATGGCGATGGCGTGGGACCCTTCAAAATCGCCCACGGCGCGCCGGAAAGCCTCGATCAGATTCCGGCCCGCCAGCAGGTATTTTTCGATCCGGAGCGGGATGATCTTCGTATCCGTCGTCACCTCCGGCGCGATCGTCCCCCCCTCCGCCTCGAGGGCCTCCCGGAGCGTCTGGTAGTTGTCGATGTCGCCGTTCAGGACCACATGAATGGTCCAGGGACCAATCCCGTAGGCGGGATAATGCTTCCGACCCGCCTCGGCGGGAGCGTCTCCCGGGGAAGGCGTGAAATTCCCGATGGGATGGCAGTTTACCTCCGTGATCGACCCGACGGACGCCCAGCGGGTGTGGGTGAAGGCGGTTTCGAAGGCCACCGGGAGGCGTGCAAAGACATGGAACAGGCGGTCTTCGGTGATCCTCTTTCTCAGTTCCCGGACGTTCCGGCCCAGTTCCCCGATGATCTCGGCGGTCTTGTACGTAAAGGAGAAGGCTTGTTCCCCAGCCCCGGCGATTCCCCGTGCGGTGACCCGGGGACCGGTGATCGAGCCGTCGGCAAGATCCCCCGCCGCCATCCGCCGGTCCAGCTCCTCGCCGAGTCCGTTTTCCCGAAGATCGGTCATGATCCCGCCAAGGGTCCCGGCATCCGCCGCAACGAATGAGACCTCTATCCCCGCCGAATCCCGGCCCCGGACCTCCAGGCGGTCCAGACCGTTCAGAAGAAAGTTCATTTTCCGGTACGTCGGCAGGGCCTCCGGCGCCACGCCGGCCGAACTCTCCACCCCGGCCAGGCGGCAGATCCGCCCGATGTTGTCCAGGATATCCCGCTCCAGCCCCCAGACGAGATCCCGGAGCAGAACGAGGCCGCGGTTGACGGCCTCCAGATCGGCCGTCAAAATCCGCCCCCCCTGCTCCTCCAACAGCATCTCCTCGTCCGTGAGGAATGC
The DNA here is from genome assembly GCA_026388365.1 of Deltaproteobacteria bacterium. The sequence continues at coordinate 15,802 of JAPLJW010000295.1, read as the reverse complement.
CTTCATTTTTTCGGAAAGAAGGGTGAGACGGCGCACCTCTCCGTCATCATAGAAAATTTCCCCGAAGGTCTCCTCCCCCTTCATGCGGAAAAGTTCCCGCTCCATCGCCTCTTGAGTCGGGATCCCGCCCAGATATGCCGTCGAGGGAATTGCGCCGTGGAGAAACGCCGGCAGATTCTTTTCCGCCGCCCGGGCAAAAAGAATGGAAAAATCGCCGCGTGGGGTCTGCCCTGAAGGGTACGAGACGCGGTCTGCAATGTGGAGGGTCAGGATGCCGGCGAGGCCGCAGCAAAGGGTCGCGGGACGATGGGGAAAGAGGATCAGCGCCGGCGTCTCAACCCGTTGCGGGTCGCACCAGAAATGGATCTTGCATTCCGCCAGAAAACAGACGATCCCCCGGAAAAGCCTCAGCGCGACGCTCGCAACAGACACATACCTCCCCTTCCCGCCTTCGCAAGAGGACAGATTTGAAATCTGTCCCCACTTACGGGGACACGATACGGCATCATGTCCCCATGCGCTGGGTTTCTGAACCAACGTCTCGCCCTGGCCTCACTCACAACAGGAGGGAACGCGGGCGAGCGCCCTCTCCGCGACGGCAGCGACCACCCGCTGGAGCCACTGCGTCCCGAGAGAAGCGCCATCCCCGTCCAGGGAACGGATCACCCGGATATAATCGCTCCCCTGCGCCTCCCGGATGGGAACCAGCTTCGCGAGGAATCCGTCCCGTTCCTCCCGACCCGCCGCGTCCTCCCGGCGATCCGTCAGGCCGGTCTCCAACTCCGGCCACCGTTCCCGGAATTCCCGCTGCTGACGAAGGATATTCCCGCGGATCTTCCCCGGCAGGAACCTTTCGCCGAGTTCCAGCGATTTTCCCATCTTTTCCGCCAGAGCCTTGAAACGCGCCAGCCGCTCCGCGATAGCCGCATCCAGGGTCTCCAGCGCCCCTTGATAGAGCGCCGCCCCCATCTCCGGATCGCCGGGGAAAGAAAAACGCACGTGGATGTACCATTGCCTCAATGCCAACAGATTCGCAAAATAGAGGATGTTGTTGGTCACCCGCCTGCGGATGTCGCCGTAGAGACCCGGATGAAATGCCTTCGCGGAGGCCGGTTGTACCTCTCTCCGGAGCAGTTTTCCCCCCTCAGGGCAATCCCCACGCCAGACGCTTCCCGCGGCGATCACCGTCCCGAAACCGATCCGGGCCGGCCCGACCAGTCCTCCCTGCCCCCCGAGAAAAATCGGGGGCTCCCTCAGCATCACGCCGCGGGGGACATCGCCCAAGAGCGATGCCGTCGCCTTGTCCTGGTTGGGGGTAAAGTTGAAATGGATGTAGGAACTCCCCACCTCGCTGTGGTCCTTGCGACTGGTCCCCCCGGCGAGAAACACGTCGCAGAAGTTGATCAGGCTGCCCAGGGTGACAAAGGGAAAGAGGATGGTCTGTTTCAGGCCGACGGTATGGCCTCCGTTCGCTTCCTCCTCGAGAAGGCACCCTTCCCGGACTTGGGCGCCGGATCCCATGATCGCCTGATCCAGGAGCACGGAAGACTTGAAAAAGCCCCCTTTGAGTTCCACCCCGCGGCCGAGCCGGCAATCCACAACGGCAACCGGCGCTTCACCACCCAGTTTCGCTCCCGACAAGATCAGGGTTTTTGCCCCGGAGATCCTCGTCCCCGCGTATAAAACAACCCCGCTCGTTGAAATGCGTTCCGGATCGACCTCTTCGCCAACATCGACGGAAAAGGGATCGGGCATCCGCACGCCCCTGGCCAAGAGTCTTTCCACCGGTTCCGGAAGTTTCATTTCCGACACTGTTTCTCCTTCACTGGGCCGTTCCTGTTCCGTCCGTCCGGCCTTTCTCATCACTCCGGATCGTGATTGATGCCCAGGGTTGCCATCTTCTTCTGAAAGGTGTTCCGATTGATTCCCAGATAGGCGGCGGCGCTCTTCACGTGATGAGACCGCCGGAGGGCGATCCGGACGAGACTCCTCTCAACCATCGCCATAACCTCTTCATAGATCCGGCTTTTATCCGTTTCCGCCTTGCACAGGATGGTGGCGATGTCTTCAAGTTTCTTTTCCAGAACCTCTTCCGCTACGGCGGCCGGGGTCGACCGCCTCTCCCGCGCCGCCGGATCAACGACGGATTGCCGCTTGTTCAGAGCCATAAATCAGCGGATTCCTTTCTTAACCCTTATGTAAAGCTGTTCCCGATTTGTCGCTTGAGTGCCTTATGCAAAGAGATCCCGGCCGTCACGCCAAAAAAGGGAGCATCTTGATCAGGATGATGCCGACCATGAACACGGCCGCGATCCACGCCATTACGATATGGGCGATCCCCGACGGGGAGCGCCCCGCCTGCTGACGGACCTCTTCTTCCACTTTTTTAAGATCGACATGAGCAATGATCTCTTCCGTCAGTTCGGAGAATCCCTCATAGGCGTTGGAAACGATAAAAAATCCCCTGACCGTCGTGAGCAGGATATAGACCTTCTTGTGGAGACTGAGACCTCCGACATGGGTGATCCCCTCCCAGGGAACCCTCTTTTCTCTCCACAGCCTCCGGATGGCAATTTCCCCTTCATCCACCCTGACCCGGCGGAAAAGAGATTCGAGGAAGAGACCCAGGGAGGGAAAGAAAAAAATTGCAAAAACGAGCCTTTCCGTCGTTGAACCTTGCGGCAGCAGGGATATGACGAACAGACAGAAGAGAAGAAAGGCATCGACGCCGAGGGGGATAAGAAACGCCCTTCTGATCGTATAGACATGCTGCGACATATCCTCTCCCGTCGGGAATGAGCCCGCTTTCAAACCGATGGTTCCTGCCTGGCGAAAGCGCCGCTCTTGCCGCCCTCTTTGCTGATCAGCCGAATATCCGTGAGGACCATCTCCCGGTCGACCGCCTTGCACATGTCGTAAATCGTGAGCGCGGCGACGCCGACGGCCGTCATGGCTTCCATCTCAACGCCCGTTCTGCCGACCGTTTTGACCTGCGCCTCGATTACGACCTCTCCCGCAGCGGGATCGCACGTAAACCGAACCTCGATCCCCGTGAGTTCAAGCGGGTGGCACATGGGAATGAGCCCGCCGGTCTGCTTCGCCGCCATGATCCCTGCGATTCGGGCTGTGGCAAAGACATCCCCCTTCGGGATCCCCCCCTCCTGGATCAGGGCGGCGGTCTCCGGACGCATCCGGACCCTGCCCCGGGCAACCGCCCGGCGGAGGGTGGGCGCCTTGGCCGTCACATCCACCATGCGCGCCTGCCCTTTTTCATCGAGATGGGATAGTTCTTTCATGGCCTGCCGTACAGGAATCGGGTTGACTGCAAAATCCGGGGGGAACTTAGCACAGCCATTTCCCTCAGTCAAGAAAGACTACTGGCGTAAAAAGTCGCAATTTGCCTCTTTTGTCATTCCGGGCTTGACTTAGCGAACCCCGGACCCGATCCGGGGTTCACCGGGATGACCGTTTGGGGGACTTTTGACGAGTGCGTCAAAGGATGGATGTTTGTCAAAATTGCGGGAGGCTTTGTTACAGCTTGATCGTTGTCATGATTAATCCCGACATTTCCTTTAATGTCAATCCTCCTTCAGCCCTTCTTTTATTGCCAATGCTTTAATCATATCCGCCTTATTCATGTTTTCTCTCCCTCAATTTTCCCCCAGATTGATCGAGCAATTCCCTGATGACCGGCATTACATATACATTATCCGTTTCAAACCCCTTCAATGTATTTATGATAATCCCGATCTTCTCTTTTGCGGTCAGGCGGGAGTGCATGATCAGAAAATATTTTCCCCGTACCCGGCATAATCCTCCCGTACGGTGTGACTCTTCAACGGCTATGTTTCCATAGCGGATCTCGATTCCGAGCTTGCCGCCCAGCTCCTCCATCTGCTTTAAAAGGACCTCGTCATCCAATGGAAAGATCCTTTGCCCAAACTACCAAGAGGGTAATGATTCAGGGATAGTCCGTTTTTCTAAATAATTAATATATGGAACAACACGTTGTGAATTTATGGCCACAAAGAATTGAATGCAGCGTCGATAATGATCAGCACTGCCGTTTGTACTCTCGCATGGTTCTCGAAATCAGTCAATCATTGAGGAGGATTGTCAATAAAAAAAGTCCCATTAATCGAGTGCGCAAGAGGTACATACCCCGTAGCGTTCGGCGGCATGCTCGCCTCGACCCTTATCGCCATGCCTTTCGTTCCGGCTTTGATGTGATCGTGCAGGGGTTGAGCGAACAGCGGAACAAGCTTTAGCCCTTTCGCCGGCCGAAACAATGATGGCGTTGACATCCCCCATGTTCGCCCGGACTTGGACCTTGTAGCCCATGGCCTTCAGCTTCTCCACCGTGTCCGCGCTGAGTCCGTTCTTCTCGATGCGGAGTTCGTCGGGGATCCACTCAAGTGGACCCTGGGCGCATCCACGGCCTCGCGGATGGTCATGCCCTGATCGGCGACATTAAGGATGACCTGCAAGACCGTGGTAATGATGCGGGCGCCTCCCGGGCTGCCGAGGACCGGATAGACCTGGCCGTCCTTCAAGACGATGGCGGGAGACATGGAGCTCAACGGCCGCTTGCCGGGCTTGACCGCGTTTGCATCGCCGCCGAGAAGTCCGTACAGGTTGGGGACCCCCGGCTTGATCGCAAAATCGTCCCTCTCGTTGTTGAGGAGGAACCCGGCTCTATTCACCGCGGCGGCGCTCCCGTAATAATCGTTGATGGTATAGGTGATGGAAACCGCATTGCCCCAGCGGTCCACAACGGAATAATGGGTCGTATTGGTTCCTTCCGGAAAGGATGTGCCCGGGCGGACCTGATCGGACGGGGTGGCCTGGCCCTGGCGAATCCGGCTGCGCAGCTTCTCGGCATAGGCTTTCGAGGTCAGGACCCCGATGGGTACCTTGACAAAGTCCGGATCGCCCATGTACTCGCTCCGATCCGCGTAGGCAAAACGCATGGCCTCAGCCATGACGTTCACCGTCGCGGCGGAGTTTTGGCCCATCGCCTGGAGGTCATACCCCTCCAGAATGTTCAGCATCTGGATGATGTGGGTGCCGCCGGAACTGGGAGGCCCCATGGAGACGATCTCATAACCCCGGTAGGTCCCGCGAACCGGCTCGCGCCACACCGGCTGGTATCGCTTCAGGTCCTCCTTGGTCATGATCCCGCCGTTCGCATTCATGTCTTTTTCGATCAAATCGGCGATGGGCTTGTCGTAGAAGGCCTTGGGGCCCTGCCGGGAAATCAGGCGCAAGGTCTTGGCCAGATCCTTCTGGACCAGCACGTCCCCTTCTTTGTAGAGGGGGCAAGGTTCTCCGCAGGTTGAACGTGAAAATATCGGAGATGACTTTTTCCCGTGGGCTCCTTCCTGCTATACGTAACAAATCGTCACCCTTGAAGAAAATGCTTGATTTTAAACGTTAATCAATAATACTCTTTTCTTCCATAATCGTGATATGCAGGAAATTGATGTTTGAAGGCTGGGTGAGAGGGAGGCTTGCGGAAACGTGGGTCAGGGTTGAATGAGGAGCCCACTGCATATACCGAAAGGGTGCATGAATGGGTAACTCTCCATCTAAAGCTGCGCGCACCGCATTGCTACCCGACCCCACACAAAGTGAGAAAGAACCGAAATTTTGATCGGACACACTGAAATGCGCTGCCAGCGTCCATTCAGGAAAAATAAAATTCCTGTCATGATGTTAGCTATTCTGGCCGTTTCTGCCTTGGCGACCATTGTATTGCTGGAATCGATCAGATGGTATCAACCGGATCCTCGGCAAAGGGAAAAAGAGGCGGCAATGGAACTGATGCAACGCGCCGTCCAGACCATCAAAACGGAGAAACTCAGGATGGGGATCCCCATCGATCGGCATCTTGATCCGAATGAAACAGGCTTGATCGGCGTGGAATACAATGATATCACCACTACCAGAGGATCGCTGATCGCCAAGAGAACGTCGACCAACACCGCTTTTGCCGCCGTCGTTGTGGAGATGCTTGATCGGGCGGGTGTCGGGCCGGGGGACCCGATAGCTGCTTGTTTTTCCGGGTCTTTTCCTGCCCTGAACATCGCTGTTCTGTCGGCAACGAAGGTATTGAACCTGCAACCCGCCATCATCAGTTCCGAAGGGGCTTCCATGTACGGGGCCAATCAACCGGAAATGACATGGTTGGATATGGAAAGGATTCTTTTTGAAAAGGGACTTCTTCCCTATCGTTCGATCGCCGCCTCTCTGGGGGGGATCGCGGACGCCCGGGGCGGTCTGGACGGAACGGGCATCGACGCGGGTCTCATGGCTATCCGACGCAACGGAATCCCCCTCATCGAGGAGGGAGGCGAGCCCTCACTGGCGGCGGATATCCGTCGGCGACTGGCGCTGTTCGATCAGGCCCTTGGCGGGCAAAGGCCGGCCGCGTTTATCAACGTGGGCGGATCTCTGACGTCCGCGGGAAGCGGTCCGGGTGTCAATCGACTCCCGACGGGTCTCTTGGAAAAGGTCCCTGTTTTGCACAATCCGGAACGGGGAATAATTTTCCGCATGGGTGAACGGGGCGTGCCGGTCATTCACCTTCTGAAGATCAGGTCGATTGCCGCTCAATACGGAATCCCCATCGATCCTCCTTCATTGCCGGCTGGACCTCCCGGCAAAACCATGAAGACGGGCAGGTATTCCATACCGATTGCGGTCGCCAGCTTGGCCCTTCTGATATTTCTCCTGGTCGTTCTTAAGAAGCCAGAACCCAGACGTACGGCATCTGGGGGGGCTTGACATGGCCCTCGCTTTCCTCTGCCTTATCCTGATTTATCTGACCGTGGAACGAATCCTTCACGAACGAAGGTTGAAGCGCATTCCCATACGGATCCATGTGAACGGCACTCGCGGAAAGTCGAATGTGACCCGTCTGATTGCTGCCGCACTGCGACGGTCCGGCATCCGAACCCTGGCCAAGACAACGGGAACCCTGCCGAGGCTGATCCTGCCCGATGGAAACGAAGAAACGATCCGCCGGAGGTCCCCGGCGAACATCGTCGAACAGATGAAGATCGTCAAGAGGGCCTCTCGGTTGAAAGCGGAAGCCCTCGTGGTCGAATGCATGGCCCTCGATCCTGCCTTGCAGTTAATCTCCGAAACGGCGATGATTCGTTCGACTTTGGGGGTTATTACCAATGTTCGCCCCGATCACTTTGAGGTGATGGGCGGAAGCCTGGACGATGTTGCCGAAGCGCTCTCCCAGAGCGTCCCTGCAGGAGGGATCCTGGTCACCGGCGATCGTCGATACTACCCCTTCTTCTCAGACGTGGCTTCACGGAGAGGATCCAGGGCCGTCCTCGCCTGGAATGCCGATCCAGACGGGGAAGATCCTCGGCAGGGAATCCACATCTTCAGGGAAAACATCGAGATCGTGCGAAGCGTATGTTCTCTCCTGGGCTTGGACCCGGCCGTCGTATCTCAGTGTCTCGACGACGCGGCAATCACCCGGAAGGGCGCCGGGATATTCCGCATCCCCTTCGGAAGAAGAACGGTGCATTTTGTCGATGCCTTTTCCGCAAATGACGTCGAATCCACACGGATTATCCAGGAGCGGGCTCTTGCGCAGAACGCATGTTCCAGACCCTGGATTGCGCTTTTCAACAACCGCGCCGACCGTCCCCTGCGGATGAAGTCCTTCGCTGATGATCTGCTGACAGGGGCACTTTATGACTACGTCGCCGTGACCGGGGAAGGCCCTCATCTGGCGTATCGCTACCTGCGAAGGAAGATCGCAAAGGAAAATATTTTCGTCCTGTCGGACACGTCGCCGCAACAACTTCTGGATGAATTATTTCAGAATACGGCCTGCATGGAATGTACGATCGTGGGCATGGGAAACGAGCAGGGGCTGGGACGATGTCTTTCGCAGTTCTTCAAGGAGAAAGAAGCGCGATGAACCTGAACGAATCCATAGCTATCGGTCTTGTTTTCGGTTTCTTCTTCTATGAATGGGTCGGGCTTTCCGCTGGAGGCTTCGTCGTGCCTGGCTATATCGCCCTGCAGTTAAACAACCCCTTGCTCCTCGCCGGAACGCTGGTGATCAGCCTCTTGACATATCTGTCCATAAAGATCGCATCCCGTTACGCCATTCTTTACGGCCGCAGGCGATTTATCCTCATGGTCCTTGCGGGTTTCGCCTGGCAGTGGTTATTCAGGCTGGTGGTGATTCAGAGGTTCGCTTTTACGGCGGAGTCGGACATCCTGGGGTTCATCATTCCGGGCTTGATCGCCAACGAAATGGAACGTCAGCGGATCCTGCCCACCCTCTTGACGCTTCTGATCATTTCCGTTATGGTCAGAGTGACCTTGATTGCCTTGGGCCTGCTTCGGTATTAACGATCGGGGAGATGATATGGCGGATGGTATTTGGTGTAATTCAGAACAGTTCATCCGGTGAAGGTCCTTATGAAAGTGCATCCCATCAGCCTCAGCAGGAGAATTTTCCCCTGGTCATCATGATCATCCTCATGTTCGTTGGTGTCGAAACCTTCTTCATCACGCGACATATCCGGAATTATGCGATTGGGTGCGGCAGAAGAATTATTTTTATGGGGACTTGCTTGATGTTGGGCCGTCCTGTAGAAATGCACCAATGCCCTTTCCTGGATTTCCTCGGGCGAAGGGTAATCGAGGGGGGCAAAGGTGCGGCCGAAATTCTGCTCGCTGAAGACCTTGAGGAATTCCTCAATGCCCGCAAGATGCCGGAAAACACGCTCCGAGAGAGATTGCCCCTTCTCATCGAAATCCACAAAAAGCCGTTTCGACCCATGGTTACGGAGGGTGCCCTTCCATAGGAAGCGTTCTGCATAACCTCTTCCAAGTAGTCTCTGAATTGCAGAGTCCCTGAATAATATCCCCTGCCAGTTGCCTCATTGAAAAATGTTACCGAAGGGGGAGATATTTTGGGTAATGAATAATATCCTTTGACACGAGAAAGAATCCTCTATATAATTAAGACGGAAACATCAATGTCTTATCAACAGGGAGGATCCTTTCCATGCGCACCATCAAAACGTTATCCATATGTGTCTTGTTTGGACTTGCCCTCGTTCTGGTGTCCGGCCATGTTTTCAGCGTGTCGGCCCAGGAAGTGAAATTCTCCGCCAAGGAGCCGGCTCTCCTCACCACGGCCGGCCAGAGCGCGGACCTCAACATGGCCAAGGTGCTTCTGGATCGCAACAAGGTCGCCTTGAAGTTGGCACCCCTGGCCGGCGCGGATGACCTGAAGGACGTGGGCAGCCTGATCATTGTCATCGGCGGCAGCACGAAGGGCCTCGGCGCGGCCGGCATCAATGCCGACAAGGAAATGGCGCGTGTGGAACAGCTCATCGCCCGGGCCGCCGCTCAGAAAATTCCCATGATCGGCATGCACATCGGCGGCAAGGCCAAGCGCGGGGAATTGTCCGACAAGTTCGTCAAGCTGGTCGCCCCCAAGTCCACTTTACTGCTGGTGATCAAGGAAGGCGACAGCGACGGCTACTTTTCCAAAGTCATGGCGGACAAAAAGATCAGTGGTCGGATTGTCGACAAGCTCGGAGACTTGCAGGAACCCATCAAAACCATCTACGGCAAGTAAGGAGGTAGGTTATGCGCATAACGGAGAAACTCACACTGGTTGCGGTTTTTTTGATGGTCCTGTGCCTTGCCGTGATGCCAGCCAAGGCGTCCGGCCCGGTGGAAGCCAAAAACGGTATGGTGGCGGCGGCCCATCCCCTGGCCTCCCAGGTGGGGGTGGAGATCCTGAAGAAAGGCGGCAATGCCGTCGACGCTGCCGTGGCCACGGCCTTTGCCCTTGGTGTCGTTGAACCCAACGCCTCCGGGCTCGGCGGCGGCGGGTTCATCCTAATTTACAACGCCAAAACCAAGGGCGTGACTGCGATCGACTACCGCGAGATGGCGCCGCTCAAAGCCACCCCCGACATGTACAAGCTCACCCCCGACGGGAAAGTCGTGGACAATGAGATCGCGGTAGGGCACAAGGCCGTGGCCATCCCCGGGACCCTGGCCGGGTTGACGCTCGCCCTCAAACAACACGGCACAATGAGCCTCAAGGACGTCATGGCCCCGGCGACCCGCATCGCTGAAGAGGGATTCATCGTCAGCAATACGCTTAATGGAATAATAAAAGACAATTTTGACAAGCTCACCCAATATCCCGCGGCCGCGGCGATCTACCTGAAAGATGGCCTTCCTTACGAAGCGGGCGACAAACTCGTCCTCAAGGACCTGGCCAAGAGCTACCGGCTGATCGCGGAGAATGGGCCGGATGTTTTCTACAAGGGTGAGATCGCCGAAGCCATCGAAAAGGAGATGAAGGCCTCGGGCAAGGGGCTCATCCGCAAGGAGGACCTGGCGGCCTACAAGCCCGCGATCCGCACCCCGGTGCGCGGCACCTACCGCGGCTATGAGATCATCTCCATGGCCCCGTCCAGCTCGGGTGGAACTCACATCATACAGATCCTCAACATCCTCGAGGGCTACAACATGACCAAACTGGGGTTCCAAACCCCGGAGAGTTTGCACATCATGGCCGAAGCCATGAAGCGCGCCTTTGCCGACCGCTCGAAATACATGGCCGACACGGACTTCGTGAAGGTTCCGATCGCCGGCCTCATCTCCAAGAAGTATGCGGACGAGCTGCGCAAGGGGATCAGCATGGACGCTGTCGGCTCCAAGATCCCGGCAGGCAACCCGCTGCCCTTTGTCGGCTCCGGCGGGACGAGCCATCTGTCGGTCATCGACAAACAGGGCAACATCGTGGCCCTTACCCAAACCATCAACTATTTCTTCGGCTCCGGCGTCCTGGTCCCCGGGACAGGGATCATGCTCAACAACGAGATGGATGACTTCAACCCGCAACCCGGCAACTCCAATTCGGTCGAGCCCAAGAAACGGCCGCTCAGCAGCATGTCCCCAACCATCATGCTGAAGAACGGCAAGCCCTTCCTGTCCGTTGGGACACCGGGCGCCACACGGATCATTTCGGCCGTGCCCCAGATCATCGTGAACATCGTCGATTTCCAGATGAACATCCAGGATGCCATCGAAGCCGCGCGGATTCACTGCATGACTGGGGATATCTTCATGGAATCCCGCTTCCCCAAGGAGGTCCAGGATGCTCTGACCGCCAAGGGTCACAAGATCAGTCTGAAGGGTGCGATGGACCTCTACTTCGGCGGGGCCCAGGGCGTGATGATCGACCCGGTTTCGGACAAGCTCTATGGCGCCGGCGATCCGCGGCGCGACGGGGTGGCTGTCGGTTATTGATAGCCGCTCTGGGCCCTTGTTTCTGACGGCTATGGCGGCAATTTACGAGGGGGCGTGCTACTGGGCGAAGCTTCCGGCGGCACGCTCGCTCGGTCGTCTCTCGGCGGGGGAATTATGTCCACAGAAATCATACTGATTCTGCTTATGCTGGCGGTGTTTTTGCCGTTTGTGCTCTGGCTCAAACTGCCGGTCGGGCTGGCCCTTGCGGCGACAAGCGTCATTGTGGCGGTGGCCGGGGGCGAAGGCTTTCCGCTGCGGCATCTCGTCGAGGGGATGTTCGGCTACCTCGACGTGTCCCTGGTGCTCATCACCGCCATGATTTTCATGAAGGTCATCGAGCAAAACGGCCTTTTAAACGCCCTGGCCCGGGACCTCATTCTCAAATTCGGCCGTTCGCCCCTGGCGCTGCTCGCGGTGATGACCCTCATCATTATGTTCCCGGGTGCGATAACAGGGTCCTGCACCGCATCGGTTCTCAGCACCGGAGTGCTCATGCTCCCGGTGTTGGCGCAGATGAACATGCCACGCCACCAGGCTGGCGCCATCATCGCGATGGCCTCCGTCTACGGGATGATCGCACCCCCGGTGAACATCATCGTCATGATCATCGGCGGCGGCATCGATATGCCTTACATCGGCTTCGATCTGATTCTGCTGCTGATCACGGTGCCCCTCGCGGTCCTGACCACCATCTACCTGGGCTATGGGTATGCCCGCAAGGTGGATCTGAAGGCCGCGGTGGCCAGCCTGCACGCGCGGGATGCCGGCGGGGGATGGCTGCTTTACATGCCGCTCTTGGTGGTGGCCGTCCTCATGATCGGGCCGAAAGCCATGCCCCAGCTGTTTCCGGACCCGCGCCTGCCGCTCACCTTTGTCATCGGCAGCATTCTCGGCCTTTTGGTCGGCAAGAAATTCCCCGTTTTGGATGCCGCGCGCCAGGCGCTGAGCGAAATCCTGCCGGTGGTCGGGATTCTCATGGGGGTCGGCATGCTCATCCAGATCATGACCCTCACGGGCATTCGCGGCGCCATCGCCATCAACAGCCTGAGCCTGCCCTCGTATCTGCTGCTCTTGAGCATTGCCGTGAGCCTGCCGCTTTTCGGCGGCATTTCCGTCTTCGGGGCATCCAGCATTCTGGGGGTACCGTTCATCCTGACGTTTCTGGGGCAGAACCTGATCGTCATCGCTTCGGCCCTGTCGCTCATCGCCGCCATGGGAAGCTTTACCCCGCCGGTGGCGCTGACAGCAGTCATTGCCGCTCAGGTGGTCGGCGAGCCGAACTATTTCAAAGTCGTTCGGCCGTTAATTCTGCCGTCGCTCATCGCCATTCTTATTGGGGTCGTGCTGATCGTCTTTGCCAACCCCGTGGCGAAACTGATTGGCTTGTAACCTCTTAAAGGAAGAAAGCCCATGATGACTCTGATTTACAGGCTTCTGGTGGTTCTCGTGACACTGCTGGTGGTTCTGGAACTCTTCAGCCAGAAAGACCTGAAAACCCAGGCCACCGCCGCTTTTGTCCTGATTCCGTTCGTGCTCCGCGCGCTGATGATTGCATAGGCTGTTGATAAACGCCCATCAATGGAGGGCCACACCCATGAAGGCAACCGTCTGGACCGCTGCAGTGATGCTGGGGATTTCCATTGCCGTGGTCATCGCCGTCGTCCCCCAGTTCGAGGTCATGCACCAGAACGAGGCCATCAAGAAGGGGGCCGGCGTCACGGCAGTCAAACTGTTGAGCGACTACTTCCCCGGGCTCAAGGGGACGGCGGGTGACACGGAGGTCTTCCTGCTCGACAGCGGCCAGCCCGGGGGCACCGTCGTGATCCTTGGGGGGACGCATCCCAACGAACCCTCCGGGCTCATCACGGCCGTGATGCTCATCGAAAACGCCAGGCCAGCCAAAGGGCGGCTCATCGTCATTCCGCGGGCGAACGCCAGTGGGTTCACGCACACCGACTATTCCGAAGGAAGCCCGCAGCGCTTCAGCCTGCCAACACCGTCCGGCGAGCGCTGGTTTCGATTCGGGTCGCGTGCCACCAACCCCATTCACCAGTGGCCGGACCCCGATATTTATGTCCACCCCTCGGGCCAGAGGCTTTCGGGCAGCGAGACGCGCAACCTCAACCGGGCCTATCCGGGGCGCCCCGACGGCAGCCTGACCGAGCAGGTCGCCTACGCAATCGTTCAGCTCATTCGGACGGAGAAGGCAAATATCGCCATCGACCTGCACGAGGCCTCGCCCGAATACCCGGTGATCAACGCCATGGTGGCTCACGACCGCGCCATGGAAGTTGCCGCGACGGCGGTCATCGGGCTGCAGCTTGACGGCGTCGAGATCGGGCTCGAACCGTCGCCCAAAACCCTGCGCGGGCTTTCCCACCGCGAGTGGGGGGACGCCACCGACACGCTGGCGATTCTGGTTGAATCGGCCAATCCCGCTCAAGGGCGCCTGCGGGGGGCCACCAGCGCCGAACTGGTGGTCAGCGGCGAGGATCAGATGTATGCGCGCGCCGCAAAGCTGGGAAGGCTTTTCGTGCCTTTCGAAGGCAAGGGGATCCCGTTAAGCGTGCGCGTCGCAAGGCACACGGCGACCATCAAAGAGCTCATCCGGACCTTCTCGGAAATCACCCCCGACCGGGCGATCGAACTGAACGGCGTTCCAGGCTACGCCGACATGGTGAAGCAGGGCATCGGCAGCTTCCTGTAACACCCCTGATATCGGGCTGGCGATACAGCCGAAGGGGCTATGCTGCCGTGCCCTTTGACTATCTGAGTTACATTAACTTCTGATTGCTCCACAGCTCTTGCACCGCAACATACATATTACGCCTTCCTGAGTCCAAGCAGGGAAGCGTCCTCAAAACAGGTGGATCGCCATCGGTGCGAAAAATCCAATTAGGCTAAACATTAAACCAACGACGCCCAGTCCTCCCGAAATCCAAGTCCGTGCTGCGACCCCCGTAATAATCTCTGCGGATGCCAGGACAATTGCAATCTGCAGTGCTGCCGATGCCCGTTCATAATGATGATAAACGGCCATCGATGGGGTTCTATTATTTTCGGCGATTTTTGCCCGCGCCATCAGCTCCTTACGACCTTCATGGGTCTCTGGCTCCGAGTCGTACCGCGCGGCTGTCTTCTTCCAGTTCTCTATCCGCCCCTGGAGCGCTTCCTTTTTTCCCGGAGCATTGGCCTGCTTCCGTTTCCGCAGTTTCCATGGCTGTTCGGATCGTCGTCATGCGAATCGTTTGAGCCTGAAAGAATGACCAGAGGTTCGACGCCTCGACAGTGTAACTCAGGGTAGACGTCTGAGCGCTCTTGGCAAGGCGATATTGAGACAACGTTAGCTCATCCAATAACTCCTTTTAATCTTTTTTGTTTCGCTGCACCGAAAAGATCTGATCATGGTTGAATAGTCAATATTCCGTTTATGATTGCCAAGGAAAGAATATGCCTATATTATTTCTTGTGAGGGAGAGAAAAATCGCTTGCGGGAAAAACGCTTCTTGTTTAAGATCACCGCGGTTACGACCCGAGTAGCCCGCATCCGGCCATACGTCAGATCGTGCAGAGGGGGTTACGCTTGATCGTCAAGGCCATCAGCAGTACCATCATCGGCATTGATTCCTATCCCGTCGCGGTCGAGGTCGATCTCGCCGCCGGGCTCCCGCTGTTTTCGACGGTCGGCCTCCCCGACGTGGCCGTGCGGGAGAGCAAGGACCGGATCAAGGCCGCCGTCAAGAACTCCGGGTACCCCTTCCCCGGCCATCACGTCACCGTAAACCTCGCCCCCGCCAATATCAAAAAGGAGGGAACCGCCTTCGATCTTCCCATCGCCGTGGCGATCCTGACCGCCCAGGGCCTTGTGCCCGCCGGTCCGCTGGCCGACTATCTCCTTCTCGGCGAACTTTCGCTGGACGGGGCTGTGAAGGGGATCCACGGCGCCCTCTCCGCGGCCTTCGAGGCAAAGGCCCTCGGCATCCGGGGAATAATCGTCCCGCGGGAAAACGCCGCCGAGGCGGCGCTGGTGGAGGGGATCGAGGTGATCCCGGTGGGTCGGCTCTCCGAAGTGGTGGAGTTTCTCGGCGGCCGGACGGAGATCGCGCCGGTCCATGTCGATCTCGGAAAACTTTTCCGTCGGAGCCTCGACTATCCCTTCGATTTCGGCGAGATCCGCGGCCAGGAACAGGCCAAACGCGCCCTGGAGGTCGCCGCCGCAGGGGGGCACAACCTCCTCATGATCGGTCCGCCCGGATCCGGGAAGACCATGCTCGCCCAGCGGCTCGTGACGATCATCCCCGACCTCTCTCTCCCGGAGGCGATTGAAACAACGAAGATCTTCTCCGTCGCCGGGCTGCTGGAACGGAAAGAGGCGCTCCTGGGGACCCGGCCCTTCCGCGCCCCGCACCATACGATCTCCGACGCCGGTCTGGTCGGCGGCGGCCATACCCCGAGGCCGGGGGAGATCAGCCTCGCCCATCACGGG
>JAPLJW010000005.1 GCA_026388365.1 Deltaproteobacteria bacterium | reverse complement strand
TCAACTTGCGGATTCGGAAGTCACCTCCATCCGAAATATCATCGACAAGGAACTCAAGGTCGAAGGGGACTTGCGAAGGGAAATCTCCATGTCCATCAAAAGGCTGATGGATGTTGGGAGCTACCGCGGTTTGCGACATCGGAAGGGACTGCCTGTCAGGGGGCAGAGAACGAGCACCAACGCCCGAACCAGAAAGGGACCGAGAAGGTCGATTGCCGGCAAGAAGAAATAGGGATTGGAGGAATCCGGAGGATCCATGGCAAAGCCAGTCAGAAAAACAGGGAAAAAGAAGGAAAAGAAAAATATCTCCGAGGGGATAGCTCACATTCAGTCAACCTTTAACAACACGATCGTGACCATCACCGATCTGAGCGGGAATGTCATTGCCTGGGCGTCTGCCGGCATGCAGGGATTCAAGGGGTCCCGGAAGAGCACCCCCTTTGCCGCGCAGATGGCGGCGGAGGATGCCGTCAAGAAGGCGCGGGAACATGGGCTCCGGGCGGTGCAGGTTTATGTCAAGGGACCGGGATCCGGTCGGGAATCGGCGCTGAGATCTCTCCAGACAGCGGGGCTGAAGATCAGTCTCATCCGCGATGTGACGCCCATTCCCCACAACGGATGCCGCCCGCCCAAGCGCAGAAGGGTTTAAAACAAGGATCGGGGAAAACCCCTTGCCGCAAGGTGTCCCCGATGATCCATGATCCAATAACGATGAGAAGACGGTGGTAACGGATAACGGATAACGGATAGGGGGAGGTTTTTTTGGCAAGATATCGAGAATCCACATGCAGGTTGTGCCGAAGAGAAGGTCTGAAGCTGTTTCTCAAAGGGGACAGGTGTTACAGTGAGAAATGCGCCTTTGAAAGGCGGGGGTTTGCACCCGGTGATCATGGTCAGATGCGGAAAAAATTCTCCGATTACGGCGTCCAGTTGCGGGAAAAACAGAAGCTCAAAAGGATGTACGGTCTTCTGGAAAAGCAGTTTCGGGGATATTTCGCCAAGGCGGAACGGCAGAAGGGCATTACCGGAACCAATCTTCTGCTGTTTTTAGAGAGAAGGCTGGACAACATGATCTTCCGGATGGGTTTTGCAAATTCGCGTACGGAGGCAAGACAACTGGTCCGGCATAACCATTTTCTGGTGGGTGGTAAACCGGTCAACATACCTTCTTATCTGATCAAACTCGGGGATGAAATCCAAATCAGAGAGGGCAGCCGGAAGGTGGAGAGGATTATCGAAGCCATGGAAACTGTTGCCAGGCGTGGGGTTCCTCAATGGCTGGAGGTCGATAAGATCAACTTCAAGGGTGTTGTGAAGATGCTTCCTGCCCGTGAAGAATTGACGATGCCGGTTAAGGAACAACTGGTCGTTGAACTTTATTCCAAATAAGACAATCACCAGGCATCCGAAGGGCGGGGAAAGTAATTATGCAGAGAAACTGGCGCAGTTTGATTCAACCGAAAAGAATCGATATCGATAAGGCGACCCATACCCGTGTTTATGGGGAATTCAGTTGCCAGCCGCTGGAACGCGGCTTCGGCACGACCTTGGGGAATGCACTGCGGAGGATTTTGCTGTCATCCATTCAGGGGGCAGCCATCGTTTCCGTAAAATTTAACGGCGTCCTTCATGAATTTTCCACGATCCCCGGGGTCAAAGAGGACGTGACCGATATCATTCTGAATCTGAAGGGTGTGCGTCTGAAGCTTCATCAGGACGGACCTCGGACCATCCGGCTCGATGCCTCCCGGGAAAGGGTGATCACTGCGGCGGACATCGTGACCGACGGGACAGTGGAGATCCTCAATCCCGATCACTACATTGCAACCCTGGTGGGTAAGAAGGCTTCCTGCAAGGCGGAAATGGTGGTCAAAATGGGAAAGGGGTACGTTGCCGCCCCGAAGGAAATGGATCCCGAACAGCCCGAGGGAACGATCAATATCGATTCCATCTTTTCACCGATCAAGAAGGTGAACTATACCGTGACCTACGCCCGGGTCGGGCAGGTTGCGGACTATGATCGCCTGATCCTCGAGGTCTGGACGGATGGGAGCGTTCTTCCGGAGGATGCCGTGGCCTACGCGGCGAAGATCCTCAAGGAGCAGTTAGATCCCTTCATCAATTTCTCCGAGGAGGAAGAAGAGGAAGCGTCCGAAATTGAAGGAACGGAAGAAGATATCAACGATATCCTTCTGCGGCACGTGGATGATTTGGAACTCTCCGTGCGTTCGGCCAATTGCCTGAAGAATGCCGGGATCAATCTGATCGGGGAACTGGTTCGCAAAACAGAGGCCGAGATGCTCAAGACCAAGAACTTTGGACGGAAATCGTTGAATGAGATCAAAGAGATCCTGCTGGAATCCGGTCTGAACTTTGGCATGAAGCTGGATTCCCCTTCTTGGGACAAGGCCGAAAAAAAGGACGAAACGCCTGTTGAAGGGGCGGAATAGAATTGTTTGCATTGAAAGGATGAGTTTCGATGGGCCAGGGGAAATTTGGAAGCAAACTGGGAAGGACGACAAGCCACCGCAAGGCCATGCTGAGGACGATGGTCACCTCCCTTTTGAAACATGAGAAAATCCAGACCACCGACATGAAGGCCAAGGAGCTCAGAAAGGTGGCGGATAAGATGATCACCCTCGGAAAGCGGGGGGATCTCCATGCCCGGAGACAGGCAGGCGCTTATGTTCGGGAACGAGACATGGTGGGAAAGCTGTTCGGTGACTTGTCGGAGCGCTATAAGGAACGGGCCGGTGGCTATACCCGGATCGTCAAGTCCGGATATCGCGCGGGCGACAATGCGCCCATGTCCATCATTGAATTCGTCCGCGATGCCGAGGCGGAAAAACCCAAGAAGGCAGATAAATCCAAGAAAAAAGCGCCGGCACCGAAGAAATAGAACGTCGCAGAGGGCGGGCCATCAACCCGCCCTCTTTGTTTTCCCCTCTTTCCCCCCTTGTATTATTATCAAAAACGCGATATTTTTCCACCAAAGTGTTAAGGCAAGGGCTTTTGCCTGAGATCGTCATAGGAAGGAGGATTGGCAATGGGTGAACAGCGAATCGGCGAAGTCGTGAAGTTTTTTACCAAACCGAGCGTGGCCGCCGTCAAGATCACGGAGGGCGGGATCAGGATCGGGGATACCCTGAAATTCACCGGACATACCACGGACTTGACCATGCCGCTCGATTCCATGGAGGTCAACAACCAGAAGGTGGATCAGGCGGTTGCCGGCGACTATATCGGCATCCGGGTGGCGGATCGGGTCCGCCCCGGTGATGAGGTATTCAAGGTAACGGCGGATTAGGCCTGCCGAAAAAGGCCGCAAAGCTGCAGCAGAGACGCCCCTTTTTGGCAACCATCATCCATGACCTATCGCGAAACGCTCGTATATCTTTCCGGCCTGCATCCTCTGGGCATCCGTTTCGGGCTGGGCCCGATCCGCTCCCTCCTGGGCAGGCTGAACGATCCCCAGGGAAGTTTCCCCTCGGTGCTGATCGCGGGCACCAACGGCAAAGGTTCGGTGGCGGCGATGACGGCCGCGATCCTCTCGACGGCCGGATTCAGGACCGGGCTTTACACCTCTCCGGACCTGATCGACGTCCGGGAAAGGATCCGGATCGACGGCCGGATGATCAGCCGTGAGGAAACGGCGTC
>JAPLJW010000097.1 GCA_026388365.1 Deltaproteobacteria bacterium | reverse complement strand
GCGGATCCTCCGGTTGATCGAAAACCTGACGCTGGGGGCGGCGGCCGTCGGCTACCTGACGGAATCGATGCACGGGGCTGGCTCGCCGCAGGCGCAGCGGGTGATGATCGCCCGCGGGGTGAACCTGAAGGAAAAACAGGCGGCGGCGAAGCGCCTCTGCGGCATCCCGGAGGGGTAGAGAGGGTGGAAACGGAGGGAAAAGGGTTGCCGGATCCGGAGTACCGTCGGGCCATGGATCTGTCCCGGAAGATCGCCGCTGAGGTCGGGACGCCCCGTTTCTATCTGGAGAAGGAACGGGAGGTGGCTCTCTCCCGGGAACTGTTCGCCGCCGAGCCGCTCGTCGCGGCCGGCATCCGGCTTGCGGAAGAACGGGGGGATTGCCTCGGTCACGGTCTCATCCACGTCCGGAAGGTGGCCATCGATGTCGGCGCCTTGATCCTCATCGAGGAAGGAGGGGGGCTTCCCGGCGCCCGTGTCCGGCGTCTGGTCCTCCTCGCCCACCTAAGCGGTCTCCTCCATGACATCCGGCGGGCGGAGAAGAACCACGCCGAGCGGGGTGCGGACGAGGCGGCCAGACTTCTGACTTCCTTCCCGATTCAGGACGATGAGTGCGCGGGGATCGCCGGCGCCATCCGGAACCATGAGGCTTTCCGGCCCTTCCGGACCGAAGCCGGACCCAAGGAGAGGCTCCTTTCCGACGCCCTCTATGATGCGGATAAATTCCGCTGGGGACCGGACAACTTTACGGAAACCCTCTGGGCGATGATCATCCCCCGCGGTATCCCCCTCCGGTCGCTTCTGCCCCGATTTCTCTCCGGCCTTGAGGGGGTTCGGAAGATCCGCGAGAGTTTCCGGACGGCGACGGGACGCGAATACGGACCGGATTTCATCGACCGCGGCCTTGCGATCGGCCTGAGGCTCTATGAGGAGTTGACCGATTAATTTTTCAAAGGAGGAAGGGATGACGTCATTCACCTTGAGAACAACCGCCCGGTGCGAAATGGTCGATATCACGGACCGGGTGGCAGCCCTGGTCAAGGAAAGCGGGATCCGGGACGGGAGCTGCCGTGTCTTTGTCCCCCACACGACCGCGGCCCTGACGATCAACGAAAATGCCGATCCGGATGTTCCACGGGACATCCTGGCCTGGGTGGACCGGATCATCCCGCTTTCCGACCGTTACCGACACGCGGAGGGAAACGCCGCCGCCCACGTCAAGGCCTCCCTTTTCGGCGCCTCCCAGACGGTCTTCATTGAAGGCGGCCGACTCGTCCTCGGGGCATGGCAATCGATTTTCTTCTGTGAATTCGACGGCCCACGGACAAGACAGGTGCTGGTCGGGTCGACGGCAGGATAAAAAATCCCACCGGGGGGCAATTCCTTAGGGGATCTCCGGATTCATCGGCTGCTCCGGCCCGGAAAGGCGTCATTGAAGGCCTGTTGCCTGCGGGTCAAGAAGGACGGATGGAAAGGGGTTGCATTCCCGCCGAATGTTGCGAGATCAAAAAATCAGGGGTTGTAGAGGGGATCGGTCCGGGCGAGCAGGCGGGACATCCCGGCATGGATCAGGCCGTTGGATGCAAGGATGTGCGGAGAATGGAGATCGAAGCGAGCGCTATGCAGGTTGGTCACGACGCCTCCCGCTTCCTCAACGAGGAGCCAGCCGGCGGCCATGTCCCAGGGCATCAGTTTCAACTGCCAGAAACCGTCGAAGCGGCCCGCCGCCACACAGGCCAAATCGAGGGCGGCCGAACCCGACCTGCGGACCGCCTGGGTGTTCAACGCCATCGCCCCGAAATAATTGATGTTGTTGTTCTGGTCTTCCCGGAGGTCATAAGGAAACCCGGTCGCCAGAAGGCTTCGGGACAGTTCCGCCGTTCGGGACACCTTCAGACGCCGGCCGTTCAGAAAGGCGCCCGCCCCCTTCTCCGCGGTGAACAGTTCATCCAGCATGGGGTTGTACACGGCGCCGAGACGGATCTTTCCCGCCGCCTCCAGAGCAATGGAGACGCAGAAAACCGGATAGCCGTGGGCGTAGTTTGTCGTCCCATCGAGCGGATCGATGATCCAGCGAAAACCGGAGCCGTTTGACGTTTCCGGGGATTCTTCCGCCAGGATGCCGTGATCGGGAAAGGATCCGCGGATCCGATCCACGATCAGCGCCTCGGAGAGATGGTCCGCCTCGGTAACGAGATTGATCTCTCCTTTGTACCGGACGGTATGTCGGTCGTCGATCCGCTCCCGGAGAAGCGCCCCCGCCTCGCGGGCCGTCGCCTCGATGAATTTCCGGTATCGATGCATGGTTCTTCTCCTTCCCAACAGAGTCGGGGCGTCATATCAGCATAAAAAAAGATAAAAAACCAGCAGCAACTGTCCCGTCCCGCATTTCGGCGCCGCAACCGTCTCTCATCTTTCTGTTGCGCGGCCGCTGAAATGGTGTTAATAGTATCCGTAGTTTAGATGAGGCTGAAAAACGATGGATGAGAAGAAGGACATTCCGGCGGAAGAGAAAGCGCCGCCCCTGCGGGAGACCTTTCCGGAACTGCCGGAATTGAAGGACATGCGAGAGGCCCGCGGTCTCTCTTTAAAGGATGTCTTCGAAATGACGCGGGTCAGCCTGATCAATATCACGGCGGTGGAAAACAGCGATTTTGACCGCCTCCCGCCTCCCGTCTATGCGCGAAATTTCATCCGGAAATATGCCCGGGCCATCGGTATTGATGAAAATCCGATTCTCGACCGCTATGAAAAGCATCTGGAAAGCCTGAAACCGCCACAGGAGGAGACAGAGGTTCGAAAACCCTGGCCGGAAACCGGCCGGCGTTACCGTTTCCTTTTTATGAGCCTCGCTGCCGTGATCGCGGGCGGCATCCTGGTCTCTGCCATCTTCCTCTATGACCAGGGCGGGAAACCGCCTTCACCCGCCCCGGTCGTGGAATCCCCTTCCCCGGTGCAGGTTATACCCGTTCCTTCCCAGACAGCGGCTGTCCAGAATGCCCCCGCCCAGATGACGGCATCCCCATCGGCCCCGGCGCCGGCGGGAAAATCCATCCTTCCGCCCGCCGCCGGGAAGATGTACCATCTTGTCATCGAGGCCCGCGAACTCACCTGGATCCGGATCACGGAAGATCTG
Source organism: Deltaproteobacteria bacterium (assembly GCA_026388365.1). The sequence continues at coordinate 1,715 of JAPLJW010000097.1, read as the reverse complement.
AATCCCTCCTACCAGGTCCTTCTCAAGCCAGGCGACAAGATCGAGCGGATGGCCTCCGATTTTTTCCAGCTCGATATCGGCAATGCGGGGGGAATCAATCTCACCTTCCAGGGGAAGTCCCTGGGAAGCATAGGAAAGCAGGGTCAGATCATTCACATGCGTCTGCCGGAAAAAGGGTCGGAGAAAAAATTATCCTGAAGAAGTTCCCGTTTGACAATGCAGGGCCGATCGTTTAAGATAAGCGCCGCGAAAAGAAAGAAAGAGGCTGGAACCATATGTTTGGAATAGGCATGCCCGAACTGCTGATCATTCTGGTGATCATCCTGATCATCTTCGGCGCCGGCAAACTCCCCGAGATTGGTGGCGCGCTGGGCCGGGGCATCAAGAACTTCAAGAAGGCCACCCGTGAGCCGAACGAAATCGACGTCACGCCGGCTGCCGAGAAGAAGAACGACGACAAGGCAGACGAAAAGAAAGCCTGAACCCCTCTAACAGCCCGTTGAAAAAGTTGCAGATCCGGGCTGTTCAAAAAGGTCCGGATGCAAGGCCTCCGAAAGCCTGAGCCGTGAGGCGTACGGTTTGGTACGTTGAACGGCGAAGGATGAGGGAAACGCAGCAGACGGGCGTTTCAGCCTGCTAAAAGGGAACGTCATCCTCGGGCAGAGGCGCGTCCGCCCCGGACTGGGAGTGCGGCGTTTCTCCCGGCGATGCATCGGCGCTTCGCTGACCCTTCGAATCAAGCATCTGCATGGCGGACGCAACGATCTCGGTGGTGTAGCGTTTGACCCCCTCCTTGTCGTCCCAGGCCCTGGTCTGGATACGCCCTTCCAGGTAAACCAGCTTTCCTTTGACCAGGTATTTTCCGCAGATCTCGGCCAGTTTCCCGAAGGCGACGATCTTGTGCCACTCGGTCTTCTGCACCTTCTCGCCGTTTTTATCCTTCCACTGCTCGTCCGTTGCTATCCGGAAATTGGTCACCATCGCCCCGTCCGGCGTATACCTCACCTCCGGATCCGCCCCCAGTCTGCCTACCAGGATCGCTTTGTTGATCATGCCGTTCCCCTTTCTGAAACAATAATGGTTAATTGATCATACACAAGTCATCCGCCGACCGCAATACGAAAGTTGCCGATAACCGAACGTTGGCAAACGGGGGGGATATGCCCGTTTTCAAAGTTCTTACTTGACTATTTCAGAAAAAAAATATAGTTAAATCCAATTTATATAAACCGGACGCGTAGAGGATTTATGGAAGAAGAAAGTGAACTTCTAAAAAAGCGCAGAGAAAAAATCGACTCCCTGCAGGCCGACGGGATCGACCTCTATCCCAACGACGCCCGGGTCGGGGATACCACGGCCTCGGTCAGTGAGCGCTTCGGGCAGATGACCCCCGAAGAGCTGGAAACGGTCACGGAACGATTCACCCTGGCGGGCCGCCTGATGGCCGTCCGCGATTTCGGCAAGGGCGCCTTCATCAGCATCCAGGACCGCAAGGGGCGTCTCCAGGCCTTTCTCCGGAAAAACCAGTTGGGGGAGAAGGCCTTTGTGTTGTTTAAAAGGCTCGATATCGGCGACATCGTCTGGCTGGCAGGGCGGGTCTTCAAGACCCGAACCGGGGAACTCACGATCGACGTGGAGGAGAACGGCCTCCGCCTGCTCTCCAAATCGCTCCGCCCCCTGCCGGAGAAGTGGCACGGCCTCACGGATGTCGAGAT
>JAPLJW010000271.1 GCA_026388365.1 Deltaproteobacteria bacterium | reverse complement strand
GGCCCGGCGGCGGCGGGCGAACCCCTCGTCGCCGGTCGCCGCAAAATGCATGCAGATCGGCGTTTCCCGGGAGGCTTTCGGGGGTAGAACCAGCTCAAAGAAGGAAGTTCGGCTCTCCGCGGGCAGGGGAAGGTTGGTGTAGGGGGATGTGAAGGCGCCCCGGCGGAGGAGGGCCGTCCCGGTCTCCATGGTCTCCTCCCAGCGGACCTCGACGGGCCACGGCGGTCTGGGGTGAAGGCCGGCGCGGTGCAGCTCCCGGAGACGGGGGAGATCCCCCCATCCGTCCTTGAAAAAGAGGAGGCGGTTGGACTGGCTCGCGTAAAGGCGGTCGAGAAGGCTTGTCATGTTCCCTCGGTTTTCCTGAGATTCAGCGGTTCGCCAACCCGTTGCCGCCGATGAATCCCGCTTTTCTTTCTTTTTTCTCTTGTGATAAAATGACCCCGCAATTTTTTCGCCGGTGAGCGCAGAAAGGACCGCCGCGGCGGATGGCCGGATGAAGAAAACCATGGATGTATTGCCCGTCCCCGTCACGGACGGGAAAGAACCCAAGCGCTGCCTATCCTGCGGAACGACGGAGCATCTCGGCCGGCGGCGCTACTGTTCCATCGACTGCCGGCAGAAGCTCCGACTGCGGCTCGACATGCGCTGCGGTCTCCTCCAGGCGCTCAACGCGCGGTACGCCACGTTCTACTTTTCGGACCTTCTGATCATCATGGACGTCCTGCCTTACGGTTACAAGGAGATCTGTAGCTTTTTCTACCCCCGAACGCCGGGGAAAAATCCCGGCGAGGATTTTGGCCGGATGGCGGACATCCTGGGCGAGACCTGGTGGGCGGAACAACGGCGGACGAGGAAACGGTATTTTGCCACGCTCCACGTCCTCAATCAGGCCGCCCGAAACCGCGTACCACCGCAGGCCGTCAAGCCGAAAATCCTGCACACGCCGGACGTCAGGCCGGCGTCCCTCATCTATCTGAATCTGGAGAAGTCAAACCTCGATTCCCCCGAGCTCCGGAAGATCATCCGGGACGCCTACCGGCGCCAAGCCAAGATCCACCACCCCGATCTCGGGGGCGACGCGGTGATGTTCCGAAAGATCCACCAGGCTTACGAGGACCTGATCCGCTGGGCGGAGAATCCCATATTCATCCGCCACCGAGGTTTTCCGGACAAGTGGTTCTACGAAGGGGACAAAGAGCGCTGGGCCCAGCCCACGCCGATCCATCCGCAGGGCCGGTGAGGGGATCAGGCGAACGATCGTCGCATAGAATCGATTTCCTGTAAAGGGGGGTGTCGCTTTCATCAACATTGACACCGGCAGCCATTTGACCTATAGTGCATCATCAGAAAATCTCAGCAGGTCATCTCTTGCATATGTTTCCGTCGTGCCGGTTTCCCGGCGGTTCCGGGTCGGTATATAACATCATGTTCTCGCAATTAGAATAGATAAAGTGTTCCATTAGGATTCGTTACGGGAGGGAAGCGATGAGCGGCATGTCGTATGGTCTGGAGGAAAAGGTGGTCGTCGTGACGGGGGGAAGCCGGGGGGTCGGCCTGGAGCTGGCCCGGAATTTCCTTGCGCAGGGCGCCCGGGTCGTCATCTGCGGTCGGAAGGAGGAGAACCTCAAGGCCGCCGTGGAGAAGCTGAACGGCGGTGAGCGGCTCCTCGCCGTTGCGGCCCATATCGCCAAAGAAGGCGACGTGGAGAATCTCTTCGACACGGCCGTCCGTCAATTCGGCGGTCTCGACATCCTCGTCAACAACGTCGGGATGAACCTCCTGACGGCCTCCGTCACGGACACGGATCTCCCCGTCTGGAACAAGATCATGGAGGGGAACCTCACCGGGACCTTCCTCTGCGCGCGGAAGGCGGCGCTGATCATGCGGGAGAAGAAGCGGGGGAAGATCGTCAGCATTGCGTCGATTGCCGGGACCAGGGCGGCGCCCGCGATGGGGATCTACGGGATCGCCAAGGCCGG
>JAPLJW010000347.1 GCA_026388365.1 Deltaproteobacteria bacterium | reverse complement strand
TCTACCAGTCTCGCTCCTCTATGCAAGGGGCTGGTCTCCACTACATCCGATTTTCAAAGAACATGGCCCGTAATCATTGCAACTTTACAAAAAAGCCCAGCCAAATTCTCTCGAATTTAACATCATCCTGCGGAAGATGGGCTAACCCCTTTATGTATTGGCTGGGAGACGTGGATTCGAACCACGATTCACGGAGTCAGAGATCGTAGATGGTTATGTGGGGACGGGCTATGCGCAGTCAAGGCCTGAAGAGCTCTCCCTTCTGATGAAATTGGCCTCAACCGAAGGCATCTTCGGCCTTCTTGCCAAGGCGAACGAGTTCGCTCCTCTCTTTTGGTGAACCAGGGAAAGTAATGGGTCATGAGGACTGAGGACTGAGGAAGATCCAGAAATAATTGTCTTTGGACCTCCCGCTCAGTCCTCATGACTCATTGCTCAGTCCTTGCTTCTGAGCTAGTGGGTCAGAATCTTGCTTAGAAACGCCTTGGACCGTTCGCTCTTGGGATGATGGAAGAACTCTTCGGGCGGCGCCACTTCGATGATCGCTCCATCATCCATGAACGCGACCCTGTGGGCCACCTCCCGGGCAAAACCCATCTCGTGGCTAACCACAATCATGGTCATCCCTTCCCTGGCCAGCACGCGCATGACGTCCAGGACCTCATTGATCATCTCCGGGTCCAGAGCGGAGGTCGGTTCATCAAAGAGCATGATCTTGGGACGCATGCAGAGACCCCTGGCAATGGCCACACGCTGCTGCTGGCCTCCGGAGAGCTGGGCCGGATGGGCGTTCGCCTTGTTGGCCAGCCCAACGCGGTCAAGGATTTGCATGCCGAGTTTTTCCGCTTCCGCCTTAGGCATCTTGCGCACCTTCATGGGAGCCAGGATCACGTTCTCCAGAGCGGTCATGTGAGGATAAAGGTTGAAGGACTGGAAGACAAAACCGATTTCAGCCCGCAGGTCCGTCATGTTGGTCTTTTTCTCGTGGACCTTCATGTTGTCCACGATGATTTCACCTTTCCGGATTTCCTCCAGCCGGTTGATGCAACGGATCAATGTGCTCTTGCCGGAACCGCTCGGCCCGCAGATGACGACCACCTCTCCGACGTCGACGGTGAGGCTCACGTCTTTCAGGACGTGGAGGTCCCCGAACCACTTGTTGACCTTTGAAAAAGTAATCATGTTCATATCGACCTCATACGATGGGTTTTCTTCACTCCCCCCGTGCATGCCATTAGCTGAACCCAAATCCTGATGCCATCAAGGCCATGCAAGTCGAATATCGAATGTCGAACATCACATTCCGAATGATGAAGTTTAATTTCGTCTATCTTCTCCTTCGGCGTTCTTTATTCGTTATTCGAAATTCTGCGGTTCGCTTTTGAACTGCTTCGCAAATAGCAGACAATTCACAGCATAGGGGTCTAAGGTTCTAAAGCCGGGTCGTCACCACGGTCAGCCGTTTTTCAAGGCTGTTCGACAACTGAATCAAGGGATAACAAATCACAAAATAAAGAACTCCCACAAGACCGAAAACCAGCAAGCCTTCGGGAATGCGTTGAACGGTCATCCACCCGACCCGGGTAACATCCAGGACGCCTATAGCCGACACCACGGACGAATCTTTGATCAAAAGCACATACTGTCCCACCAGGGGAGGCAAGATCAATCTCAGGGCCTGGGGAAGAATCACGTACCGCAACTGCTGGTAGCCCGAGAGGCCTGATGCGGTGGCTGCTTCCCTCTGTCCGGAGGGAATGGCCAGGATGCCTCCGGCAATGATTTCACAGATGAAGCACGCGGAAAGATTGCTCAGGGCGATCACCGCGGCAGGAAAGGCTTCGAGCTGGATGCCCACCTCGGGCAGGATGAAGAAGGCGATGAAGATCTGGACGAGGAAAGGCGTTCCGCGAATGAGGTCCACCCATGCACCGACAACCCTTCGCAAGGTTTTGTATTGACTGGCGCGGATGATTCCCCAGATAAGCCCTAAAAGGGTTCCCGCCAGAAGGCTCAGGCCGGAAATCGCAATCGTTCCCCAGAGCCCCTTGAGGAAAAAGGGCAAGGTTTGCATCAGTTGCGTAAAATGGATCGTGAACATGTTCTTCTGTCCAGTTTTCAGCGCGCCTCGCGGAAAATGAGCTGCTTCTGAGACCACCCTGAAATACCCTTCAAGATGTAATAGATGAGCAGGTAAAAAGCTGCCGTAGTCAGAAAGCCTTCAGCGGGCATGAAACGCTCTGAGGTCATGATCTGTCCTGCACGGGTCAGTTCCATGATCGAAATAAGAGACAGGAGCGCGGAGTCCTTGAACAGGACAATGGACTGACCCAACATGGGCGGAAGAGTTACGCCGACGGCCTGAGGAAGAACGATGTGACGCATTCGTTGAAGATAGCTCAAGCCGGAAGACATGGCCGCTTCGATCTGTCCGTAGGATATCGACTGCACACCCGCCCTGAGAATCTCCGCCATGTAGGCCCCACTGTTTAGGGTGAGCGCCAGAACGCCTGTCGATTCTTCACTCATCGGGATCCCTAGAGAGGGTAGGCCAAAGTAGAAGAAATAAAGTTGAGCCAGAAGGGGCGTCGAACGAATACTCTCGATGTATATGACGGCCCCCGTTGAAACAAGCTTCGAACGGCTGATGCGCATGGCACACGCCACCACCCCCACGACCAGCGCCCCGAAAAGACCGGCTCCGGAAAGCCAGAGGGTGGCCAGCAAACACTTCCAGTACATGGGCATGTACTCGAGAATGACTCGGAAGTTGAAGGTTTCAAGCATGTCGTGTGCCTAAGGGAATGGGTAGCTTGCGGCCAGCTTACATCCGCCCCCTCACTCCCTCTCCAATGGGGAGGGGGGAGGGGGCTTGGATGAGGCAACTCCAAAGGCCTTTGTTTTAGTGATCTTTTTTCCAGTCCAGCGTATTGACCCAGTAGTTGATGTTCTTGTCCATACGGCCGTCCAGGCTGATGTGGAGAAAGAAAAGGTTGATCCACTCCAGCAAGTCCATCGAGTCGTAACGGACCGCGAAGGCCAGGGGCTGCTTGGAAATCATATCAGGAAAGATTTTGAGGCTGTTGGGAGGGAAGTTCGCCATTTGACCCACCACCGCTGAAGAGTCATTGACGCCGATATCCGCATGGCCTTTCAGCACCGCGTCAATCAGGAGTGGTCCACCGCCCTTGTAGGACTTGAGTTCAGCGCTGGGGAAAGCGCTCTTGGCGTCGGTTTCACCGGTTGAGCCCAGGAGCACGGCAATCTTCAGCCCCGGTTTCCGGCAATCTGCCATGCTCTTGATCGGGCCGTCCGCTTTTGTAAAAACAATGCTGCCCGTGTACATGAAAGGCCTGCTGAAGGCGATTTTCATGGCCCTCTTTAACGTTGGTGTCATGTCGGCCGCCAGAATGTCTGCCTTCTTGGAAAGAAGCGCGGGAATTAGGCCGTCCCAATCATAATCCTGGAAGACCACCTTGACGCCCATCTCTTTTGCCATGAGTTCGCAGAACTCTACGGAACTGCCGGCCCTCTTCCCGTTCTTGTCCACAAAGCTGAACGGGGGCCCCTGGGTCTGGCAGGCAATACGCAACTCTCCCCGCTGGGCGATGTCATCGAGGGTTCCTGCGTACGCAGTGGATGCGAGACCCATCATCAAGACAACTGCCAACAATGCTTTTAAACCTTTGTTTACCATCTTTCGTTCCTCCTTTTGAAATGGGTTGATGAACATGACATTTCCAGCCGCAAGCAAAAGGATTTCCCCTTGCTGATAACCCCTGTTCTCAAGACACCTCTTCCCTGACCATGATGCCTCGGTGTGCCAACTCGGTCATAAAAGGCTCATAGGGAACATCGGCGGCAGGGGACAGAAGTCCCTTCTTTGTGATTTCTCCCCGGCCCAGCATCTGAGCCACAATGCTCGCAGGACCTGCCACACTGATGTTCATGGCCAGAAGACCTGTCTCCAGATCTCTCTCAATCAGAAGACTGCTGACCCAGGATGCCTTTCGACCCTTCTTGACGCCCTCAAAGACATTGAGCATGGCCACGAGATCTTTTTCATCGTCAAGGTATTGAAGCCTGGGCTCCAGGAGCTTGACCGTGAACCGGTGAGGGCTCACGAGACACCCGTCGACATCAATGGGCTCCTCGGAGAGAAAACCCAGCTTCTTCAGGGGACGGATGAGGGAAGACCACCCCGGCCAGCGAAGCGCGTAACGCCCTGCTTCTCGCACGGTCTTCGTGATGCCCAGCAGGTCGGTGTAGGCAACGGTATCGCCGTTGGGAATCGCCTCCAACTCTCCAAGACCCGGGAAGGCGATATGCTTAATAATCTCTTCATTATGCTGCTCATCAGCTGAGAGTGTCACCCGCTTTCCATCCTCGATAAGCACAGAAGCTCTCTTGTGGCTGCGCAGCGCCATGTCCAAGTTCCAGCTTATTTTATAGCTGAGAGGATTGGTGCAGGCCCTTCTTTCAGGAAAACCGCCGCAGTAGGAGTTGATGACATGAAGCTCGTCAAACGCCCGGGCCGCCTCGCCGCAGATTACCAGATCGATCCCTGGATCCAGACCGCACTCCGGCATCAGGGATACCCCTGCTGCAAGGGCCGGCTCGTGCAGGTGATGTAACGCGTGAGCGTAATTCGTGCTGACAAGCGGGACACGGGCCTCGATGGCCGCCTCAAAGGCCAGCGGCATGAGCTGGATCGGCAGGAGGTCAATAGCCACATCCACTCCTCTTTTGAGGACCCTGACGATATCCCGGGTGGACGAGGCATCCATTTGGACCATCTCCACCTTGCCCATGTCCACGAACTTCGTGAGCTTGCCCAGATCTTTTTGAACCGCATCGGCGCACAGAACCTTCTCGACCCCCTCAGATCGGGTCAGGTCGAACAGGGCCGCTTTCCCTTGAAGCCCCATGCCACCCAGTATCGCAACAATCATTTATTATTGATCTGAACTTCCTTTAATTGAATTGATTGATATTGATTGATCAGAACTTCCTTTTTCGTGGTGGGAGTCTATGGTGACTATTTTGGTTTGTCAAGGGATATTTTGCAGGTGTATATTTTGCAGGGATATTTTGCAGGGATATTTTGCAGGGTGTTTTGCATCTATTTTGCGTCGAAAAGCAGGGGTCGGCGATGCGATTGGAAGCGGGAGGTGGATCGGTGGCCGCTCTTTTGAAAAATCAGCTCCCCTTTCGGTCAAGTCACCCGGCAAGAGGGCATTTTTGAGCACAATTCAGACAAACCTCTCCAGCACGCCTTTTTTTCAAAATGCGTTATGCATGAATATAGGCATCCCAAAAGTATTCGGGGTCGCCGTAGATCGTATCAGCGTGTTTTTGACGCTGAAGATCATAAGCGGCGCATTCATGGAGAGACCGATCGACCGGCTCACGGCCGGCATCATGTCCCCAAGGGGAGTGAGTTTTTGGCAGTGGTCTTGCCCTTACCAGCCAAAGTCCCAGATGATTGAGGATATCCCGGATCACCGACGGGTCCTCAATACGGCTGATGATCCGCATCGTCCCCTGACATTTCGGGCAGACCAGGGGATCAACTTTCCCGGCTTTCGCCGGGACAGGCTCCCATCTTCTGAATCAGCCTGGCCCAACTTTTGCGGAAAGCCTTTTCGTTTCCCTGCGGTTCGAGGATGCAGGGTATGGCGTCATCCTGACCTTCCTGCTGGCGTTTTCCCCGCGAGACGTTGCTGTAGTATCCGTAATAACGCACCTTGGAGGTTCCCGGAAACGGTTTTGATCGCTTCGGAACTCTCCTTTGTCGCGATCCTCGCGCTCTTCGCCGCTCATGCCTGACGGGCAGATCGTGCCTTTCACCTTGTGCCGCGGTGTCAAGGCACCATCCGCCCTCTGCACGCCCTATGGGCGCGCCATTTCCCTATCACCCCGGCCCACGCCGCTGATCATCAGCCCGGCAGGACGGTCGGATCATCAGCGCCGGAAAAGACGGCCCGTCCGTCTCATGTGGCTTGTCAAAACGGCATAGGGCTCGAAACCGGCTCTTGAGTCGCCAGTTTCGCGCCCTATGCCGCCATATCCCTTCTCAGGGGGATCATGACCCGGCCCGCCGCTACGCGATGTTCCGGAACATCATCCGCCCTTTCGATGGAATGAGGGCACCCGGTTTGCGGTATGGAGAACGATACGAACGCCGGACAGGATGAAATATCTTCGGCGTCGTTCTGTATGCGGGGCGTAATCAGTATCAGCTGGCAGAGCAAAAATGACCTGAAGAAATAAATAAGCGGGACAGGAGCGGGACAAAATGACCGGAAAAGAAAAATGGATTAACCGCTAATCAAAAAATCCCTCTTTATTTCATTTGGCTGGGAGACGTGGATTCGAACCACGATTCACGGAGTCAGAGTCCGTTGTCCTACCATTGAACGATCCCCCAGCGGATGCGTTCCCCCTTACCACAGCAGAAATGGATTATCAACAGGAAAATTGTTGTTCGTGTAGAGAAAAATGTGGACAAGATCAGACCGTTTCAGATAGATGAAAAGAGCCTCCCCGTAAAGATTCATGGATCGAAAAAAAGGAAGATCCGGGAGGCGCGACGCACCTTCATCTCCTTTAAGGATGAAGACCCAAAAAGCGCAAAGGAAGGGACCCTATGCCGAAGATGACTGAAAAATCGGACCTGGAAGGGCTGACCCTGCTCGGCAGGGGGGATAAACCTGCGAAGAAACTGGAAACGTTTCCGAACCACCATCGGGCGCGGGATTATGTCGTCACCCTTCGCACCGAAGAGTTTACCTGCGTCTGTCCGGCGACAGGGCAGCCCGATTTTGCCCGTCTGACCCTTCAATACATTCCCGACCGGAAGATCCTGGAGTCCAAATCGCTCAAACTTTACCTGTGGTCCTTCCGGGACCAGGGGGTCTTCCACGAACATGCGGCCAACGCGATCCTGGACGATGTTGTTAAGGTCCTGGCCCCCCGCTGGTGCAAGGTCACTGCGGATTTTGCGGTGCGGGGGGGGATATCCATTGCCGTCGAAGCGGAACATGGGAAGAGAAATGGCTGAACACCGCTGGCTGCCCGCCATTACCGCCATTTTCGTCACCAGCCTGGTGGTCTCCAACATCATTGCCGTGAAGCTGATCTCCGTCGGACCGTTCTTTTTGCCGGCCGCGATTCTGATCTTTCCCATCTCCTATATTTTCGGGGATATCCTGACCGAGGTGTACGGCTACGCTCAGGCCCGGCGGGTCATCTGGATCGGCTTCGGGTGCAACCTGCTTGCGGTATTCATCTTCTATCTTTCCATCGGGTTGCCGGCGGCGCCCTTCTGGAGGACGGGCGCCTTTGAGACCGCCGCCGCCTCGCAGCAGGCTTACCAGGCGATCTTCGCGGCAACGCCCAGGATTCTGGCCGCCTCTTTTCTGGCCTATCTGCTGGGAGAGTTCCTCAATTCTTTCGTGCTCGCCAAGATGAAGATCACGACCCGGGGGCGGCATTTGTGGATGCGCACGATCGGCTCCACGGTCGTCGGTCAGCTCGCGGATTCCGGGGTCTTTATTTTTCTGGCCTTTTACGGGACGGTCCCTCTCGATGCGCTGGCGAAGATGGCAGGGAGCCAATGGCTGATGAAATCCGCCTATGAAACGCTGGTCACCCCTCTGACCTATCTGACCGTGAATTTCCTGAAGCGCGCGGAGCGTGAAGATTTCTATGACCGGAACACGAACTTCAATCCGTTGCGCTGGCGGGATTGACGCCGGAATCGGTTCCACCGGGGTGATGCGGATCACGAATGTTGCATTCTTACAGGTGCGGCAAAAGTTGCAGCGGTTCCAGGGGCAATTCATGCTGACCCGCATCAGAAGACCTTCGGCTTCGCTGGGCGGGCGGATCGGCCTCTGTTCAAAGGATGATCTCAGGGTCTGCTCGCTCGATTTTCCTTTGCCAGGGAGACGAAAATACCTGAAAAGCACAGCACGGTGCAAACCATGAAGACAGTCCGGATGCTTCGGAGCAGTGCAGGGTACTGATCGGGCGTGATCCGGACGTTGCCGATGAAGATGGCGAAAACCATCAGCGCCAGGCCCATGCTGAGCATCTGACCCAGAAGGCGCATGGTGCTGACCATCGCCGATGCGACGCCATAAAATCTCCTTTCCACGGATCCCATGATTGCGCTCGTGTTGGGGGGGGAGAAGAAGCCGAAACCGATCCCGAGAACGATCAGACCCGCAGTGATGGCGGCGATGCCGGTTTCCATGGTCATGGTGGCAAATATGAATAGGCCGAGCGTGGAAATCGCCATTCCCAGAGCGGCGAGTTTCCGGGGTTGGATACGGTCGGAAAGCCTTCCCGCGATCGGCGCGAAGACGGCCATGACGGCGGGCTGTGCAACGAGGATCAGACCCGCGGACTTCGGGTCGAGACCTTTGATGTACTGGAGGTGGAGACTCAGCAGAAAGACCACGGCAAAGGTCGCGCTGTAGTTGATCAGTGCGGCAAGGTTGGCAAGCGCAAACGTTGCGTTTTTGAAGAGCCGGACGTTGAGCACGGGGCTGTCCGTCTTCAACTCGAAGATCAGAAACCCCGCAAATCCGATGATTCCGGAAACAACCAGCACCGTTCCCGGAAGGGAGGGGAGAATGGAAAACCCGTACATGACCATGACCAGGACGATGCTGTAAAACAGGGAGCCCCTGAGGTCGAATCTCTCCCCCCGGCATTCCGCCCATTCGCCTTTGACCTTCCAGACGGTTATAGTCAGGATGATGACGCCCAGAGGGATCATGGCCAGGAAAAGGCTCCGCCATCCCAGGTCGTGGGTCATGATGCCGCCCAGGACCGGTCCGAGGGAGAGGGCGATGTAAACCGTGGCGACATTGATGCCGATGGCCTTGCCCCTATCATACACAGGGTAAACGGATGTGATGATGGCCAGCCCCGTTACAAAGATCATCCCGCCGGCGATTCCCTGGAAAATCCGGAAAACAATCAGTGCAAGGGTTGAAGACGAAAAGGCGCAAAACAGTGACGAAACGGTGAACAGCATGACCCCGTAGCCGAAGATCCTCTTCATGCCGTATATGTCGGCGATCCGGCCGAACGGAACGGCGAACATGGCGGCCGCCAGCAGGAAGGATGTCGGAATCCAGCCCAGCGCGATGGCGTCCGCCGCAAATTCCACGCCGATCGCCGGCAGTGCGATATTGACTGCGGAACCCATGAACGGCGTCATGAAATTTGCCAGGGTCGCAACGATCAACGCTGCGATCCTGGTTGAGCGTTCCGTACGCTCCTGTTTCATCATCCCTCCCCATCCGTTGAAGTCCGTTCAACCCGGACCCTCCGTAGGAAACTGTCCGGATCACGGTCCATTGCTGCAGCCGGCCACAGGGCGCCATACGAACAAGGGGTTATAGATTCAAATCCATAACCCCTTGTTCGTATGGCGCGCCCAGCAGGATTCGAACCTGCGGCCCTCAGATTCGTAGTCTGATGCTCTATCCAGCTGAGCTATGGGCGCGTTTATTGTTTTCTCCGTCAAACCTCGCAACGGCAGCGTCAGCCCTTCTGAAAAAAACCGGATCCCGAGGTCCTCCTTCCGGACAACGGGCGGCCATTCTATCCACTTTGCGGAATATGTCAACAGGATTCGTCGCGACGAAATGGGCGGCCGCCGGTTGCGGTAAAGCCCCTTCGCTGCGGCCCGAAAGAAATCCTGTTTTCCCTTGTGAAAACCATCACCAAACAGCGGGCGAGGATTGAAAATATCATTGCCCTGCCCGCCGCAGCGGGGAAGTTCAAAAAGGTATGGCAGGTCATCGGAAAACGAATGTAACGGTGCAAGAGGTCCGTCTTTTTGTTTCCAGGGGTCCGGCCGTGATGACCAAGATCCTCCGGATCATCAATTCCGTCGTCTGTGTTTACCAGGGCGGATTTCGTCCGTTTCGCATGCCATCATGCTTCCGGGGCAATGTCATCCACGGGCTTCTGCTGGGGATTTCGGAGGCCTTGCATCCGGGCTTTTAAACCGTCGCTTAAAAGAGACTGCGGTTGGGGCGGATAAAAAAGCATCCGGCCTGTGGGGTGCCCCCCAGGCCGGATGCGTATGAGACTACTTCGGCGTGACCGCCACATAGAGACGATTCTGGCCCCTCTGGATGAGCAGCAGGATGACGTCCTTTCCTTTTTCCTGTCCGATCTTCCGGGCGAAATCATCCGCATTCTTGACCGGTTTGCGATTGACCTCCCGGATCACATCCCCGGTCCGGATCATCGCTTCGGCCGCCGCGCTTTCCGGTTCGACCCGCGTTACCACGACCCCCTCGGTGCCCTTCATGCCCAGCGCCTGCGCCATCTGGGGCGTAATCGTCTGCACTGAAATGCCAAGCGATGCCTGCGTCGGGTCCTTCTCCTTTTCCGCAGCCTCCGCTTCCATCTCCCCCACTTTCACCCGGCAATCAATCTCTTTGCCGTCCCGGAGCACCGTCACCGTGACGCTCTTGCCCACGGGGGTCGAGGCAACGATCCGGGGCAGCTCTTTGGAGTCGCCCACGGGCTTGCCGTCAAAGGTTATGATCACATCCCCCTGTTCGATCCCCGCCTTCTCGGCCGGACCGTCCGGGACCACCTGGGCGACGAGCGCCCCCTTGCTCTCTTTGAGCCCGAACGTTTTTGCCAGCTCCGGCGTCATGTCCTGGATGTTGACGCCCAAAAGGCCTCGCGTCACATGACCCTTCTCTTTGAGCTGGGGGGCGATCTCCTTGGCCATCGCAATCGGGATCGCAAAGCCGATCCCCTGTCCGGAGGCGATGATCGCCGTGTTGATCCCCACGACTTCCCCCAGCATGTTGACCAGGGGGCCGCCACTGTTGCCGGGGTTGATGGAGGCGTCGGTCTGGATGAAATCATCATAGGGTCCCGAACCGATCACCCGTCCCTTGGCGCTGACGATCCCGGCGGTCACCGTCTGCTCCAGGCCGAAGGGGCTGCCGACGGCGATCACCCAGTCTCCGACCTTCAGCTTGCCCGAATCGCCCAGCGTGAGGGGGTGCAAATCCGCAGACCCGTCGATCTTGACCACAGCGATGTCGGTTTTGGGGTCCCGGCCGACAACCTTGCCCGTCAGCTCCTTGCCGTCGGCGAGTTTCACCTTGATCTCGTCGGCGCCCTCGACGACATGGTTATTGGTCAGGATATACCCGTCCCGGGTCATGACAAAGCCGGAGCCGACCCCCTGCTGCTTTCTCTCGGGCTGATTCCTCTCGAATTGTTCGAAGAAATCCTCGAAAGGGTTTCTGCCGCCGTATCCGAAGGGATTTCCCGGAAGAATACGCCGCCCGGTGGACTCGACCTTTTTCACAATCTGGATGTTGACCACGCCGGGGCGGACCTTCTCCGCCAGGTCGCTGAAACTGGCGGGAACCATCGGCGTCCCCGAGGAGACGGAAACCTCCAAACCGGGCTCTGCTGCCTGCGATATCCCGCAGCCGAGGCCGATAACGGATCCGGCCAGGAGCAGGCCAATGAACAGGGTCATGTAAAATGTTTTTCGTTTCATAAACGATCCTCCTTGTTTTGAGCTTTTGGACTGATTCCATGCGCGCCTAATTTAAACCGGCAACGACGAATGTCAAGGTCGTCATTCCGGCGGCACAAATCGGCGTTCGGAAGACCGGATGCCGGACTTTACCGGACGTAAGGGGGCGGCATGGCTGCCTGATCGCCGGCCTGTTGGGATCGATTATAAGAGGGGAACCTTACGCGGGGATGATCGGAAGATTACCCTTTGGTTATCTGGGCGCTCAGGATCAGGGCGGGGGTGGAATAAAATGGCGGAGAGAGCGGGATTCGAACCCGCGGTACACCTTTAAGGGGCGTACAATCGCTTAGCAGGCGATCGCTTTCGGCCACTCAGCCATCTCTCCGCGATCATTTTTACGATCATCTTTGATGAACCCGTAAAAAGTCGTCATTTGCCTCTTTTGTCATTCCGGGCTTGACCCGGAATCCAGTTTTTTTAACGGGTTCTGGATACCGGTTTCCGCCGGTATGACCGTTTGGGGGACTTTTTACGATCATCTTTCAAGGGGATACCTTGCGGCAAGGTGTTCCCTTGGGTCAGGTCGTTATCTCTGGCGGAGGGAGCAGGATTCGAACCCGCGAACCTTTCGGTCAACGGTTTTCAAGACCGCCGCCATAGACCACTCGGCCATCCCTCCGCACATTGTGCATGCTATCCCGCGACGGGAATTCTGTCAACCCCGCCCATGTAAGGCCGGAGAGCCTCAGGGATGACCACGCTCCCGTCCGCCTGCTGGTAGTTCTCCAGGATGGCGACAAGGGTCCTTCCCACGGCGAGACCGGAGCCGTTCAGGGTGTGGACGAATTCCACCTTTCCGCTCTCTTCGCGCCGGAAGCGGATCGACGCCCGGCGCGCCTGAAACTCCTCGAAATTGCTGCACGAGGAGATTTCCCGGTAGGTATTCTGGCCAGGGAGCCACGCCTCGAGGTCATAGGTCTTCGCGGAAGAGAAGCCGAGATCCGCCGTGCAGAGGCAGACCGTCCGGTAGGGGATTTTCAGCCTTATCAGGACCTCTTCGGCGTTCAGCGTCAGCTTTTCCAGTTCCTCGTAAGAACTCTCCGGTTTTGAAAACTTGACCAGCTCCACCTTGTTAAATTGGTGCTGGCGGATCAGCCCCCGCGTGTCCTTTCCGTAGGAGCCGGCCTCCGCGCGGAAGCAGGGGGAGTAGGCCACGTAGTAAATCGGAAGCTCCTTCTCGTTCAGGATCTCGTCCCGGTGGATGTTCGTCACGGGGACCTCCGCCGTCGGGATCAGAAAGTAGTCCACCTTGTCGATCCGAAAGAGGTCCTCCTCGAACTTCGGAAGCTGGCCCGTGCCCGTCATGCTCTCCCGGTTGACCATAAAGGGGGTCAGCACCTCCGGTGTGGAGGTCGAGCATGAAGTTGATGAGCGCCCGCTCCAGCCTTGCGCCGAGCCCCCGGTAGAGGGTGAAGCGCGCCCCGGTGATCTTCGCCCCGCGGGCGAAATCGAGGATGTTCAGGCTCTCTCCGATCTCCCAGTGCGGCCGCGGCGCGAAAGAGAACTGCGTCTTCTCTCCCCGGACCCGGATGACCGGGTTGTCCTCCGAACCCTTCCCGGCGACGACCGATTCGTGCGGGACGTTGGGGAGCGTCATCAGGATCGCGGCGAGATCCTCGTCCGTCTTCTTCAGCGTCTCGTCATGCTCCTTGATCCGGGCGGAGACCTCTCCCATTCGCGCGATGATGTCGGCGGCATCCTCCCTGTTTTTCTTCTTCTCGCCGATCTGTTTGGAGACCGCATTCCGCACGCTCCGGAGCTCCTCGACCTCCCGGATGATTTCCCGCCGCCCAGCATCGAGGGCGACAAAACGATCCAGGTTCATCGCCTGGCCCCGCTCGCGCATCTTTCCGGACACGAAATCGATGTTCTGTCTGAGGTATTTGATATCCAGCATGGGTCAATCTCTCCTCCCGGTCCAAGGGAAGTTTCCCCTATCACCATGACCCTTTGAAGTCAATCATTTTATGGGCGACGGC
>JAPLJW010000079.1 GCA_026388365.1 Deltaproteobacteria bacterium | reverse complement strand
TTCGACCAGCCGGTCATGGACGATCTTGACCACCTGCTGTCCGGGGGTGATGCTCTCCAGGACCTCCTGTCCGACGGCCCGCTTCCGGATATCCTCGATGAAATCCCGGACGACACGAAAATTCACGTCGGCCTCGAGCAGGGCCATGCGGATCTCCTTCAGCGCAGACTGGATATTCTCCTCGTCCAGACGCCCCCGCCCCTTCAGTTTCCGGAAGATGCCGTCCAGTTTGTCGGTCAGATTCTCAAACATTTTTGACTCTCAATTCCCGCCATTCTTTCCGGAGGGCCGGACCACGCACTTCACATCGCGGATTTTTCCGGCAATCTGATCGGCCGCCGCCTTCGCCTTTTCCCGGTTTTCAAACCCGCCGACAATGACGCGAAACCATCTTCCTTTTCCGGGAAGCTCCTTCATCACCACCCGGGACGCAAAGCCCAGGGGGCCCAATTTCTCCATCATCTGTTCCGCTTTTCTGCTTTCCTGGTAAGCGGCCACCTGAATCTCAAAACGCCCCTTCTCCAGGATTGTTCTCCCATCCGCCGGTATTCCGGCCGGCATGGCCGCCGAAACCTTTGTCCCGGACTCCATGGCCGCTTTCTTTTCCGGCAGGGGGGTTGACTTCTTCCCGTCCCCTGCCCTGCCGGGAACCGGGAGATCCGTATTTCCAACCGCCCCGCCGGCAGATCCCGCCGCCGGCTCCGGCACCGCGGGTTTCCCCGCCGGAACGGGAACAGGCGCGGATGTTTCCGGGGGCTGATCCTTCACCGCGCCGGCCGTTTTTGCTGCCTGCGCCCCTCCCTTTTTCCCGCCCAGGGTCTCATAAAACGTCAAACCGAAACTTTCTTCCCCGCCGGCCGGCACATCCCGTTTCCCCGCTTCCGCAGAAGGAGCTGCCTTACCCGTCTGCGGTGCGGAGGCGAACAGACGGTCCCGGATCAGTTCCGCCACGCCGGGAGAAAATCGTTCCGGGTAGGCCTCCATGTGTTTGCCGACCACGATCCCCAAAAAGAACAGGGATAAGAGCAAGAGGGACATCCCGCAGACAAACAGGATCAGCCCCAGTTTGCCCAGCTTGAGTTCGAACATATGCCTGTTTTTCGCTGCCATGGTTTTACGAAAGCCGCCGTTACATCTTCTCCGGGGCGGAGACCCCCAGCATCTTCAGGGCGTTCTTCAGGACGGTGAGGACGGACCTGACCAGGAACAACCTTGCCCCCGTGAGGGCGCCGTCATCGGACAACACCTTGTTCTTGTTGTAATAACTGTGAAAAATGGCCGCGAGATCATTCAGGTAGAAGGTCAGCCGATGGGGCTCCAGGGTCCGCGCCGCCCCTTCCACCACCTCGGGGAAACGGGTGATCGTCTTGATGAGATCGATCTCTTCCGGCAGCCTCAGAAGGCCGGCATCCACCTGCCCGGTTGTCGGCGCCGCAAGCCCCCGCTCGGCCGCCATCCGGAGGATGCTGCAGATCCGGGCGTGGGCGTACTGGACATAATAGACGGGATTTTCGTTCGACTGCCTCTTGGCCAGTTCCAGATCGAAATCGAGGTGGCTGTCGGAACGCCGCATCAGGAAGTTGTAGCGGGACGCATCCTTCCCCACCTCATCGACGACCTCGCGCAGGGTTACGAACTCTCCCGATCTTGTGGACATCGCCACGGGCTTCCCGTCCCGGAGGAGGTTGACGAGCTGAACCAGAATCACCTTCAGGGCGTCCTTCTCATATCCGAGCGCCTGCACCGCGGCGGACATCCGGGGGATGTACCCATGGTGGTCGGCCCCCCAGATGTCGATGACCGTCTCAAAACCCCGCAGGAACTTGTTCCGGTGGTAGGCGATGTCGGCGGCGAAATAGGTCGGATCCCCGTTCTGCCGGACGACGACCCGGTCCTTTTCGTCCCCGAAGGCGGTGGTCCGGAACCAGAGGGCCTCCCCTTCCCGATAGATGAAACCCTTCTCTTCCAGCGTCCGGAGGAGCTTCCCCACGCCATCGTCCCGGTAAAGCTCCCGCTCGCTGAAATAGAGGTCAAAAACGACGCCGAAGAGCCGAAGATCCTCCTGGATTCCCTCGAGAATGGCGCTGCCGGCGTAATCGGTGAAAAGCGGGATGAGCGCATCCGGCTTTTCATGGAGGTGCCGCTCCCCGTCCCTCTTCAGCAGCTCCGCGGCCAGCTCCCGGATGTAATCCCCCCGATAGCAGCCTTCGGGAAACTCCGCCGTTTCACCCAGGAGTTCCCGGTAGCGCAGGAGAAGCGATTTCCCAAGGTTGTGCATCTGGTTTCCCGCATCGTTGATGTAATATTCCCGGAAAACCTGATAGCCGACGGCCGCCAGGATATTGGCCATGACATCGCCCACGACCGCCCCCCGCGCATGGCCGATGTGGAGCGGCCCCGTGGGGTTGGCGCTGACAAACTCCACCTGGAGCCGCCGGCCCTGTCCCAGATTTGAAGATCCGTAGCGATCCCCCTGCCGGTCAACGGTCTCGAGGAGCGTGGTCAAAGTCCCCCCCCGGATAAAGAAGTTCAAAAAACCGGGGCCGGCGATCTCCACCTTCTCCAGCACCCCGTCCCGATCCTCGATCCCTTCCGAAAGGATCTTGGCGATCTCGCGGGGATTCTTTTTCACCTGCGCGGCAAGAATCATCGCGATGTTGGAGGCGTAATCGCCGTGGCCAGGATCCTTCGTCAACTCCACTTCGATATGGGAGGGCGCCACCGGAGGCAAAAGCCGCGCGTCCATGCCCGACTGAATCGATTCTTCGAGAAGACGGATCAATACCTGTTTCATGCGGGGCCATGCCTCATATATGAAAATAGTTGACCGCAAGGCCAACCCGTTGCCTTATACAAAACGCCGCAACCGCAACGCCTTAAGACCGGCGTTCCCTTATTGCAGCTCCGCCGGACAGCCGCCGGCCTTCCCTGCACTTCGCCTGACGATGGATGATGCTATGCTTTGCGAAGGGAGGCCACGCCGGATTACTTCTCCCGGCATGCCTTTTCCACCGCGTCGATATCCCTCTCCTTGATGGAAAGGTCGCGCGAATAATCCGGGCAGCGCACGCAACCCGACGCGTCGGTTACGATACTGAACCTCTTCTGGCAATTCTCGCGCCATGCGCAGATCGAGCAGTACCTCTTCTCCGTCCCCATGATCCCTGCACCCCCTGAACAGCCGTTTCCCGTTGCAATTCGGGCGTTACCCTATCTTCATACGGATTTGAAGTCAAGAAAATAGATGGACGTGAGACAAAATAAGACCGGCGGCAAATCCCTGACCCATGCCGCCGGTCTTAATCAAGGTAACGTTGCTGCTACTCCACGCGCTTGTCTTTCCAGTAGAGCAGGTTGGTCCGATTCGCCATACCGGGCGGATTGATGCCCACCCGCTGGGTCTGGGCGCTGCTGACCCCGCCGCCGCTGGTCGTCACATAGAGGTCCGGGGTTCCCTGGCTGCCGGGCTTCAGCGAAATGACCGG
>JAPLJW010000081.1 GCA_026388365.1 Deltaproteobacteria bacterium | reverse complement strand
GCCTTTTCCGACCCGGCCTTCGCCGGGCTTAACCTGACATCGGCCAATTCGATCAACTTCGGCCGGATCCTTCCGCAGATCGTCTATTACGTCTGGGCCTGGTCGCAGCTTTCGCGCGACGGCGAGCCGGCCGTCTTCTCCGTCCCGTCGGGCAACTTCGGCGACGCCCTCGGCTGCGAGTATGCCCGGCGGATGGGCCTCCCCGTGGAGAAACTCATCATGCCGACGAACGAAAACGACGAATTCCCCCGCTTCCTGGAGACCGGCGTCTATGAGAGGGTCTCACCCTCGCGCGCCAGCCTGTCAAACGCGATGAATGTGGGCCACCCCAGCAACCTGGCCCGCTTCTTCGACCTCTACGACGGCACCGTGGATCGGACCGGCATGGTCCGCCGCATCCCGAACCTGGATGAGATGAGAAAGAACATCTATTCCGTCAGCATCTCCGACCGGGAAACGAAAAAAACGATCAAGCGGATCTACGACCAGTACCGGGTCCTCCTCGAACCGCACGGCGCCGTGGGCTGGCGGGGGCTTGAGGTCTATCTCGAGTTGTACGGCGACAAACCGCTCTGCATCAGCCTGGAGACGGCCCATCCGGCCAAATTCCCCGACGACATCCGGGAGCTCCTGGGGATCGACCCCGAACTCCCTCCGGGCATGAAGGACATCGACGAGCGGTCGGGAGAGCCGGTCCTCCTGTCGAACGACTACGGCGCATTCCGAAAATACCTCCGGAAGAACCTGCGAGTAACCGACGGAAGGACATCCCCCGCAAGGAAAGGCTGAATCATGATCGAACTGCGAAAAAACCAGGGCATCCTGCTGTTGAACGGCATGGAGACAGTCGATTACGTGGAAGGGCTGACACCGGCGGATGTGCGGAGGATCGTCCCTTCCTTCCAGGGGACGGAACGGATGCTTTTGAAAGAAGAGGCTCGGAGGACCTCGATGGCCTATGGCATCCTTTCCGCGCATCAGCGGGGACCGGAGAGCGAAGGTCTGAAAATCCGTTTCGACGCGCTGGCTTCCCACGACATCACCTATGTCGGGATCATTCAGACGGCCCGGGCCAGCGGGTTGAAGAACTTTCCCGTTCCTTACGCGCTCACCAACTGCCACAACAGCCTCTGCGCGGTAGGCGGCACCATCAACGAGGATGATCACCTCTTCGGCCTTTCGGCGGCGCAGAAGTATGGCGGGATCTATGTCCCGGCCCACCAGGCGGTCATCCACCAGTACGTGCGGGAACGGATGGCCGGCTGTGGAAAGATGATCATGGGCTCGGACAGCCACACCCGCTATGGTGCACTGGGCGCCATGGGGATCGGCGAGGGCGGTCCGGAGCTGGTGAAACAGGTTCTGAACCGGACCTACGACACGGTCTGGCCGGAGGTGGTCGCCGTCTTTCTGGAAGGGAAGCCCCGTAACGGCGTGGGAGCGCAGGATGTGGCGCTCGCAATCATCCGGGCCGTCTTCAAGAACGGCTTCGTGCAGAACAAGGTGATGGAATTCGTCGGTCCGGGGATCGGGAATCTCTCCGTCGACTTCCGCAACGGCATCGATGTGATGACCACGGAGACGACCTGCCTTTCCACGATCTGGCGCACCGATGAAAAAGTGGCGGATTACTACCGCACGCATGGCCGGGACGAAGAATACCGGAAACTCGAACCGGGGAGCGTGGCCTATTACGACGCCCTGATCCGGGTAAACCTCTCCAGGGTGGAACCGATGATCGCCCTCCCGTTTCACCCGAGCAACGCCTTCGCCATCCGCGAGCTGAAGACGGACCTGTTGGACATCCTCCGGGAAACGGAAAAGGAGGCGTTGAAACAGCTCGAAAACCCCGAACTGAAATATTGCCTCACGGACAAGGTCGTCGATGGAAAACTGAAAGTGGACCAGGGGGTCATCGCCGGTTGCGCGGGAGGAACCTTCGAGAACATCGTTTACGCCGCGGCCCTCCTGAAGGGCCATTCCATCGGTGATGAGGAATTCTCGCTCTGCCTTTATCCGGCGAGCCAGCCGATCCTGATCGAGCTGACGCGCAAAGGCGTGCTCACATCTCTTCTGGAAAGCGGGGCCACCATGCGAACGGCCTTCTGCGGTCCCTGTTTCGGCGCGGGGGACGTACCGCCGAACCAGGGGCTCAGCATTCGCCACACGACGCGCAACTTTCCGAATCGCGAGGGTTCACGCCCCCAGGACGGCCAGATCGCATCCGTCGCGCTGATGGACGCCCGCTCCATCGCGGCAACCGCCCTGAACCGGGGCTTTCTGACCGGCGCAGATGAGCTCACTTTTCATCCCCGCCGCACGCGATACCATTTTTCGGCGGACGTTTACGAAAACCGGGTCTATCAGGGCTTCGGAAAAGCGAAACCCGATATCCCCCTGCGCTTCGGGCCGAACATCATCGATTGGCCCGCCATGTCCTCCCTGCCGGATCATCTCTGCCTGATCGTCGCATCCGTGATTGCGGATCCGGTGACCACGACGGACGAGCTTATCCCCTCGGGGGAAACTTCCTCCTACCGGTCCAACCCGCTGAAGCTGGCCTCCTTCACGCTGTCCCGGAAGGATCCGCAGTATGTGAGGCGCGCCGGTGACGCCTGCGCTCTGGAGAAGATGAGACTTGCATTCCTGAAAGACGGCAAGACGGATGCCCGGCTGATGGAGGCCGTCAAACCCTGGACCATCGCGTTCGCCCCGGGCATGCCTGTCGAGGAGTTCCTCCGGACAACGGGCCTCGGCAGCCTCGTCTTCGCGCGGAAGCCGGGGGACGGCTCGGCGCGGGAGCAGGCGGCCTCCTGCCAGAAGGTTTTGGGTGGCTGGGTGAATATCGCAAATGAATACGCTACGAAGAGGTACCGGAGCAACCTCATCAACTGGGGGATGCTGCCGTTCACCACGAAGGAGAAGGGGGAAGAAAAGCTGGCGGTCCAGGATGCGGTGTTCTTTCCCTCTATCCGAAAGGCGGTCCGGAACGGGGCTGAAATCATCGAAGCGCTGATTCTGAAGGGGAACGGCCGGATCATACCGCTGGCCCTGGAGCTCAAGAACCTGCCCCAGGCGGAGCGGGAAATCCTGCTGGCAGGCAGCCTGATCAATTTTTACGCCCTTCCCTGACGGGGATAAAATGGCTATGGTTTCATGACGAGCTTCTGCTCCGCCTGTGGGACATACCACTTGATGAAGTTGTGGCCGATCCCGAGCGGCGCAACCTCCACCCCCCGGAATCGGGCGTGGATCATCGGAAGCGCATCGGGGATATAGAGAAAGAGGTAGGGCTGCTCCTCGGCAAGGATCTCCTGAATCCGGTCGTAGCAGCGCTTCCGCAGAGGCTGGTCGAAGGTCTCGCGCGCCTTCACAATGAGCGCGTCCACCTCCGCGTTTTTGTAGGAGATGAAGTTCAGCTCCTGCGGC
>JAPLJW010000158.1 GCA_026388365.1 Deltaproteobacteria bacterium | reverse complement strand
CACGGAGATCCGGTTTTCCGTTCCCGCCAGTTCATCCTGGAGCCGGAGGAAATTCTGATTCGACTTGAGGTCCGGGTATTTCTCCACGACGACGAGGAGGCGGCTCAGGGCGCCGGTCAGCTCGTTGTTGGCGTTGATCTTGTCCGGGACCGTCGCCGCCCCGCCCACGCGCGCCCGGGCGTTGGTCACTTCCACCAGGACGTCCTTTTCCTGCTTGGCGTAGCCCTTGACCGTTTCCACAAGGTTCGGGATCAGATCATAGCGCCGCTGGAGCTGATTCTCCACCTGCGCCCAGGCCGATTTGACCCCTTCGTCCAGTGTGACGAACCGGTTGTAGTTCCCCTGGAAGAAGGAGTAGATCAAACCCGCCAGAACGACGATCACGACGACGGCGATGAGGAGATTTCTCTTTCCGCTGGTCATGCTGTACCTCCTGTAAAAATAGGGGGACGGAGCCCCTATTGATTCCGCGAAAAAATAGGGGCTCCGTCCCCTATTTCCATCCGGTCGATCATCGCGCAGAGGCGGTTGACCTCCTTCAGATAGTCCCGGAAGACCGCCAGCACCTCGGCCGGCGAAAAATGATCTGTTTTTCCCCGGATCTCCTCGCATCTCAGGAAGACGGCGGCATCGACGCCGAAGGCCGCGCCCGCGGCCGCGATGACATCGCGTTTCCTTTTCGGGATTTCCAGGTTTTTCAGGCAGAGCAGGGCGCCAAAGAGCGACACGAAGGCGGTGAGCGACGCGCCGATCAGCTCGCGAACCTTTCTCGTTTTCCCCCCCGTCGCGAGGTAGCCGCTCCGGAGGTGGAGGAGCTTGCCCCGGAGTTCCCGTTCGAGCTGGAGCCGGATGTGGCGGGGATCAAAGGTCAGCGGTGCAAGGACGTCCTCACCGGTGACGACGAGGTAGCTCCGCCTCATGTTCAGAAATTCGATGGGGTAGGCGTCCTGCGACCCGGTGAGATAGTCGCGGGTCATGAAGAGGGGAATCGCGACGTTGCGTTTGCGCCACCTTCCGACCGTCTCCAGGACCCTGTCGAGCCCCTCGATGCCCCGCTCGGTGAGCATGATCAGGAAATTGAGATCCGACTTTCCGGGGACGTAATCCTCCCCGGCGCCGCTTCCGTACAGGATGATGGAAATCAGGTCTTCTCCGAAGATCTTCCGGTAATCGCCGGTGATCTCTGCAAAGATCTCTTCCGGATTTTTCGGTATTTTCGCCATCTGCCTACCCCTTCTTAGAATCCGCGGCCCGCGCCGCCGCCGCCGCTCGAACCCCCGCCGAAGCCCCCGAATCCGCCGCCGCCGAACCCGCCGAATCCGTCTCCGCCGCGCCGGCCGCCCCCGCCGCTCATCATGAGGAGGAGAAGCCAGGGGAGCATCGCCCGGCCCTGGCGGGTGCCGAGCAGAAAACCGGCCGCCAGAATCAAAAGCACGATCTGGCCGATTCCCAGCCCCCTTTCAGCTCTGGTTTGCCTCCGCTGAGGCGGTTGCGCACCCGTGAGGGTCACCCCGGCTGCCTTTGCCACGACGGCGGAAACCGCGGCCATCGTCTCGGCGAGCCCCTTTCCGAAGTCGCCGTCCCGGAAGCGGGGGATCGCGTACCGGTCGAGGATCTCGCCGGCCAAGCCGTCGGGAAGGATACCCTCCACGCCGTAGCCCGTTTCGATCCGGACCCGCCGCTCCTTCACGGCGAGGAAGATCAGCACTCCCTTGTCCTCTCCCTTCTTCCCGATCTCCCAGGCTTGGTAGAGCCGGTTTGCATAATCATTCGAATCGTTGTCGCCGATCGTCTCCACGGTGGCCACGACAACAGCGGTTCTCGTCTTCTCCAGAACCTCCCGCGCCAGGTTCTCCATCGGACCGGCGTACTGCGCGAGGATCACTCCGGCGAAGTCGTTGACTGCACCGGTGGGTTTCGGAAAGGTCTCGCCAGCCGCCATCGCAGATGCAGCGAAAAAAAGGAACGCCGCCGTGAGCAGCAGCGTCCGGGAAAATCTGGATGCAGCACCTGTTTTCATGATACTATCATAAACATGTCGTCGCAAAATAGCAACCCCAGTCATTGACAACACACTTTGCTTTGCCTCAATAATTTTTCAAGATCGACCAACCGACTGAATCGCTGTCTTCACCTACCTATACGTAACATAATCCATATTTGCTATTGATATTAATATTTTATCTGGCGTTTACATTTTCATAAATTCCATACCTCGTCAAGGATTATTTGTTTTATT
>JAPLJW010000267.1 GCA_026388365.1 Deltaproteobacteria bacterium | reverse complement strand
CGGAAACCATCAGTAAAATTCTCGTGTCCGGCGGCGGAGCCCTGATTCCCGAACTGGTTGCCGATCTGGGTCGCCGGCTGGGGATCGAAACGGAGATCATCGACCCGTTCAAAAAGATCCAATTGGATAAAAAGGTTCTGGGGCCGGAGTCGGCTGAGGGTATCGGTCCCATTGCTGCCGTCGGCGTGGGACTGGCTTTGCGGAAGATAGGTGACAAATGATTAAAATCAATCTTCTGCCCTATCGCGAAAAGGAACAAAAGGAGGGTCTGCAGCGCCAGATCATCATCTTCTCCGGCGTCATGGTGCTGTTTTTTCTGATCATCCTCTGCGTGCATTTCTTCTTCAGTTTAAGCGTCAGCGGCATGGAGAAGAAGATCCGGGAGGCGGATGCCAGACTGATCGTATTGAACAAAAAGGTTGGCGACATCGAGGGTTTCAAGAAGGACAAGAAGGACCTGGAACAGAAGTTGGGGGTGATCAACACCCTCGAGATCAACCGGCACTTTGCCGTCCGCATGCTGGATGAACTGAATATGCTCATTCCCGCCAAGGATGCCTGGCTGGAAAAGATCACGCAGACGGGGCAGGAACTTCGCATCGAGGGCGTGGCCAGGGACAACGGCGCCGTGGCCCGCTTCATGAAGAGCATGGAAACGGCAGGATTTGTCCAGTCGGCCGAGCTGGTGGTATCCAGAGAAAAAGAGGTGGCCGGCGTGAAGTTGCAGCAATTCATCCTGACCTGTGTCATGAAAAAAGGGATATGAACCTATGGACCTCAGTGTCGATGGTTTGAAGAAACTTTCCCCCAAGATCAAGGCGCTGATCGTTTTGCTGGTCTGCCTTCTTCTGGGCTATCTCTATTATATGTCCTTCTTTCAGGCAATCCTTGCAAAGCGAATAGCCCTCAATACCAAGCTGACGGAGATGCAGCAGCAGATTGCAGAAAAGGAAAAGGTGGCGGCGCAGCTCGGCAGGTATCTCCGGGAGATCAGCTCGCTGCAGGAGTCCTTTAAGCTGGCCCTGCTGAAACTTCCCAATGCGCGGGAGATTGCAGGGCTCCTGTCATCGGTGGTTCTCTCCGGCCAGGAGGCCGGTGTGAATTTCCTGCTGTTTGAGCCGAAACCCCCGGAGGTAAAACCGGCGGCCCCTCCGAAACCGGCTGCTGCCCCGGCCGGCGCCAAGGCCCCGCCTGCGAAGCCGCCCGAACCGGAGAAGTTTTACGATGAAATCCCCATCAAGGTGCAACTGACCGGCAGTTTTCACAATACGGTGTCCTTCTTTGCAAAGATTGCCAAACTCTCCCGCATCATCAATATCGAGAACATTACCATGGGGGAGGCGCAGGATGTGAAGGGGCGGGGGCGGATCGTCAAGACCTACTGCACCGTCAAAACCTATATGTTTGTGGATAAGAAGCCATGATGAGACGGCATTCCATAGCGGGGATCGTGGGCGGCGTCCTGATTTTTTGGGTGGCGGTCGGAACGGGTCCGGTTGCATCCCGGGCGGCCGACACGAAGGCGGCTGCACCGGCGCCATCGGCGGCTGTTGCAGGTGGAGCGGGGACGAAGGCGGCTGCACCGGCACCATCGGCGGCTGTTGCAGGCGGGGCGGGGACGAAGGCGGCTGCACCGGCGCCATCGGCGTCCGTTGCAGGCGGGGCGGGGACGAAAGCGGTTCCTGCGGAAGTTCCGGCGGCGTCCGTTGCGGGTGGGGCGGGGACGAAGCCGGTTCCTGCGGAAGTTCCGGAGGCGACGGGCTATGTATATGTGCCGACCGGGAAATCGGATCCCTTCAAGCCCTTCATTGAAACGGATCTGGCCCTGAAAAAGAAGATGGAAGAAGAGCTGATGAAGAAGGCGGCGGCGGCGAAAGGTCTCCCCATCTCGCCGCTCCAGCAGATGGAGATCGATCAGCTCCGCCTGGTCGGGATTGCCGGCGGCGATCAGGGACGCACGGCGATTGTCGAGGACGGGGTTTCGAAAAAACACTATCCCCTTTTTGTGGGGACCTATATCGGCATGAACGGAGGGCGGATCGTCTCGATCCGGCCTGATCGCGTGATCATCGAGGAACGGCTCCCGGGCCAGTCCAAAAAGGTTAAAAAGGCGAAGGTCAAGCGAATTACCGTAATGCTTCACAAGGAAGATGAGGGGAAACCATGAAGCGGGCAATACGATGGAAATGGCTTGTTTTTCTCGCGGCGATCATGACGGCGGCCCTCCCCCCGGCGTGGGGCGCGGCCCCTGCAGCGCCGGATGCGGCTGCGGAGACGGTCGCCGCAGGATACCTCGAAAATGTCACCTTTGAAAGGCTCCCGGGCAGGGAGCGGGTGACCCTGACGGTATCGAAACAGTCCGGCGTGACCGTCGAGAGTCAGCCGGGCAATGTGGTGGCGGTCCGCATGGAGAACCTCTTCGTTCCCGAGGGGCTCCGGCATCCGCTGGGCGATCCGGCCCTGGCCAATGTGCTCCGGGTGACGCCCGTCCAGAAAACGGCCGATGGCCGATCCTGGGTTCTCGCGGCGATCGAATTGAAGCAGAAGGCGCCCTACAGCGTGCGGCAGGAGGGAATGAATGTCCTCATCGAATTCAATGTAAGCTCGCTCGCGTCGGCCGCAGCGCCTGCACCGGAGAAGCCGTTGCCGGCAGCGCAGCCTCCGGCGGCGCCGCAGACGCAGCCGCCCGCCGCACAACCGGCGGCGCCCGGGAAGCAGGCGGCGGGAGATGCCGGAAAGGAAAAGAAGGCCGCCCGCATCTCGATCGACATCCAGAATGCCCTTATCGAATCTGTATTCCGGCTGCTCTCCGAACAGGGGGGGGTCAGCATCGTTTACGATGACGACGTCAAGAAGACGGGGCCGTTGACCCTGAACCTCAGGGACGTCACCTGGGAAGAGGCGCTGGACATCATTCTCAAGATGAAGAACTACGAGAAAATCAAGAAGGATAACGTCATCACCGTCATGACGGCGGAAAATCTGGCGAAGCAGCAGATCCTGGAGAGAAACCGTCGGGATGTGGAGCCCCAGGTGACGAAGGTGATCAGCGTCAATTACGCCAGCGCCGCCGGCCTCAAGGAGAATCTCCAGGAATTTCTCAAGGACAAGGACGGCAAGCTCCGGGGTTCGGTGCGGGTCGATGAGCACAGCAACTCGCTCATCATCCAGGCCCTGCCCGACGACATCCGCCGGATCATCCCCATCATCGAGAAGATCGACAAGCCGACCAGCCAGATCCAGATCAAGGCCAACATCGTCGAGACGACCAAGGACATGGCCCGGAGCCTGGGCATCCAGTGGGGAGGCGTCTTGGGACGAAATATCGGGGATTACGGCATGTACGTGACGCCGGGCGGCGTCGGCGGCAGCACCACCCCCCCGGGCAGCGCCCTGGCGGGAAGCTATGCGCCGGCCTACGGCAGCCCGGGCGTCGGCGGCCAGGGAATGGGCGTCAATTTCCCGGCCTCCGGCATGACCGCGAGCGCCTCGGGCACCCTGGGGCTCATTTTCGGGACCATCGGCGGCAACATGCTGGAACTCCAGTTGAGCGCGCTGCAGAAGGACAACAAGCTGAACATCCTCTCCAGCCCTTCGATCACGACGATGGACAACCAGTTGGCCTACACGGAAAACGGCTTGAAGGTGCCCTATGTGACGACGGAGACGTCCGGCGGCTCGACGACCCGGACGGTGAAGTTCGAGACGGTGGTTCTGAGGCTGGAGATCACCCCCCATGTGATCGACGGCAAGAACATGAAGATGAAAATCCTCGTGAGCAAGGATGAAGTGGACACGACCCGCGTTGTGGAAGGAAATCCCTTCATCATCAAGAAAAAGACCGAAACGAACCTGATCGTTCAGGACGGCGAAACGATCGTCATCTCCGGTCTGACCAAGCAGTCGAATACCCTGGGCGACACGGGCATTCCGCTCTTCAAGGATGTGCCGATCCTGGGCTGGCTCTTCAAGTCCGAGACGAAGAACACCGGGATGGAGGAGGTCCTCATCTTCATCACGCCGTCCATCATGAAACCTTCGGCGGTGGCAGGCATCCAGGACGGTCCCGGCGGCGGCGGAAACCCGCCTTCGCCGACCCGTCAATAAGGCGGTAAAGCATGTTTCGCATCAGAAAAAAGGAGCGCTCGATGAAACGATATCTGACGGCTTTCATCATCCTGGCCGGAATGGCCATCCTTTTGGCCGGCTGTGCCTCGGACCCTTATCAGAAAGGGTTCAAGGCCTATCGGAGCGGGGATTACGCGACGGCGATGCAGGAGTTGACCGCGATGGCGGAGCAGGACGACGCCGAGGCGCAGCTCCATCTGGGCCTGATGTACCGGGACGGCCTCGGGGTGCTCCCGGATCCCCGGCAGGCGGAGAGATGGCTGCAGCGATCGGCGGAACAGGAAAACGTGGCGGCCCGGATCGCCCTCGCGTTGCTCTACGCCGACCGGCAGGGTTTCTTCCAGGATGACGTCAAGGCGCTGATGTGGTTCAATTTCGCCGTGCTCCAGGGGAGCAGCGAGGCGGTCCCGCTGCGGGATAGCCTGCTGTTGCGGATGACGCCCGCTCAGGTGACGGAGGCCCAGCGCCTGGGCCGGGAATTCAAATCCGAAAAAGAGTATCAGGGCATGGTGCAGGACCTGAAACCCCTGGTCGAATCGGGAGACGCGGCGGCCCAGATGAAGCTGGGGATCCTCTACTACCGGGGCCGGGGTGTGGATCGGGATTATGCCGAGGCGGCGCGCCTCTTCCGGCTGGCGGCGGAGAAGGGCGATCCCTATGCCCAGTCGAATCTGGCTTATATGTGCGAGATCGGCGAAGGCGTCCCCCAGGACTACCCGGAAGCGGCCAAGTGGTATCTCAAGGCGGCGGAGCAGGGGAATATACAGGCCCAGTTCTTCGCCGGCAGGCTCTACGAAAAGGGCCAGGGCGTCCCCCAGAACGATGTCACCGCCCTGTCGTTTTATATCCTGGCATCGGCCAGGGGCGAGGCGAGGGCGACGACCGAGCGGGACCGTCTGACCGTCTGGATGTCTCCCGATCAGGTCGCCGAGGCCCAGCGCCGGGCGCGCGAATTCAAGATGGTCGGGAAATGAGGCCGGCCCTTTGAATCGGGCGCGCGGCAGGAAAATGAGGATGTTTGCAGACATAAAGTATTTTCCCGGGGACGGCAACGGTGCGGATTTTGACTTCCGCGCCGAGGCCTTTCCGGATCACATCATCAAGGGGACGGGTCTATCAAGGAGGATGGGTCATGCGTAAGAATTTCTATTTATCAGGACTGTTTCTATGCATCCTGGCGCTCTGCATCTGCGGTTGCGGCGGCGGCAGCGCAGCCGATCCCATGGGGACGGGGACCGTTCGATTCCTCGATAAATCCGGATCGATCACCGACACCGCGGAAGTTGTGCCGAACGGGACCATCACGCTGACCGCCAAGGTCTCGAACCTCCGCAGCAACGGGACCTCCGTGCCGGTCGTCAACGAGCAGGTCTCCTTTTCCATAGTGAATCCAGGCAGTCTCGCCACGCTGACCGTCGTGAACGACAGGACCAACGGCGACGGCCTGGTTACGGCCTCCTTTACGTCGGGGAACACCATGTACGCGGACATCGTGCGCGTGACGACCGAAGTCGGCGCCACGGCCACGATTCACATCAACAAGACGGGCGGTTTGACCGACCCCCGCATCGAAAAGCTGGAAGCCTCCGCCAAGGAGGTCGTTGCCGGCCAGACCTCCGTCATCACGGCCCACGTGATCGACGGGGCCAGCAACCCCGTCAAGAATGCATTCGTCCGATTCAGACTTACGGCGAATGGAAGCGGCGCCATCTTCACGGATGCAAGCACGGACGGCAACTGCTATGTCTACACCGACGTCGGCGGCAATGCGACGGCGGTCTATAAGGCGGGGGGCGCCGATCCGTACTCGGTTGTTTACGACGCCGTCCAGGCCGATCTGCAGGATTACGCCTCCAGCGCGGCGGTGGACATCAAACGCACCGCCGGGACGGCGCCGCCGCCGACGACGGATCTGTCGGTCACGCTGGCCGCGGCGCCTGCCGCCGATACCGAAATCAGCGCAGGTCAGACGAGAATCATCACGGCGACCGTCGCCGGCGACAACAAGGCCGGCGCAGCCGTGACCTTCACGATCCCGGTGAACACGAGCGGGGCCGTTTTCATCAACAGCGGAGGATTTGCCGTCAATACGATCACGGTTACGGCCAGCGGCACTGGGATCGCAACGGTCATCTACCGGGCGGGGGCCAATTCGCCGGGCGCCGCGATCCAGGATACGGTCCAGGCCCTCCTGGCCAACGGATCGAACGCCGCGATCATCCTCAAGCGGGCGTCGACGACGCCGTCGACTTATACGGTAACAATAACTCCATCGGTAACTCAAGTCTCGGCGGGACAGGTCAGCATCATCACCGCCAAGGTTCAAAAGACCGATGCAACTGGAGCCCTAATAGCTGCCCCCGTTGAAACGGTGAGTTTCTCGCTGCCGGTCAACAGCAGCGGCGCGACTTTGACCCCGACGACCGCGACGACGGACAGCAGCGGCAATGCGGTCGTGATCTACCAGCCGGGGAACGCAAGTCCGGCGGTAACCGTTCAGGATACGGTCCAGGCGGCCGTCGGCACGGCGACCGACGCCAAGGCGATCACCCGGGTCGGCTCGTCGACGGCGGCGTTCAGCATCAGCGTCACAGCGGCTCCTTCGGCCGTCGGCGCTGGAGCCGGTAACAGCAGTGTCATCACGGCAAACGTGAAGAACAACGAAACTCCGGGGAAACCCGTCAGCGGCGTGGCCGTCAGCTTTGTTCAGACTGGCGGCACCAGCATACTGCCTGGAGGCGCGATAACGGACGGCAGCGGTAACGCCCAGACCATTTTTACGTCTGCTGCTGGATTAGCCGGAACACAAGCAGGTGTTGTCACGGCGAGCATCACGATCAGCGGGAATACCTATACCGCCGCCGTGGTTATAACTCACTAACGGCTTCTGTCGGATTCCCCGCCCCTCCGGGCGGGGAACCCGACGGACCGATCTCGGAGGATTCCTGCAGAGGGCCCTTTTCCCTCTCCCGTCCGGGTGATGGACCCGACGGACGGACAATTGGAGTTTGTGAGTGCATTTATGCTTCTCCCTCCGTTGCCCATCCGGGCAGAACCTGCGGCGAGACCTTTGAGAAGCGGTCTTTATGATCACCCCGGCGAAGGCCGGGGTGCGGAACATTTTGAAATAACCGTCATTCCCGCTGGGTTTACCCCGGACTCGATCCGGGGAGGGAATGACGGTTTTGACTTTTTACGAGGCCGTCATGTTGGGAAGAGACATTATGTTTACGCATAAAATGCGGATGAAGATAGAGCGGACCTGCCTGCTCCTCCTCTGTATCGTATTGTTGAGTTTTTCTGCAGCGTTCGCCGCGGAGTTTTCCCTGATCGTTGAGCCCGAGGGCCATCAGGCCGTCATGCAGACTCAAAAAGCGGAAGAAAAGGGCCTCTTCAGGTCTGCCGCGAGGTGGCGCAGGGTTGATTTGTTAAAGCAACTTGCCCTGACCGATGGAATCGCGAAAGGCGATGAGCTTGTTCTCAACCTGTTCCCCGACACCTCATATCACGCAACCGTCGATCGTGTTTCCGTCAATGCGCAGGGTACGATCTCCATACGCGGTCGTCTGCGGAACTACCCTTTGGGGTACGTGCTGATCTCCACCACCGGCGATCTCAGCCTCGCGTCCATCCATGTGCCGGAACTGGGCGTGGAATACACGATCGTTTATGATCCGGATTCACGGGCGCATTACCTTTTGGATCACGACCCATTAAAGATGGACAAGCTGGAAGATTCACCTGCGGTGATCCCCCCTCCGCCCAAACCGGAAGAAGAGCAGGAAATCAAGGCGCTTCAGGAACGCATTCTGCTCAATCGGGTCGTCGATGATTCCACGGCCACGGTTGAGGTCATGGTGATTTACACACCGGCGGCAAGAATATGGGCCAATTCGAACGAAGGCAGCATCAGCAATGTGATCGCCCAGGCTATGGAAAAAGCGCAGCTTGTTGCCGATAACAGCGGCACGCAATTTACCGTACACTTGATCCACTCCGAGGAAGTTGCTTATACCGAAAACGGCGATTCGGGGATTGACCTGGATCGCCTGCAGGGATCGGCAGATGGATATCTCGATGCGGTGCATGCGATGCGCAACACCTATGCGGCGGATCTGGTGGTCCTGGTCACAAAAACGGACGACACCGGAGGGATCGGTTATTTGCTCAACTCACCATCCGGCCTCCCGGCGTATGCCTTCTCGATCACCCGCGTACAGCAGGCAAGTTGGACCTATACCACGATCCACGAAATCGGCCATAACATGGGTTTGAGCCATCACAAAACGCAGAACGTCCAACCCGGACCCGGGTTGTACTCCTACTCCGCAGGATGGCGCTGGGTCAGCACCGACGGCGGACGATACTGTTCCATCATGACCTACGAATCCGGATCATACTTTTCCGACGGCATGAAACATACGCGGGTACCCTATTTTTCCAACCCCAGCATAACCTATATCGGGGCGGCGACGGGTCATGCCACAAATGGCGACAACGCGCGCACCGTTCGAGAAATAAAAAACGTCATCGCTGCGTACCGCCAGGCTACGCCTTCCTGCACCTACGCCATCTCCCCAACCAGTTCTTCCTTCAGCTCTTCGGGCAATACGGGCGCGGTGACCATCACAACCTCATCCAGCAGTTGTTCCTGGACCGCCACAAGCAATAATACTTCATGGATAGCGATTACCGCCGGCAGTGCGGGAACCGGCAATGGAACGGTTTTCTACTCCGTTTCCGCCAATACGGGAAGCAGCAGGACAGGAACCATGACCATTGGAGAACGGACCTTCACCGTTACCCAGAATGGCGCCGCTTCCTGCACCTACACCCTTTCCCCAACCAGTGCTTCCTTCAGCTCTTCCGGCAATACGGGAGCGGTGACAGTTTCAACCTCGTCCGGGAGCTGCTTCTGGAGCGCCATAAGCAATGATTGGTGGATCACGGTGACCGCGGGCAGTACGGGGACCGGCAATGGAGCGGTTTACTATTCCGTATCCGCCAATACGGGAAGCAGCAGGACCGGAACCATGACCATTGGAGAACGGACCTTCACCGTTACCCAGAATGGCGCCGCTTCCTGCACCTACACCCTTTCCCCAACCAGTGCTTCCTTCAGCTCTTCCGGCAATACGGGCACGGTGACCATCACAACCTCATCCAGCAGTTGTTCCTGGACCGCCACGAGCAATGCTTCGTGGATAACGATTACTTCAGGCAGCAGTGGCATCGGGGCCGGCACTTTGAGTTATTCAGTTGAATCTAATGCGGGTAATGCACGGAGGGGGAACATAACCGTTACCAGACAAACTTTCACTGTCACTCAGAGCGGTGGTATAAATATAACCGATTTTAACAATTCAGACATTCTTTGGAGAAATGCCTCAACCGGTGAAAACGTTGTTTGGTATATGAACGGAGTAACCTTCACAGGAGGCGGCTTCCTTCTGACCGTTCCCGATTTGAACTGGGAAATTGTGGGTACAGGAGACTTTAACAGCGACGGCCATACGGACGTCCTTTGGAGAAATGCCTCAACCGGTGAAAACGTTGTTTGGTATATGAACGGAGTAACCTTTACAGGAGGCGGCTTGCTCCTGACCGTTCCCGATTTGAACTGGGAAATTGTGAATCATTAGGATGCGGTTTTTATAGCCAACACCCGACAGACCTTCAATCGGCGGTGATCACCCATGCCGGCGGCGTCATTGGACTGGAGCTTTTCGGCACCTTAGACGGCAACCAGCTTGCGGCCTATGCGGGCGGGGGCGAGAGCGGCACAAAGGCGGGGATCTTTCCCAAGATCGAGAAGAACGGCTGGACCGACCTTGTCCTCGTCAATACGGAAGCCGGCGCGGCTTACGTTACCCTGACCGCCTATAAAGACGACGGAAGTGTGGTGGACACCCGGGTGCTCCCCTCTGTCGGCGGCCATGCGAAGGAGGCCAAATCCGCGGAGGCGTTCTTCTCGCAGGATATCAGCGGCGCCACCTACATTGCCTACACATCGAGCAGGAATGTTATAGGCTTTCAGCTCAACGGCAGTTCGGACGGCACGATGCTCGACGGGCTGCCCGGGCTTGCCGGAACCCATTGATCCGCCAACCTGAAGATCCATTGATCCTCCGGACCATCCCCAACATTAAAAATGCCGAGACCTTTGCGCAGACCCCTTATTCGTCATTCCGGTGAATCCCGGATCAAAGTCCGGGACAGGCACCGGAATCCAGGAAATGCTTGATAATCCTGGATACCGGCCTTCGCCGGTATGACATAATGGCTGGTTTTATGGAGTTGTGCAAAGATCTCATAGTGTCGCAGGCGGCGTGGGGGTTTTTCGCTCTTGACACGCTCTGGAGGGCTGTGTTAGCGTTCAATCCACTTTCGGCCGTAATTCTCTAACATACTGGAAATATTGAATAGAAGATGACCCATGGATGACCGGGAACTCTATCCTGCAGAATATGAGCAGGAGCGGAAGGCGTTCCTCTCGCAGGTGGAGGCGCACCTCGACCGGAACGAACTGCAGGCGGCCCTGAATCTGGCCGAGGCGAGGCTGAAACGGACCCCGGGGGATCTGGACGCCCGCATCGTGATCTGCCGTGTCTGGCTCCAGCAGGGGAGGATCGACGAGGTCAGGGAGATGCTCCATGAAATGGAGGAGATCATCGCGAACTTCTCCCAGATCTATGCCTGCATGGGCGACATCTACATGAAAAAGGGGATGGAGGATTCGGCGGAGCCGTTTTACCGGAAGTTCATGGTCCTCAATCCCGGGGCGTCCCGGATCCGGGATATTTTGGAGAAATTGAAGGGCATCGAAGATCTTCACGGAACCCATGCGGAGAGGGAAACGGAAGGAGACGCCGGGATTCCCTCCGACTTCCAGACGGTGACCCTCGCCGAACTTTATATCCGGCAGGGTCATCTCCGGTCGGCCGAGGAACTCCTGGAGAAGATTGTCGGGCAGGAGCCGCAAAACGGGAAGGCGGCCGGGCTGCTTCAGGAAGTCCGCGGCCGGATTCTCGGGAAGGCCCCCGGAGAGCGGCATGCGGGGGTCATCTCCGAGCTTTCCCGCTGGCTGGACAATATCGGCAGGGTGCGCGGCCATGCGGCATGACACTTCCCCCTGCGCGGATCGGGTGCGCCGTCTGCGTTCGGAATTTCCGGAAACGGACGCCCTGCTCATTCTCAGTGAAAAGAATATCCGCTATCTGACCGGGTTCACCGGCGGCGAAGGGGCCCTGATGGCCGGTCCGGACTGGCTGACGCTCCTCGTGGACGGGCGGTATGCGACCCAGGCGCGGACCGAAGCCCGGGGTGCCGAGATCGTTGAATTCCGCAACCGGGTCGATGGGATCGCAGCGGAGGCCCGGAGGCGCGGGGTCGGGTCTGCCGGGTTCGAATCGCCGCTGCTCTCCGTGGCGGAATACCTGAGGCTGAAAGAGGCGCTTCCGGAGGCGGCGCTTCGGCCTCTTCCCCAGGCTTTCGAATTCCTCCGGGCCGTCAAGGATGAGGGAGAGATCGACCGGATCCGGGAGGCGGCGCGGATTTCCCGGGAGGCCCTCGCCGCGGTCCGGGAGATGATCCGGCCGGGTGTCCGGGAGGAGGAGATCGCCCTCGAACTGGAATACCGGATGCGGCGGGACGGGGCGGAACAGGTCTCCTTTGAGACGATCGTCGCGGCGGGGGCGAATTCGGCCCTTCCCCATGCGACGCCGGGGCGCCGTGCGATCGCGGACGGGGATTGCGTGATGATCGACTATGGGGCGGTCTGCGGCGGGTACCATTCGGATGAGACCTGTACGTTTGTTGCAGGGCGCGCGTCGGAACGTCAGCGGGAGGTTTACCGGCACGTGCTGGAGGCCCACGATCGGGCGATCCGGGCGATCCGGGCGGGCGTTTCCTGCGGGGAGATCGACCGCATGGCCCGGTCGTATCTGGCCGGGGCGGGGCTGGAGAGCGCGTTTGCCCACGGCACCGGCCATGGCGTGGGGCTGGATGTCCATGAGGCGCCGCGCCTGGCCGCGGGCAGGGAAGAGCTTCTCCGGGCCGGCATGGTCGTCACCGTCGAGCCGGGGGTCTATCTCCCCGGTCTCTGGGGGATCCGGATCGAGGATACGGTTCTCGTGACGGAAGAGGGCTGCGAAATCTTGACGCGGACCTCCAAGGACCTTACAGTCCTATAGACACATCAATAAATTTTGAAGAACAGGTTGCCATGATATGAAATCAATTCCGGATGATCTTCTGTACAGTCGGGAGCATGTCTGGGTGCGGGTGGAGGACGATCTGG
This sequence comes from Deltaproteobacteria bacterium, assembly GCA_026388365.1. Next base: position 2,502 of record JAPLJW010000267.1, on the reverse strand, counting down.
CCACCATCGGGATCACGGACCATGCCCAGGAGAAACTGGGAGAGATCCTTTCGCTGGATCTTCCCGAGGCCGATTCCTATGTGGAACGGGATGAGGCTTTCGGCACCATCGAATCGGCGAAGGCGGTGATCGAACTCATCTCGCCGATCAGCGGGGTGGTCATCAGCATCAACGAGGACATCACGGATGAGATCGGGGTCATCAACAGCGATCCCAATGAAACGGGATGGATGATCATCGTGAATCTGGATGATCCGGCGGAGTTGGATGACCTCCTGGATGCGAAGGGTTATCGCGAGTTCCTGATTCAGGAAGCGGAGGTCGATTGACAAAGCCGTGGAGGTATGGCGGATTCTTCCTTTCCAAAAAGCCGGCGCCGCGGAGAACATGGCCGTCGATGAAGCCGTATTCCGGGCGGGCATCCGCAAAAATGCCCCCCCGACGCTCCGTTTCTACGGCTGGCGGGTTCCCGCCCTCTCCATCGGCTACTTTCAGGATTATGAAAAAGAGGTCGACGCTGAGGCCTGCCGGAAGTTCGGCGTGGAGATCGTCCGGCGTCCGACGGGCGGGAAGGCCGTCCTGCATGAACAGGAACTGACTTATGCCGTCATGGCCGGCGCGGATTCGCCCCTCTTCCGTCCCGATATCCTGCAAACCTATCGCGTGATCAGCGGTTGTATTGCCAAGGGGCTGGCCGAAGTCGGCATCCGGGCGGAGATGGAGGCCGACGGGAGGCAGGCGCCGGACGGGCCGCTCCGTTCCTCGTGCTTTTCCTCCCCTTCCCGCTACGAGATCCTCGTCGGCGGACGGAAAATCTGCGGATCCGCGCAGGTGCGGTCCCAAGGCGTCTTTCTGCAGCACGGGTCGCTGCTCATGGCGTTTGATCCCCTCCGGACCTGCGCCGTCATGCTGCCCCACCGGGACAGGGAAAGAGATGCCGATCTCCTGCGGAATGCGATTACCTCCGTCGGGGAGCAGGCGGGGCCGGCGGTTGACGAGGAAAGCCTCTGCCGTGTTCTCCGGAAGGGATTCGAACAGGCGCTGGGCATCCGGTTCCGGGAAAGGCCGTTGACGCCGGAGGAGGAGGCGCTCAAGGGTGAACTGATGGCGAAGAAATACGGCCGCGAGGGCTGGAACAGGGAAGGGGGGAAAAGCGAATGGATATCCGGTCTTTGATCAAAGAGGAGGTCCTCGCCCAGAAGGCCTACGCGGTGGAGCATACCGCCTGCCCGGTCAAACTGGATGCCAACGAGAATCCGCTGGCGATGTCCGGACCCCTCCGGGAGCAATTCGCGGCCCGGCTCGCCTCTGTTTCCCTGAACCGTTATCCCGAGGCCGGTTCCCCCGCGCTGGCGGCCCGCTTCGCGAAGGCCTTCGGCGTCGGGACGGACCAGGTCATGCTCGGCAATGGGTCGGACGAACTGATCCAGATTCTCTGCACGGCCGTCGCCCGGCCCGGGGCGGAAGTCATGATCCCGGCGCCCACCTTTGCGATGTACCGGATCACCGCCCAGAACGCCGGCCTGAAGATCGCTTCGGTTCCGCTCGACGGGGAGTTCGATCTCGATCCGGCGGCCATGCGGGAGCGGATCGCGGCGCATCCCCCCGCACTGACCTTTCTCGCCTGGCCGAACAACCCGACGGGCAACTGTTTCCGCCGCGACCGGATCGAGACGATCCTCCGGGAATCGCCGGGAATCGTGGTCGTCGATGAGGCCTATTTTCATTTTTCGGGGCAGACCTTCCTGCCGTTCCTCGGCCGGCATGAAAACCTGGTCATCCTCCGGACCCTCTCCAAGGTGGGGTTCGCTGCGATGCGGGTCGCACTTCTCATCGGCCCGCCGGCCCTCGTTCGCGAACTCGACAAGGTGCGCCTCCCGTACAACCTCAACGCGATGTCGCAGGCGGCCGCCGGATTCTATCTCGACCACGAGGAGACCTTCCTGAAGCAGGCGGAGGAGATCCGCCGCTGGCGCGGCGAACTCTTCGCGGCTTTGAAATCGATTCCGGGAATCCGTCCCCGGCCGACGGATGCAAATTTTATTTTTTTTGATTGCGATTTCGATGCGGATCGCGTATATGAGCAATTAATGATGCAGGGAATCCTGATCAGGAATTTCAACGCCCCCGGGACGATGAGAAACTTCATGCGCGTCACGGTGGGAACCCGCGAAGAAAACGGCAGGTTTATCGAGGTGTTGCGGGGCATTATATCAAAGTAAGGAGCGTGGTCCACATATAGGCGGCAATCCAGGGTAGTTTACGGCACGCAACCATCAGCGATGCGCCGTACTGCCCTTTTTTTGCGCCGGTTTCGGGGACATGATGCCGCATCGTGTCCCCATTGATGGTGCTGCTTATGAAAATGATGCTGGTACTGGAGGATGGGAGTTCTTTTTCAGGGGAGTCGTTCGGGGCGGAAGCGGAGGTCTGCGGCTGGGTCCACAACGATTACGGCGTCGTCGGGTATCAGGAAACGTTGACCGATCCCGACAATCGCGG
>JAPLJW010000108.1 GCA_026388365.1 Deltaproteobacteria bacterium | reverse complement strand
GACCCGCTCGTCCACCCCCTCGTAATGCCCGCAGATCAGGATGAGTTGCGGATGTCCTGCCAGTTCTTCCGCCATTTTCTGGCAGAAACGCTCGCCCTGGGGGGTCATCAGAACGATCGGCACATCCTCACCGCTCAACGGAACGGACCGAAGGGTCCGGTCGATGGGCTCTACCTTCATGACCATCCCTCCCCCTCCGCCATAGGGGGCATCGTCGGTCATGTGATGTTTGTCTTCCGCATGGCTGCGGATGTCGTGCAGGTGAATTGCAATCAGTCCGCGATCCACGGCCTTTTTCAGGAGGCTGCAACCGCACGGAGATGCGAACATCTCCGGAAAAACGGTCAGAATATCGAACCGGATCATAATTCAAAAAAGACCTTTCAGCAGCCGGACCACCATCACCCCGCGATCCGTATCGATCTTTCTGACGACATCGTCGATGGCGGGCAACAGGATTTCCCGCCCCCCTCCCCGGCAGACATAGACATCGTTGCCCCCGGTCGGGAACACGGCTTCGATCCGGCCCAGGATCTGATTTTCCTCGGTTAGGACCTGAAGCCCGATGATTTCACGCCAGTAATACTCCCCTTCCGGGAGTTTCTGCATTTCTTCGGATGGCATCCAGACAGAACATCCCCGAAGCCTTGCCGCAGCATCCCTGTCATCAATTCCCCTGAGTTGCAGAATGAAAAAACCCTTCCCGGCCTGCAGGGCAACGAGCGAAAACAAAACGGCCTCCGAAACGCTGCGGCCGACAAACAGCCCGGAAAGGTCGTGCAGCGCCTCGGGCGATTCAAGATAAGATAGGACCTTCATCCGGCCAGCCAAGCCATGAGAACGGACAATCCTGCCTATTTCAATGAGCTCCATGGAGGAATCATTCGATGATTTCAAGAACGGACCGCTTGCGAATCTTTGTGGATGCCGCACTCAGGATAGTCCTCATCGCCTTGGCCGTTCTACCTTGCTTGCCGATAACTTTTCCAAGGTCTTCCTTAGCGACCCTCAGTTCCAAAACGGACGTCTGTTCCCCGACGACTTCAGAGACCACGACCATATCGGGGTTGTCCACGAGAGCTTGAGCCATGTACTTGATCAACTCTTTCATCATCGCAACCTCCACAGTCTCTAAAAAAGCTAAACCCTGACGATCTCGTAAAAAATCTCAAAAACCTTGAATCCTGGACGGCTTCGTAGAAAGTTCCGCAGGCAAGGCGCGCGAACCCTAAGGAGTGAGGCGTACTTTGTCGTACGCTGCAACGACGAAGGGTGAAGCGCAACGCAGCATCCGGACTTTATACGAAGTCGTCAAACCCTGATTCCTTTCTTTTCCAATAACTGAGATACCGTCAACGTCGGTTTTGCACCCTTCGCAAGCCACTGCCGGACGCGCTCTTCTTTCAGGATCACCGCTGCGGGGTTTTGGTTCGGATCATAATTTCCCAATATTTCTAAGAATTTTCCATCCCTCGGGGACTCGGAATCGGCCACCACCACCCGGTAACTGGGTTTGCCTTTTGCTCCAATCCTGGTCAATCTCATTTTTACCGCCATCTTCTGTATCGATCACCTCCTGATCATGAATTTTTCAACGGACTGGGAGCTATAACATATCTTTTTCCGCATTAAAAGGGGAAATTGCCCCTGCGCAGTGATTTTATTCCCCCCTGGGTCATCCGCTTCATCATCTTACGCATCTCCGCGTAATTCTTCAACAGGCAGTTGACGTCCTGAACCGTCGTCCCGCTGCCCCGGGCGATCCGTTTGCGCCGGCTGCCGTCGATGAGCAGATGGTTCCGCCGCTCTCTGCAGGTCATGGAATCGATGATCGCTCCGATCCGGACCAGTTCGCCCTCATCCGGCGTCATCTCCTTGAGAGTCTTGATCTTTTTCATCCCCGGGATCATGCCGAGAATCTCCTGCAGCGGCCCCATCTTCCGGATCTGGGTCAACTGGCTCCGGAAGTCTTCCAGCGTGAATTCATTCTTCCGGATCTTCTGTTCCAGCGCCTGGGCTTCCCGCTCATCCACGGCCTCCCGGGCCTTTTCCACGAGGGTCAGGACATCGCCCATCCCCAGGATCCGGGAGGCCATGCGATCGGGATGGAAGACCTCCAGGGCCTCGATCTTCTCGCCGACGCCGACGAACTTGATCGGCTTGCCGATCACGGCCCGAAGCGAGAGGGCCGCGCCGCCCCGGGCGTCGCCATCCATCTTCGTCATGATCACGCCGTCGATCCCGAGGAGCTCGTCGAAGCGGCCCGCCACATTTACCGCATCCTGACCCGTCATCGCATCCGCCACGAAGAGGATCTCCGCGGGATGGATCGCCGCCTTGATCTTCTTCAACTCATCCATCAGCTCCGCATCGATGGCGAGCCTCCCCGCCGTATCGACGATGATGACTTCATAACCGTTCCGCCTGGCCTCTTCCACGGCCTGCACGCAGATTTGAACCGGGTCCCGGAGACCGGCCGCATCGAAGATGCCGGCCCCGATCTGCCGGCCGAGGACCTTCAACTGCTCCATGGCGGCAGGCCGGTAGATATCCGCGGAAACCAGAAAAACCTTTTTATCCTGGGCCGCCACGAGGCGCGCCAGCTTGACCGCGGTCGTCGTTTTTCCGCATCCCTGAAGCCCGGTCAGCATGATCGGCGCCGGGATGCGGCTGCCGAATTTCAACTGGCTGCTCACGCCGCCCATCAGTTCGACCAGCCGGTCATGGACGATCTTGACCACCTGCTGTCCGGGGGTGATGCTCTCCAGGACCTCCTGTCCGACGGCCCGCTTCCGGATATCCTCGATGAAATCCCGGACGACACG
>JAPLJW010000094.1 GCA_026388365.1 Deltaproteobacteria bacterium | reverse complement strand
TTTGAAGGGCGTACAGACATTCTTTTCCGTCCCCCGATAGGAGAAGCCGATGGCGCTGACCCCGACGATCTTCTCGCAGGTCCGCACGCACATCCGGCAGAGGATGCACTTCACGTTGTCCTTGTCCGGCGTGAAGCGGGGTTCGGCTGCAACGCCCATCTCGGCCGCCATCTCCTTGAGCTGCTCCGACTCGGGACAGCGGGCCAGAAGGAGCTGGAGGACCAGGCGGCGGACGTTCATGACCCGTTCGCTCTTCGTGTCCACAACCAGCCCCTCGGCAACGGGGTAAAGGCAGGACGTGACGATGCGCGTCCGCTTCCCCTGTTTGGCCTCGACGACGCAAAGACGGCACGACCCCGAGGGTTCGAGCGACTCGTGGGAACACAGGGTCGGAATGACGATGCCGTTCTCCCGGGCGACTTCCAGTATGGCCCGCCCGGCCTCCGCTTCGATCTTTCTATTATCTATCGTCAGATTAACCATTTCTCTACCTTTACCTCACGATGATGGATTCAAATTTACAGCTTTCCCTGCAGGCGCCGCATTTGGTGCATTTTGCCTGATCGATGGTATGGACCTTCTTCCGCTCGCCGCTGGCCGCGCCCGTGGGACAGACCTTGCTGCAGACGGTGCAGCCGGTGCATTTCTCGGGATCAATGCTGTAGGTGATCAGATCCCTGCAGACGCCGGCGGGACATCGCTTTTCCTTGATATGGGCCTCGTACTCGTCGCGAAAGTAGCGGATCGTGCTGAGGACAGGGTTCGGGGCGCTGTTTCCCAGGGCGCAGAGGGCGCCATCCTTGATCCCCTGCGAGATCGACTCGAGGAGCTCCACGTCCCCTTCCTGGCCCTTGCCCTCGGTGATATCCACCAGAATGTCCCGCATCCGCCGGATCCCTTCCCGGCAGGGAACGCACTTGCCGCAGGACTCCGAAACCAGGAAGTTGGTGAAGTATTTTGCCACGTTGACCATGCAGTTCTGATCGTCCATGACAATCATGCCGCCGGAGCCCATCATCGAGCCGATCTTCACCAATTCGTCGAAATCAACCGGCATATCGAGGCACTGCTCGGGAATGCAACCGCCTGAAGGGCCGCCCGTCTGAATCGCCTTGAACTTCCGGCCTCCGGGAATCCCGCCGCCGATTTCGAAGACGATCGTGCGGAGCGTCGTTCCCATCGGAACCTCGACCAGGCCGGTGTTGTTGATCTTGCCGACCAGCGAGAAGATCTTCGTCCCCTTGCTCCCGGCGGTACCGATAGAGGCATACCAGTCGGCGCCCTTGTTAATGATGAACGGGACGTTGCCCCAGGTTTCGACGTTGTTGAGGTTTGTCGGCTTGTCGTAGAGGCCCTTGTGCGTCGCGTGGATGTACTTCGCGCGGGGTTCTCCGGCCCGCCCTTCCAGCGAGGCGAAGAGCGCCGAGGACTCGCCGCAGACGAACGCACCGCCGCCCCGGTTGATCTTCACGTCGAAGTTGAATCCGCTGCCCAGGATGTTTTCCCCCAGGAGTCCCGCTTCCCGGGCCTGCTGCATCGCGAGGGTGATATTTTTCACCGCAAGAGGGTATTCGTTCCGGACGTAGATGTAGCCCTGGCTGGAGCCGATCGCGTAAGCGCCGATGACCATCCCCTCGAGCACCAGATGGGGATTTCCCTCCAGGAGGCTGCGGTCCATGTAGGCGCCGGGATCGCCCTCGTCGGCATTGCAGATGACGTACTTGGGCTCGCCCTCGGCCTTGCGGGTTTCATCCCACTTCCAGCCGGCGGGGAAGCCTCCGCCGCCCCGTCCCCGGAGGTTGGCCTTAATCACCTCCCGGACGATCTCTTCGGGCTTCATCGTCGAAAGTGCTTTCCCCAGCGCGCTGTAGCCGTCGATGGCCAGGTAGTCTTCGATCTTCTCCGGATCGACCTTGAAGTTCAGGCCGAAGACGAGGCGGGTCTGCTTCTTGTAGAAGGGAACGTCGTCCTCATGGACAATCTTCTCGCCCGTGGCGGGATCGACATAGAGCAGCCGGTCGATGATCTCCCCCTTGAGGAGGGTCTTGTCGATGATCTCGGCGGCGTCGCCCAACCCGACGCGTTGGTAGAAGATGTTCTCGGGGCCGATGACGACCATCGGACCTCTTTCGCAGAAGCCGTGGCAGCCGCTGGTCCGGAAGTCGATCTTGCCGGCGAGGTTCCGCTTGGCAAGCTCCTCGTGGAGACTGTCCACCAGTTTCTGGGTTCCATAGGCCAGACAGCCGGTCCCGACGCAAACCGTGATGCAGGGCTTCTTCGGGTCGCGGCCTGCCTTGAGCCTCTCCTGCACGCTTTTCAATTCATTGAAGGATTTAATCTTGCTCATCATCAGTCGCACCCTTCTTCCCTAATTTCTTGAGGATCTTTGTCGATTTGGCGATGTTCATGTGCCCGTGATATTCGCCGTTCACCACCAGAATGGGCCCCAGCGCGCAGGCTCCGAGACAGCCGACCGTCTCGAATGAGTACTCGAGGTCGGGCGTCGTGTCGCCTTCCCTGATGCCCAGGATATCCGAGACGTTGCGGGCGATCAGCTCGGCGCCGCGGACGTGGCAGGCCGTCCCCATGCAGAGGGTCAGTTGGTAGCGTCCCTTGGGCTTCAGGCTGAAGGCCTTGTAGAAGGTCACTACCTCGTAAACGCGGCTGATCGGCACGCTGAGCTGGGAACTGACCGCGTACAGGGCGTCCTTGGGGAGATAGTTGAACTCCCTCTGGACATCCTGAAGGATGGGGACGATGAAACTCTTATCGGAACCGTACCTGTTGATAATATTTCTAACCTTGTCTTCCATCGACTGCAACCCCTTTTCGATAGTCTATTGTAACCATTCCCTGAAGCGCTTAGAGGGCCTTCAACTCGTCCCAGGACTTCGAGTGGTTCACCTTGTTCATCAGTTTGTTGTACTCCATGAGCACGCGCTCCTGGATCCCCTTGATCTGATCCGGCGTGAGGTGGCGGAACCGCCCCTGCGGTTTGATGTAGTCCGTCACGGGGCGAAGCTTTTCCGGCGGATCCACCGTGATCTTGTATTTACCATATTCGACTTCGTACAAGGGGAAGACCCCCGCCTCCACGGCCAACCGGCCCAGCTTGATGCAGGTTTCGGAGGTGGAGCGCCAACCCGTGGGGCACACGGACAGGCAGTGGATGTACGAGGGGCCCTTGATACTGCGGGCCTTCTTCACCTTGTTCATGAAATCGATGGGGTAGCTGTGGCAGGCGGTCGCGACATAGGGCAGGCCGTGCTCCACCATGATCTCGGCCACGTTCTTTTTCCAGGTCTTGTTTCCGATGCTCGCCTTGCCGGCGGGGGCCGTCGTCGTTGACGAACCGAAAGGCGTAGCGCCCGATCGCTGGATACCGGTGTTCATATACGCCTCGTTGTCGAAGCAGACGTAGATCATGTCGTGGCCCCGCTCCATCGCCCCCGACAGGGCCTGAAAACCGATGTCCACCGTCCCGCCGTCGCCGCCGATGGCCACCGTCTTGACGTAGCGATCGGGAATTCGCCCCTTGCGGCGCAGGGCCTTGAGGCCCGCCGAGACGCCGGAGCCGACCGAGGCGGAATTCGGGAACGCCACGTGAATCCAGGGCAGGTTCCAGGCGGTCGTGGGATAGAGGCTGGAGATGACCTCCATGCAGCCCGTCGCATTGGCGATGACCGTGTCTTTGCCGAGGGCCTTGCACATCATGCGGATCGCCAGCGCCTCTCCGCAACCCTGACAGGCGCGGTGCCCCGGGCTGAAGTACTCCATTTTCTCGATCAGTTTCGGGACATAGAGTTCAAAATTTTCAAACAGTTTCTTGGGATTCAAATTTGCAGTGCTCATTCCCTTGCTCCATAAATTTCATAGGCATCTTCCGGCTTCAATTTCTTGGTCGAGGCCGTCTTTTTTGCCATCTTGATGAAATCCTCCACCTGCACGTCGCGTCCGCCCAGGCCGATGATGAAGTTCAACGTCCTGGGTTTCTTCGGCTCGTCGTACAGGGCAGACCGGATCTCGGCGAATACGGGACCGCCCGGACCGCCGAACGACACCGCGCGGTCCATGACGGCCAGGGATTTCGCCCCTTTCACCGCTTTTCGAAGCTCCTCGAAGGGGAAGGGACGCCAGAGCTTGAGCTTCAGCAAGCCTACAGGGACCCCGTCCTTGCGGAGTTCGTCCACGGCGATTTCCGCTGTCTCGCCCATGGACCCCATTGTCAGCAGCAGGGTTTCCGCGCCCTCCGTCTTATAGGATTCGACGGGCTCGTACTTGCGGCCGAACTGTTTTTCCCATTCCTTCCAGACGTCGAGGACGACCTTCTTGGATTGGAGGATCGCATCGTTCTTGGCGCGCATCGCCTCGTTGAAAATCTCCGGAAGTCCCAGCGCCCCCATGGACATCGGCTTGTCCGGATGCAGTTGGGCATAGGGCTTGTAAGGCGGCAGGAAGCGGTCCACCTCCTCCTGATCGGGCATGAAGATCGGTTCCACGACGTGGGTAAGCTGGAAGCCGTCGAGGTTGATGTTGACGGGCAGCATGACGTCCCGGTGCTCGCCGATCTTGAAGGCCTGGATCACCATGTCCACCGTCTCCTGGCCGTTGGCCGCGAAAAGGGAGATCCATCCCGTATCGCGCTGGTACATGATGTCGCTGTGGTCGTTCCAGATGTTGATGGGACCGGACACCGCGCGATTTCCGATCGCCATGATCACCGGCAGCCTCATGGCCGAAACGATGGGGAGAACCTCCTGCATGTACAAAAGGCCCTGAGAACTCGTGGCGGTAAACGTCCGTGCGCCGGCGCCGGAGGCGCCGCAGCAGGCGCTGATGGCGGAATGCTCGGACTCCACGCAGATGTACTCCGCGTCGAGCCTTCCCTCGGCTACGATATCCGACAAGTGCTCCGGAATGTGCGTGTTGGGAGTAATGGGATAGGCCGCGATCACGTCCGGTCTGCACAGTGCCGCCACCTCGGCAGCGGCAAGAGCGATTTCCATACCGATTCGTTTACCCATTCTCAATCCTCCTCATTGACCATTTTGATGGCGGCCGGCCAGCATTCATGGGCGCAGATTCCGCAGCCCTTGCAGTAATCGAGGTTCGCCTCAAAAAATCCATCCGCACCTTCGGTCACGCAGCCTTCCGGGCAGTATATATAGCAAACGCCGCACTTGATGCATTTTTCATTTTCCCAGATCGGGCGCTTTGCCCGCCAACTGCCGGTGTGATATTCCGAGGCACTTCCCGGCCGGAAAACCATACACCCGGGACTGACCTCTTGCCAGGTTTCTGGCCACTTTTTCTCAGTCATCGTGATACCTCAAGAGTTATTTTGATCCTTAGTTGATGATTTTGACCTCTTCGAAAGCCCGCTTCGCGGCTGCCTGGTTCTTTGGCGCGATCCGGCCGAATCTTTCCTTGATCGGGCTATCCAGGGATTCCAGCTTCACGGCGCCCGTCAGCTTGACCAGGGCGCCCAGCATGGTCGTGTTCGTAATGGGCACACCCAGCTCCTTCCAGGCGATTCCCGTAGCGTCGCAGATCGCGATCTTGCCCTCGAAGCGGATGTGCTTTTTGAGTTGTTCAAGTGTTTTCGTGGTGTTGACGATCAGAATCCCGGTCGGTTTCAACCCCTCGGCCACATTGACCAGGCCGACGAGGCTCTCGTCGAGGACGACGACGACGTCCGGATGGTAGATGCCCGAGCGGATTTTGATCTGCTTGTCGTCGACCCGGTTGAACGCCGTAACCGGCGCCCCGCGCCGCTCCGGTCCGAAGCTCGGGAACCCCTGCGCATACTTTCCCTCTTCGATGGCGGACAACGCAAGCAGTTCCACCGATGTGACCGCCCCCTGACCGCCTCTTCCGTGCCATCTGATTTCTAACATGCGTCAAATCTCCCGTGGTGGTTGGCTTTGATGGAAAAACGCGAGATTTCATCATTGAAATCTCCCGTTATGATTGGCCTTGCTTAAAAGACTACGGGCTCCATATCTCACACAACATCGGCTGTCAAGGACTATTTGAAAAAAATTCCGGAGCCACCTGCCGGAATCATAACTATATAATTATCATAACATATTCGGTATCAAATCCGGGGGGACCGCTCCCGCAAGGACGACTTTCTTCAAACGCCGCGGCGAAATTCGAGGCACTTGGCGAGCGTCATCCGGTCCGTGTACTTGAGGTCCCCGCCCACGGGGACGCCGAGGGCGATCCGCGTGACCTTCACGCCTCGTTCTTTGAGGAGCTTCGAGATCAGCAGCGCCGTCGTCTCGCCCGGCACGCTCGGGTTTGTCGCTACGATCACCTCTTCGACGGGGTACGCCGCGACCCGATCCAGGAGATCGCGGATCCGGAGCTGTTCCGGGCCGATCCCGTCGAGCGGGGAAAGCGCCCCGTGGAGAACGTGGTAAACCCCGCGGTACCCCCCGGAGGTCTCCAGGGCAATGAGCGAATCGGGCTCCTCGACGACGCAGATTTGACCGCGGTTCCGCGCCGGGTCCGCGCAAACGTTGCAGAACTCGCCCTCGGCAAGGTTGAAACAGACGGAACAGAGGCGGATCTTATCCTTCACGTCGAGGATGGTTTCGGCAAGCCGCCGCGCATCCTCCGCGGAGACATGAAGGATGTGGTTCGCCAGACGCGCCGCCGTCTTCTCCCCGATGCCGGGAAACTTGCAGAACTCCTTGATCAGGCGCTGAATGGGCAGGGCGTAACCGGACATGGCGCCCCCTACATCAGGCCGGGGATCTGCATCCCCCCGGTGATCTTCCCCATCTCGGAGGCGGCCATCTCCTGGGCCTTGCGGATCCCCTCGTTTACCGCCGCCATGATCAGATCCTGGAGCATCTCGACGTCGTCCGGATTGACGACCTCTTTTTCGATCTTCAGAGAGAGGATCTCGAACTTGCCGTTGACGGCGACCGAAACCATCCCGCCGCCCGCGGTCGCCTCGACGGTCTTCGCCGCCAGCTCTTCCTGAAGCTTCACCATCTTCTCCTGCATCTGCTTCGCCTGTTTCATGATGTTTCCGAAATTCTGCACCGATGCTACCTCCTTGTTTTCAATCTTCCGGCGGGGACGGGTCAATAGACACATCCTCCTCTTCCGGTTGCGGAACAGGCTGGCGCGTCACGGCGGCCGCCGGCGCGGTCGCCTCGATCACCTTCACGTCCCGCACCTCCGCACCGGGAAAGACATCCAGGATCTTCCGGACAAGCGGGTGGGAAAGCGCCTCCCGCCGGATCTCCTGGATGCGGTGG
>JAPLJW010000043.1 GCA_026388365.1 Deltaproteobacteria bacterium | reverse complement strand
CTTTTCGCTGTGCGCCCGGAGGGTCAGGAGGCGGAAGGCCTTTCCTTCGGCCCGGCCGAGCTCGCGGTCCTCGTTCATATCCTATTTCGGTTCTTCCTTCACAACGGCAGAGGCCTTCGGCTTCAGACCTAACTTCTCGCGGACCTCCGCCTCGACCTGCGCCAGGATCTCTCCGTTTTCCTTCAGGAAGGTCCGGGTGTTGTCCCGTCCCTGGCCGAGACGCTCCCCCTTGTAGGAGTACCAGGCGCCGCTCTTCTCAATGATGCCTTTGTCCGCAGCCAGGTCGATGACATCGCCCTCCTTCGAGATCCCCTCGCCGAAGATGATGTCGAATTCCGTCTCCCGAAACGGCGGCGCGACCTTGTTCTTGACGACCTTGACCTTGGTCCTGAAGCCGATCACGTCCTGCCCCAGCTTGATCGCGCTCACCTTCCGGATGTCGAGACGCATCGTCGCGTAGAACTTGAGCGCGTTGCCTCCGGTCGTCGTCTCGGGATTGCCGAAGAAAACGCCGATCTTCATCCGGAGCTGGTTGATGAAGATCACGGTCGTCTTCGACTTGCTGATGCTCCCCGTCAGCTTCCGGAGGGCCTGCGACATCAGGCGCGCCTGGAGCCCCATCTGCGCATCCCCCATCTCCCCCTCGATCTCGGCCTTGGGGACGAGGGCGGCCACGGAATCAACGACGAGAACGTCCAGCGCCCCGCTCCGGACCAGGGTCTCGGAGATTTCGAGCGCCTGCTCCCCCGTGTCGGGCTGGGAGATGAGGAGGTCATCCGTGTTGACGCCGATCTTCCGCGCGTAGGTGACGTCGAGGGCATGCTCGGCGTCGATGAAGGCTGCGAGCCCCCCGAGTTTCTGCGCCTCAGCCACGATATGAAGGGCCAGTGTCGTCTTCCCGCCCGATTCGGGGCCGAATATCTCGATGATTCTCCCCCGCGGGACCCCGCCGGTCCCGAGCGCAATATCGAGGCTGATCGACCCCGTGGAGATCGCGGGGATGTCGGAGATCACCTCCCCGCCGCCCAGCCTCATGATCGCACCTTTCCCGAACTGCCTCTCGATCTGCATGATCGCCAGATCGACCGCCTTTGCCCTTTCCGTATCCGTTCCCATAGACACCTCCTTCGTCCCCGTCCCTGGTTCGTGCTGTTGTTTGGATTTTGCCATCACGTTTCGGCCTTACGCCCCCCCCTGTCCCGCAAAGGGATACCCTGCGAGCCGTGTATAAATCGCCCCCCGGGGCGTCAGATCGCTTTTGAACAGGCTGAGGCCGGAGGCGACAAACCGTCCCGCCGTATGCGTTTCTCCCTTTCCCAGCGCCTCCTCGAGACCGATCAGCCCTTTCGGAGATTTGATCCGCCCCAGGGTGAGATGCGGCCGGAAGGGCCGCTCTTCCCGGGGAAAGCCGATCTCCTGGAGCGCCCGCTCCAACTCCTGCTGGAAAGTCAGCAGCCGTACCACATCCCCGTTCATCCCCAGCCAAATGATTCGGGGCCGGTTCATGTCGGGGAAAACCCCCGCACCGCCGATCGCCAGATCGAACGGCCCGACCGCCGCCGCGGCCTTCCCTGCTGCCGCCGAGATGTTCGCGACCGCGTTTTCGGAGATGTCGCCGAAGAATTTCAGGGTCAGATGGATCGACTCCGGCCGGACCCAGCGGACATCCCCGTGGATGAGTTTCTGCAACCGGTTCTGGACCCGCGCGATCTCCCGGAGGATCTCCTCCGGCGGATCGAGCGCCAGAAAGGCGCGGATGGTCTGCTCATCCGTCATCGCGCAACTCCCCCGAGAGATATCGCCAGAGCATCAGGAGGGCTGCATGAGAGGCCATGACCTTGTTCCGCCGCCGCTCCCAGCGGAAGGCGTAAGGACGGCAGATGCTCGTTTTGCCGTCGGCCAGCGCGATGAAGACCGTACCCACCGGCTTCGCCTCCGTCCCGCCGGAGGGACCCGCGATCCCCGTCACAGCGAGCCCCAGATCGGTTCCCGCCGACTTCCGGACCCCTTCCGCCATCAGGCGCGCGGTCTCGGCGCTCACCGAACCGTGCTCGCGGATCACCGCCTCCGGAACGCCGATCAGGGCGGTCTTTGCCGCGTTGCTGTAGGTCACGACGCCGCGTTCGAGAAAGGCGGAGCTGCCGGGGATGTCTGTAAGGCGATCCGTCATCAGGCCGCCCGTACAGGACTCGGCCACGGCAAGCGTCAGCCCCCGCTCCGTCATCCGCCGGGCGACGTTCCCCGCGAGCGTCTCTTCGCCGCAGGCGAAGATGTGTTTTGCAAGCCTCGCTTCGACCATCGCCCTCGCCTCGCGCAGTTTCTCACCGGCCACGTCCGCTGAGCTCTCCCGCGCCGTCAGAACGAGGTGGTTTTCCGGAAAGTTCGGATAAAAACCGATCCCGACCCCGAGGCCGGCGAGATCCGCATCGGCCATCGCCTCGTCCACCGCCGACTCGGGGAGCCCGAAGAGCTTGAAGGTAAACGTTTCCACGTGCAGGGCGGCCTCCGGAAACGCCTTCCGGAAAAGGGGGATCACCCCCTCGAAAAGCATGCGCCTCGCCTCGTCGGGGACGCCCGGAATGACCGCAACGATCCGCCCCTCGCGTCGCAGCGCGAAGCCGGCCGCCGTCCCCGCCGGGTTGGGGATAATCTCCGCCCCCTCCGGGAAAAGGGCCTGTTTGGCGTTGTTTTGACTCCACTTCAGGCGGAGCTTTTCAAAACGGGCGCGGATGTGCGCAAGGACGGCGGGATCGCTGTACAGCCCCAGGCCGAAGGCCTTGGCCACGGCCGCCGTCGTGATGTCGTCGGCCGTGGGGCCAAGCCCCCCGGTCACGATCACCGCGTCGACGCGGGCCAGAAGATACGCAAGCGCATCATGGATGGCGCCGTCGTCATCGCCCACGGACATCATTCCCGCAACAACCCATCCCTGCTCCTGCATCGCGCGGGAAATCAGGGCGGAATTGGTATCCTGGATCCGGCCGCTCGTCAACTCGTTTCCGATCGTCAATACACCGATTTTCATGCAATACCTCTATTTCATATCCCCAGCCAGCGGATCAGGACCTGGAGCGCCAGATTGCCGTAAACGCCCGCCGCCAGATCGTCCGCCACCACCCCGCAGCCGCCCGGGAGCCGCTCCTGAAAGAACCGCGCCGGAAAGGGCTTCGTGATGTCGAACAGCCGGAACAGGACAAAGCCCAGGGCCACATGGGGCGCCGTCGGATCAACTAAAAAAAGAGTCCACTGGAGACCGGCGATCTCGTCGATCACGATGCACGGTGCGTCCTTCCGGCCGAAGAGCTTCTCCGCCTCGTCCGAGACATACCAGGCGAGGCAGGTGAAGGCCAGAACCGTGATCAGCCAGATCGGCCACGGGAGGACCGAAAAGACCCAATACAGGGGGATGCCGACCAGCGTTCCCGCCGTCCCCGGCGCCAGGGGCGCAAGCCCGCTCCCGAAACCCGTGGCCAGTATCTTGACGAATCTTTCGTTCAGAGTTACTCCTCCTCAAGCGGATCCGGGCGGGAAATTACACATGCCGGCGGTAAACTAACCTCTTTCCCCCCGCCCTGTCAATGACGACTTGGGACCTGGTTTGAATTTCTGCCGAAACTTGGTAAATCATCATTCCTGAATCTGTCCTTTTTCGGGAACAGATTTGAAATCTGTCCCCGAGTTCCCCAGCTTTGAAAAATCCCTTGACAATAGAACGATGGTTCTATTATATCTGAAACCGGGAAAAGGCAAGCGGTTTTTTGTTCGGAACAGGCAGCGCCATGAATGAGACCATTTTCAGCCTCCACAACTGGCCGCGGGCGATCCTCCACATCGACGGGGATGCCTTCTTCACCTCCTGCGAGGAGGCGATCCGCCCGAAACTGAAGGGGAAACCGCTCATCACGGGGGGCGAGCGGGGGATCGTCGCCTGCGCGAGCTACG
>JAPLJW010000330.1 GCA_026388365.1 Deltaproteobacteria bacterium | reverse complement strand
TTTTTATCGTGCTCAGAAAATATACCTTGGGGACCCTTTATCACTGATTTTCATTTCAAGTCTTCATTTCAAGTCTTAGCATGTTTTTTCAAGTCTTAGCATGTTTTTTCAAGTCTTAGCATGTTTTCTCTGTGTCAACTGCAATCATAGGATTTAAATTATCTCTATGGCTGTTTCCCAACCGAGGCAAGGTAAATCGTGAATTCCTCCTCGCCATCGATCCGGAGCAGCCGGTCGATCCCCTTCTGGTCGTAGGCGGCGATCGCGCAGGTTCCGGCGCCGATTGTCTCGCAGGCCAGATAGAGGTTCTGGCAAACGTGACCGGCATCAAGCGCAATGACCTTATAGGCGGCAATTCCATAGCGCCACTCCATTCGGTACGGGATCGCCGTCCAGATGAAGGTGACAGCAGCATCTCCCGTCTGCCGATTGCGGAGAGAAGATCAATTTTCTCGATGTCCCCGAATGTGGGGAGGTCCATTCGTTTGGCATCTGGTCGAAAAGGCTTCTCGATTGGCGGTGGCGCAATCCCCCGGCTTTGGTCCGTTTGGGAAAAATCGACCGCCTTGCGGATACTGTCCTTCAGAAATGACCGGTACTTCCGGGAAAGATCCTTGTCCATTTCATCAACCTCTGTCAGACGCATCGCAGGGCAAACCGGCCAAACCGGAGAGATGATGACTGTAGTGCGCCTGCTCCATCTTTCAGGCCATCCCGCTCAATAGGCCCAGTGAAAGATCCCCTTGCCGATGATGTTCATGACGATGGGAACGCTGTAGATCAGGCCGATCGCCATAATCTTGCCACGGTCCGTTTTCATGCCGAGGACAAGGATGACCGCCACGTAGAAATGGAAGTATCCAAAGAGGAAGATCAGCCAGACGCCGCCGAACGAGAGTTTCCAGAAGGGGTATTCCCAGACGAGGTGGCCTCCGATGTTCAGCAGGCACTCCACGAAAACGCAGAAGACCGAATAGCCAATCGCCCAGAACCACCGGTTCGGAACCCCCAGGATCCTGACTTCCGTCTTGTCTTCCAGGGTATGGTAGTAGATGATCCCGGAAATGGCGAACATGAACATGATCTCGATGTTCCATCCGATCATGGTTCTTAAGGCCGTGTCGCCGGGGGTCGTCCAGAAGGCCGAATGGTTGGTGAAATGGAAGACCCAGCCGTTCCAGGTCTCATTGAAGAAATCCATGCCGAAAACGGTGAGGCCCGCGAAGATGGCGTTCCAGTTCTCTGTCTCTCTGGCCTTCTTCATTTCCGTCACGTAGATATAGATGACGATGGCCAGCAGGGGGATTACGTACCACTTGATCATCGTCAGGTCCCACAGCCCGTTCAGGGCAGCCTGTGATGCTTGTGTCGGCATCGGTCGCACCTCCTTTGGATAAGAATGCTAATAAATTGTTACTTTTGGTGATCCTGCTCCGGGATATGGAGCGTCGCCGGATTGGGATTGAATCTCACGACGGCTGGATCTCGAACCCCATCTCGCGGAATTCCTCGCGCACCTCGTCCTGCATCCGGAGATAGTCGCTGTTGAAAATCTTTTTATTCTTCAGGTCGTACACTTGCGCATACCGGAACCCCGCCTGCGGACTCTTGATCATCCCTTCATATTTCTTGTAGAACGCCTGCGCAAGTGGCTCGGCGTCCTTACGGTTGTACTTTGCCGCGGCGAGACCGATCTCGGCGTGGAACTGGTGGTCCCAGGGCAGCAGGGAATCGGGCTCCACGGACTTGGCCGGATGTCCGGAAAAGATGTTGCCCCCGGCCGGCACCACGGCGAGCATGTAGGCAGCCATTTCATAGTGAACCATCTTGCTCCCGGCGCCCCCTCCCAGATAGGGAAGATTGACCGTAGGGTAGCGCATGTTGCGGGCATTGGCCTGGTTGGACATTCCGATCGCCCAGAGGAGGGGTTTCGTCGAAGAGAGATGGAGGCTCTGGTGCAGCGGCGCATTGTAATGGTAACTGCCCCGGTAGATGAGGCTGCCCATGATGAGGTAGCAGGTGGCCAGAACGGCCACCCCCTCCGCCCCGCCGGCATAGCCGCCGAATAGCGGCGTGGAGGTGGAACCGATGTTGGCGCTGATGCTGCTGAAGTAGGCCACTTTCTGCAGGGCTTCATAATTGACGATCATCTCGGATAGAAAATCAACCAGGAATCCGTCCGTGATGCTCAGGCCGAACTGCGGAGCCGCGGCGGCAATCATGGATACCGCATTGGAGGCGGCCGAGATTCCATTGATGATGGGCAGGCCGGCGCGACCGGAGCGCCTGATCCCCTCCCGGGCCAGGATGACCGTCTTGATGGCCGACAGGAGTTCCTGCGGCGATCGAACGCGGGCGTCCTTCCCCCGAAGGTGAAGGATCGAAGGAACGCTGAGTGAGTCGGCGATGCTGATGGCGGCCATTCCTTCCACCGTATCGAGGTAGATCTGCTCCTCCGTGGTATAGATGCCGCCGCCGATGTGAATCCAGGGACGCGACGGATCGTCCACCGTCCGCCCGTACATCGTTTTCGCCTCGCGCCCCCCGCCGAACCGGGCAAATTTTGGCGCCTGTTCCACCGCCCGGAGGACCTCATCCCGGCTGAATTCCATCACCCGGTTGCTGTCGGAACAATACGCCCCGGTCTCCGCGAGCAGATCGATTGCCGCCTGAAAAACGCGATCGGCAAGATCATCGTCGGTATTGACAATCGTATTTTTATCCCACTTGATCCGGTAGCGCGCGATCACTTCGGCCAGTTTCGGTACGAAGCGCCCCATGTAGTAATCCGTGTCCGAGATCAGCGGACCTTGATCCGCCCTGTCAAATACTTCAATCAGATCGATCATATTCCCTCTCCTGTCTTGTTAACCCCGTACAAAAAAAGCGGCCATTTCCACGGCGGCGTAAGCCGTTTCCGCATAACCGTCCGCCTTGATATCCTCGGACCATTTTTTTGTTACGGCCCCCCCGCCGACCAGGACCTTGAAGCGGTCACGGACCCCCAGTCCTACCAGGGCCTCGATCACATCCCTCTGACCCACAAGGGTGGTGGTCAGAAGCGCCGAAAGGGCAATGATATCGGCCTCGACCTCCCTGGCCTTCTGGACGAATTTGAGCGGATCCACATCGACGCCGAGATCATGTACCTCGAAACCGTTGATCTCCAGCAGCAGCCGGACGATATTCTTCCCGATATAGTGCATGTCCCCTTTTACGGTGCCGATTACCACGGTGCCCTTCTTCCGGGATTTCGCGCCCTGCGCCTGAATCCGGGGTTGCAGGATGGCCATTGCTTTCTGGAACACCATGGCCGAGAGCATCAGCTCCGGAAGAAATACCTCTTCGTTCTCAAACTGCCTGCCGATCTCCGTCAATCCCGGCAGCAGTCCATGATCGATAATATCCAGTGGGTCCAGATCCATCTCCAACGCCTTTTGCGTTAGATGTAAGACCTTTTCCTTTTCCAGGGAAACCATGGCGTCTATCAACCCTGCAAACAGCTCCATCTTGTCCATTGATCCACCCTCCTGCGTTTCATTTGAAAGAGATACATTCAACGTGCATCAAGATTCTGTTATTTTTGCATTCAACCGGCCATCAGTTTCCGGGCCATGATCACCGCATCGGGGGCATCAGCGCTGTAAGCGTCGGCGCCGATCTGATCGGCAAAAGCCTTTGTGACCGGCGCACCGCCCACCATGGTCCGCACCCGGGGATCATGCGCGTGAACGGCCTTGACCGCCACAGCCATGGCTGGCATGGTGGTGGTCAGCAGGGCCGACATGCAAACCAAATCCGCCTTGTGCTCCTCCGCCGCCCGGACGAAACCATCCCCATCCACATCAACGCCCAGATTGATCACCTTGAAACCAGCCCCCTCAAGCATCATGGCCACCAGGTTTTTGCCGATATCATGGAGATCGCCTTTTACGGTGGCGATGACGACGGTTCCCAGGAGCTCTCCCATATTGGAAGAGAGATGGGGCCGCAGTACCTCCAGCCCCGCCTTCATGGTCTTTGCAGCGAGAAGCATCTCCGGCAAAAAAAACTCGCCGGTGCTGAAACGCCGGCCGACCTCATCCATGGCCCGGACGAGCCCCTCGTTCAAAATGAGTTGCAGATCCGTCTTTTTCTGCAATTCCTCCCTGACCAGATCGGCGGTACGGTCCTGCTCGAAGGCCAGCACCGCATTGAATATCTCCTGGACGGCCATGAAACCTACCTCCTTATCAGAATAGATCTCCCCTTTCTTGGCATATCAGACGGGAGTTCCCGAAACGGTAATCTTTTCAATCCTTGGAAAACGGGCGAGGATCTTCCGATCCAGCTCCGCATCGAAGAGTGCGGGATTATCCTTGGCCAGGATTCGTCTCGCCTCCGTCAAGGCCCGGAATCCGATCTCCATCCGCCCCTCTTTTTCCCAGCGTTCCCTCATCTCCCGCGTCGCGACCTTCGGCAGATAGGCGGCCGTGCGCATCTTCTCCAGCGTATGCTCCTGGTCCATGAAGGTTCCGCCCGGTCCGACCATAG
The DNA here is from genome assembly GCA_026388365.1 of Deltaproteobacteria bacterium. Next base: position 6,634 of record JAPLJW010000330.1, on the reverse strand, counting down.
CAATGAGCCCCAGGCACAGATCATCCTGCCGGTACCGCATCCCATTTCGCAAGTGCTTCAGCATCATCGCGATTTCGTGATCGATCATCACCTTGGCAAAGTCAAATACCATAAGGCTTCCCAGGAGTCCGCCCATGTTGAGCATGTCGATCCCTCCCAGAAGCGCCGCCGTCGTGCCCATGCCCGTTTCATAACCGGATTGCGCATCGTTGACATGGGCGTTCGTCAAACCGATATAGCCCCCGGACGGCACATTGTAATACCGGGCCATCTGGCTGTGTCCCATCTGGAGTATCGCCGTCTCGATCGCCCCGGGGGCGTAATTTCCCGTTCTCATGTCGGCCACCGTGGCCAGCACCGCATAGATCAGCGGGGTGCCGATCCGGACCATCTGCATCAACACGGCCAGGGCCAGGAACTCGGCATTCCCCTGGGCCAGAGTCGCAATCAGGCTGAGCGGCGAGCTCATCCCCGCATTGGGGCAGATCGTCCCATAGACCGGCAGCCCCTTCCCGGTCAGATAGATGACCGCCTCCGTGGACTCCACATCCATGGTGAGTGGAGAGACCACAGGACAGTAGTGATGGTTGATGAGCGGCCTCTCCCGGTAGGCCTCTTCACCGCCCGCAATGATCGCCCCCAATGCCAGGACATCTTCCAGTTCCTTCATGTTCGGGGTATTGCTCCGCACCGGTTTTGCGCAATTCCGCAATGCGGCGTAAAACCGGGTCAGGCTGGAGAGCCCCTCCGGTGCATTGGCGGCAAGGGTCGAGATGGAAAAGACATCGTACCCCGGCAGTTCATTGACCAGATGGGCGATCCCGGCGATGTCCCCGGAGGTGGCCCTTCGCTGCCGGCCCGTTTCCGGATCGATGATGTCCGGTGCGGAGCTTGCGGTAATCATGATCGGCCCGTCCTGCGGAATGGTGCGATCGTACCGGGGGTCGCGGCCGCGGAAGGTAAACGATGGCGGAAACGCCTTTCGGTATTCTTCGACCACCTTCCCCGGAATTTTGACTACTCCTCTTTCACTCTCCACCCGGCATCCCGCCCGGGCAAAGATCCGGCGCGCCTTTTCGTTGCGCACCAGGATGATCTCTTCCGCGGTCAGGAATTCCGCCCAGTTCATGAATGATCCTTTCTTTCCTTGAAAAGGGTTTATATTTTAAGCATATGGATTCGTTTCTTCATAAACAGCTTTACCTCCGTCCCTTCCTTGAGTATCCCTCGGTACTGGGGATCCGCCTCATCGACGTACATCGTGTCTTCACCACAGATCACCGTGTAGCGGATGATCGAGCCTATGTACATGGCCGCCTCCACCCGTCCCGGGATTACGTTGGCCTCGCCGGTCCCGGCGCAATCGGACGCGGCGGCAATGCCGATCGATTCGGGGCGGACCACGGCCTTGAGCTTGTCGCCGCAGGCTACGGGAAACGGGACCTGCGATACGGACCAGTCGCCATGGCGGGTTCGCAAGGTGAGATGGCCGTTCGACTTTTCGACGAGTTCCCCGGGGATGAAATTGATGTGCCCGATAAACCGGGCCACGAAATCATCGACCGGGGTCTCGTAGACCTGCGTCGGCGAGCCGACCTGCTTGACCTTGCCGCGATCCATCACGACGAGTTCATCGGAGAGGGACATCGCCTCTTCCTGGTCGTGGGTAACAAAGATGATCGACAGGCCCAGGCGCCGATGGAGTTTGCGGATCTCCGCCCGCATCAGCAGGCGCAGGTTGGCGTCGAGATTGGAGAGAGGTTCATCCAGCAGAAGAATCTTGGGGCAGAGGCTCAAGGCCCTCGCGAGGGCCACACGCTGCTGCTGGCCGCCGGAAAGCTCATGGGGGTGTCGTCCCCCGAGCCCCTCCATCTGCACCAGTGCCAGGAGCCTCTCCACTTCGCCCGTGATCTCCTTTTTGGATTTTTTCATGATCTTGAGGCCGAATCCGATATTGGCGGCCACTGTCATGTGGGGGAAAAGGGCGTAGTTCTGAAAAACCATGGCCGTGTCGCGCCCGTTGGGCTGGACCCGGGTGATGTCCTCCCCGTCGAGGAGAACCTTCCCCCCGTCAGGGACGGTGAATCCGCTCACCACCCGCAGGAGGGTGGTCTTGCCGCAGCCGCTGGGACCCAGAAAGGTGAAGAGCTTGCCCCGTTCCAGATCCAGGGAGACGTCATCCACCGCCGTCATCGCGCCGAAGCGTTTGACGATGTGCCGCAATTCCAATATGGGGGTGTTCTCTTTTTGCGTCATGGATCGAACCCTTTCAGTACATCTCGATTTTCGTCATTTTGACCAGAAACTTCAGGCCGCCCAGGCAGGCCAGCACGACGGCGATGAGCATCGTGGAAATTGCGCAGGCCATCCCCAGATACCCCTGTTCGGCCACGTTCAGGATGTAGAGGGCTGCCAGGTCGTTCCCCGGCGTGATCAGGAAGATCACCGCGCTCACGGCAATCATGCCCACCATGAAGGTGTAGATGAAGCCGGCGACATAGGCGGAGCTGATCAGGGGCAGAACGATTTTGAAAAAGGTCCGGACGGCGCCGGCGCCCATGTCCGCCGCCGCCTCCTCGATGGCCACATCGATCTGGTGAAGCTTGCTCACCCCGGCCTCGAGGCTCACCGAGAGGTTGCGGAATGCCTCGTTGATAATCAGGATGATGAAGGTTCCGGTGAGCTGCAGCGGCGGGTGGTTGAAGGCCAGAATATACCCGATCCCCATGACCGTACCGGGAACGGCGAACCCCAGCAGGGCCAGGGACTCCAGAACCTTCTTCAGCGGGACCCTTTTGCGGACCAGGATGTAGGATAGGGTAATGCCAACCGCCGGGGCGACCAGGGCTGCCCCAAGGGAAAACTTGAGGCTCGTGATCAGCGTTCTGAACCCGTTGGGGCGTCGGAAGTGCTCCAGGGTCAGGGTGTTGTCCACCATCAGGATCTTGGTGAAGGCCCCGAAGAAAATGATGCCGAAGCTCACCAGAATCACCGCCGAGGCGATGGCCGCCAGTCCCAGCATGGGATAGAGGATGTTCGGGGCGATCGGCCTCCGTTCCGTTTGCTGGGGCTTGCCGCCGATGGTGGTGTAGCCTTTCCCCTTGAGGAGATACTCGTTGACCACGAAGATGATCAGGCTCGGCAGCACCAGAAAAACGCAGAAGACGGCCGCCATTTCCAGGTTGTTGTCGCTGACCCACAGCAGATAGGCCCCCGTGGAGAGGAAGGGAACGTCCCCGCCGATCAGCATCGGATTCCCGAAGTCGGCGATGGAGAGGATGAAAACCAGGAGGGACGCCTTCAGAATCCCCGGGGCTGCAAGCGGAATGGTGATCTTGCAGAGGATCTGCCAGTCGGTGGCGCGCATGTCACAGGCGGCCTCCTCCAGGTTGGAGCCCAGAGAGCACAGAACGTTTTCGATCATCAGGTATCCCAGCGGCAGGAAGGTGATCACCTGGGCGATGATCACCCCCCGCCAGCCGTAGATGTTGAAGGGCAACTCCAGCATCCGGGTCAGGATGCCGTGACGGCCGCCGATGATGATCAGAGCCAGCGAAAAGATGAAGGGCGGCGCCACCAGCGGGATGAGGCCGAGCAACCGCAGAGGAATCTTCAGCAGGGCCGGTCCATTGAGCCCCAGGAAGGCAAAACAGAAGGCGAGTGGAATCACCAGCAGCGTCGTGACGATCGCCACAACAATGCTGTTTTTCAGCGCCCGGTAATAACGTCCGCCGGAGAAGAAATCCATGTAGGTGGCGAGGCTTGCCGTCACCTCCTTGCCCAGGGAGAGCTTCGCACCCAAGACCAGTGGCTCCAGGGTATCCTTGTTGCGCTTGATCGCGCGTTTGACGTCGTTGAAGCCTTTGAGATCATCCCAGTCCTTGCGAAAACGGACGGTATGGACGGCCGCTCCATTCTCCTTTTTGAACCGGGTCTGCTCGATTCCCTGGATCTCCTTGAAAATCACGCGCAGGGAGTCGGTGGCCCTTTTCTCCGTTTCCACCCCGGTTGGGTTGACCGCCGGAAAGGTGATCGTGACCGTCGGGTAGCTGACGGTGAAACTCTTGATCAGCACGGAACCGATCGGGAAGACGATAAAGAGGAAAATCAGCAGAACCGAGACGGCGGTGACAAAAAGCAGACTTGGCCGGCGCAAAATATGCCGGAAATCATCCATCTGCTGTTTCAGGATGGCGCTACCCGGGAAAGGCATCATCGCTGCTCCCATGTCGGCTGGACACGGTCGCCGGCATGGGGCGGCAGGATCCCGCTCCATGCCGGCGCTTACAAGTCGAAATCTTTACCCAACTTGGGAATCTTAATCCATCCGCTCCCAAAATTGAGACTTTAAAAAACGGGCCATCGGTCATTGCGAGGAGTCCAAAGGCCTTTTTGTCATTGCGAGCAAACCGAAGCAATCCCATAAATTATATTGATGAGATTACTTCGAGAAACGCTTGGCCCACTCGGTCATAATCCGCTTCTTGTTCTCCCCGGCCCAGAGGGCGTCATACTTGATCAGCTTGGGATCGACAAGCACCTTTCCGGGGATTCCGGGTCGGGTCACCTTCGAACGGAGGAGACCGATCTGCGTCTGCCCCTCCTTGGTGCCGAGCCAATCGACCAGCTTCTTGGCGCCGGCGAGATTTTTGGTCCCCTTCAGGATTGCCACGGACTCCAGATCAAAGGCGGTACCCTCCGCGGGGATGAGGCCTTCGATGGGAAATTTCTGCTCCACCCTTCCGTAGACGGCCTGATCCCAGCTTACCCCGATGGCATATTCACCCTGGGCCACCGACTGGGCCGGAGCCGAGCCGGATTTGGTGTACTGGCCGGCATTCTTGTGGATCTTCTCCAGGATCTCCCAGCCCTTGTCCTCGCCGAAGATCTGCATGATGGCGGAGACAAAAATGAAGGCCGTGCCGCTCGTCGCGGGATCGGGCATCACGATCTCTCCCTTATAGACGGGATTGGTCAGGTCAACCCAGGATTTGGGTTTGGGCAGGTTTTTCTTTTTCAGAAGATCCGGATTCACGGCGATGGCGGAAAACCAGTAGTTGTAGCCGTACCATTGATGATCCGGATCCTTGAATTCTGCGGGGATGTCGGCCCACGCCGACGATGCGTAGGGCACAAAGAACCCTCTCTGGGCGCCCACCTGGGCATCGGAGTTCAGGAATCCCCAGATCACGTCGGCGTTGAAGTTGGGGTTTTCCGTCAGAACGCGGGTCCAGAGTTCGTTGGATGCGAGGCGGGGGCTCCAGACGATCTTCATGCCGATTGCCTTTTCCGCCACCGGCACCCATTTCTCCATCTCGGCCGTTTCATTGTGGGTGTAAACGCGCAGCTCCGGTTGCGCCCAACAGGGGGCCGCAACCATCATCATACCCGTCAGTGCCGCGATCAGCACAAAACCGATGAATCTCCTCTTGCCGGTCATATGTTACCTCCTTCTTTTAAAATAATCTGGTTTAACCTATGGCATGATCCCCCTTTCCATCCTTGCATCCCCGGGCATCCGCCCGCTTTCATCCAGGCATCAAATTGTTTCTTTTCGATATTACCATTAATCGTTTATTCGGCCTACAGAAAAATTCTCCGGCGCTCCGGATCGTACGGGGCCTTCGCCAGACGGGTGGCCGGAAAGGATTCCCCGTAGACCTCGACTGCATAGCCGTCGGCAACCTGCGAGTCCTCGGCGGACAGATAACCCATCGCGATCGTCTTTCTCACGGTGTGCCCAAAACCGCCGCTGGATACCACGCCGACCACCTTGCCCCGGCAGGTGATGGTCTCTCCTCCGTAGAGGAGCATCGGACGGTCGGTATCCAGGGTAAACAGGCAGAGTTTCCAGGCCGGCCCCTCTTTTTTGATCCTCAGCAGGGCGTCCCGCCCTACGAAGGGACCCTTGTCGAGACTCACGGCAAAACCGATCCCCGCATCGTAGGGGCTGTAATCCGGCGATACCTCGGCGCCCCAGTAGCAGTAGCCCTTTTCCAGCCGGAGTGAATCGATCGCCCGGTATCCGGCGTTTCGGATCCCAAGATCCTGCCCGGCCGCCCAGAGGCTCTCATAGAGATTGGCGGCGTATTCCGGCGGCATGTAGAGTTCATAGCCCAATTCGCCGATGTAGGTCACTCTGAGTGCCAGAACCGGGGCGTAACCGATGACGACCTGCCGGCATTGACCGAAGGGAAAGGCGTCATTGGCGAAGTCGTCCTCCGAGAGACGCTGCAGGAGTTCCCGGGAGGAGGGACCGCAGACATTGATCATTGCCAAAGAGGAGGTGACGTCGCGCAGCGAGACGGAGCCGTCCTTCGGCAGGTGCCGTTTGAGCCACATCAAATCGTGCACCGCGAAGGCCGTACCCGTGATCACAAAGAACCGCTCTTCTTCCACCCGGGAGATGGTAATGTCCGCTTCGATTCCCCCCCGTTCGTTGCAGAGCTGGGTATAGACGGTCGATCCCACGGGCCGGTCCAGACTGGCCGCCGCCACATGATTCAGGAAGGCAAGCGCCCCGGCCCCCGTCACCTCGAACTTGCTGAACGAGGACTGGTCGAACAGCACGACCGCCTCGCGCGCCGCCCGATGCTCCGCGGCCACGTGTTCGAACCAGTTGGGAATCCCGAAG
>JAPLJW010000147.1 GCA_026388365.1 Deltaproteobacteria bacterium | reverse complement strand
GGGGATGGTGACGGCGGACAGGCCGACGTTGAGAACGGTGTCCATCATGCCGGGCATGGAGGAGCGGGCGCCGGAACGGCAGGAGATGAGCAGCGGATTGACGGCGTCGCCGTATTTCATGCCCATGATCGTTTCGGTCTTTTTCAGCGCGGCCGGGACCTGGTCGGCCAGTTCGTCCGGGAGCTTGCAGCCGCCGGCGTAATAGGCGGTACAGCATTCGGTGCTGACGGTGAATCCTGCCGGCACGGGGATGTTCAGGGAGCACATTTCCGCCAGGTTGGCGCCTTTGCCGCCCAGCAGGTTCTTGTCGCTTGCCGCGCCCTCTGCGGAACCGCCGCCGAAGGTAAACACATACTTAGCCATCGATCATACTCCTTCTTGTTTTGTGGCCGTTTTCGGCCATTTCATAACTTAAAAAACCGTCGCCGCTCGGGAAACCCCCGATATCCGCATTTCAACACCCGAGACGCAGCCCATGCCCTTGAAGGCACCGTCAACAGCCTGATACTTGAGTCTTGCTGCGGACGCCTCAGAACTTGACCTGCGGCGCCGCCTTGGCAACCGCCGGGGCCTCGAAGAAGGCGGCCTTCCCGAAACCGAACATTCCGGCCAGCAAATTTGCCGGGAAGCTCCGGATCGCCACATTGTAGCCCTGGACGGCGTCATTGTAACGCTTCCTCTCCACGGAGATCCGGTTTTCCGTCCCCGCCAGTTCATCCTGGAGCCGGAGGAAGTTCTGATTCGATTTGAGGTCCGGGTATTTCTCCACGACGACGAGTAGGCGGCTCAGGGCGCCGGTCAGTTGGTTGTTGGCGTTGATCTTGTCCGGAATCGTCGCCGCCCCGCCCACGCGCGCCCGGGCGTTGGTCACTTCCACCAGGACGTCCTTTTCCTGCTTGGCGAAGCCCTTGACCGTTTCCACGAGGTTCGGGATCAGATCGTAGCGCCGCTGGAGCTGATTCTCAACCTGCGCCCATGCCGATTTGACCCCTTCGTCCAGTGCGACGAACCGGTTGTAGTTCCCCTTAAAGAAGGAGTAGGTCATCCCCGCCAGAACGACGATCACGATAATGGCGATGAGGAGATTTCTCTTTCCGCTGGTCATGCTGTACCTCCTGAATGAATTGGGGCTGAGCCCCGGTTTTCCCGAAATCGACAGGGGTTCCGCCCTCGATTTCCCAATTTAAACGTCCATATGGTCGATGATCTCGCAGAGGCGGTTGACCTCCTTCAGATAGTTCCGGAAGACCGCCAATACCTCGGCCGCCGAAAAACGATCCGTTTTTCCCCGGATCTCCTCGCATTTCAGGAAGACGGCTGCGTCGAAGCTGAAGGCCGCGCCCGCGGTCGCGATGACATCGCGTTTCCTTTTGGGGATTTCCAGGTTTTTCAGGCTGAGAAGGGCGCCGAAGAGCGACACGAACGCGGTGAGCGACGCGCCGATCAGCTCGCGAACCTTTCTGGGGTTTCCTCCTGTCGCGAGGTAGCCGCTCCGGAGGTGGAGGAGCTTGCTCCGGAGTTCCCGTTCGAGCTGGAGCCGGATATGGCGGGGATCAAAGGCGAGCGGTGCGAGGACGTCCTCGCCGGTGGCGATAAGGTAGCTCCGCCTCATGTTCAGAAATTCGATGGGGTAGGCGTCCTGCGATCCGGCGAGATCGTCGCGGGTCATGAAGAGGGGAATCGCGACGTTGCGTTTGCGCCACCTGCTGACCGTCTCCAGGATCCTGTCGAGCCCCGCGATGCCCCGCTCGGTGAGGATGATCAGGAAATTGAGGTCCGACTTTCCGGGGACGTAATCCTCCCCGGCGCCGCTTCCGTACAGAATGATGGAAATCAGGTCCTCCCCGAAGATGTTCCGGTAATCGCCTGTGATCTCTGCAAAGATCTCTTCCGGGTTTTTGGGTATTTTCGCCATCCGCTTACCCCTTATTCAACATGCTCTTAAAATCCGCGGCCCGCGCCGCCCCCGCCGCTCGAACCCCCGCCGAATCCGCCGAATCCGCCTCCGCCGAATCCGTCGAAGCCGTCCCCGCCTCGCCGGCCGCCCCCGCCGCTCATCATGAGAAGGAGAAGCCAGGGGAGCATCGCCCGGCCCTGGCGGGTTCCGAGCAGGAAACCGACCGCCAGAATTAGGAGGAGAATCTGGCCGATTCCGAGCCCCCTTTCGATTCTGACTGGCCTCTGCGGCGATGGTTGCGCGCCGGTGAGGCTCACCCCGGCTGCCTTGGCCACGACGGCGGAAACCGCGGCCATCGTATCGGCGAGCCCCTTTCCGAAGTCGCCGTCCCGAAAGCGGGGGATCGCGTACCGGTCGAGGATCTCGCCGGCCAGGCCATCGGGAAGGATCCCCTCCACGCCGTAGCCCGTTTCGATCCGGACCCGCCGCTCCTTGACGGCGAGGAAGATCAGCACCCCTTTGTCCTCGCCCTTCTTCCCGATCCCCCAGGCCTGGTAGAGGCGGTTCGCGTAATCATTCGGATCGCTGTCGCCGATTGTCTCCACGGTGGCCACGACAACAGAGGTCCCCGTTTTGTCCAGAACCTCCCGCGCCAGATTCTCCATCGGACCGGCGTACTGAGGGGGGATCACCCCGGCGAAGTCGTTGACCGCACCGGCCGGTTTCGGAAAGGTTTCGCCGGCCGCCCGCGCCGTGACCGGGAAAAACAGAAATGCCGCCGCGAGAATCAGTGCGCAGACAAACTCGGGTGCAGATCTTTTTCGCATGGCGGCATCATAATCATGTTCCCGGAAAATATCAACCCCGGCGATCATCTTGTCCCCGAAGCCCGCGAAAGGGAGGAGGAAGCCGTCCTCCGAAACGGCCCTCGAATATGATTTCAAACTGCGTTCATCTTCAGAATCACCTTGTTCATGGATGACTGACAATTATTATACTGACGGTCATATTCCCATCCGGAACGGCAAGGGGCTTCATTTCCAGATTCACTTCTCCGATCGTTTTGAGCAGATCCAGGAACGCGGCGACGTTCTGCGCCGGGACTTCAACCTTCAGAAATTCATTTCCCTTGAGGGGCTGTCTTTCGATAATCCGGGCATTGACTTGGCCGAGGCGCGCTTCGATCTCCCGGACGGCGACGGCCGTATCTCCGACCTGAATTGTCAGGTCCATGACGGATCGCTTGATGGCTGCCCCGGCCGCCGTTCGTGACAGGGAAGGCGCGGTCATCGTTTTTCGGCTTTCCCCGGCTGCCGCGGCAGTATCGGCCATTCTCTCTTTTCGTTTCTGTTCCGTGGCAAAGGTTCCAAGCGCCTGGTCGGCATCCTGCTTTCCGGCCCGGTCCTGCGCCTTGCTTAACGCCTCCACGCCGACCGGCGGGACCTCCTTTTCTCTCACCGCCATGGCCGGGGCCGCGGACTTCATGGTCGATGGTTGCTCTTCCCGCATTGGCGCCCGTGAATTGGCTGCCCTTTCCGCTTTCCCGCCGTTTTCGGACGGGGGGGCGGCAAACCGCTGTTGGTCCTTTTCAGGAAGATCCCCGGCGGGCGCCCGCTTAACCGGTGCGACGTCAGAAGGGGATACTAGGGCCTCGGGGGGTTCAGCCGTGACCTGGCCCTTTCCCAGTTCGGTCAGGGGTATGGGAAGCGGTGCCATCTGTTTCATTTCCGGATCGCCTGTCTGGTAAACATAGAAGGCCAGAACGGCGACGAGGAGCGTCGCCAGGGCTTGAATGGGGATCTTGATGTGCAGCGGATAGAAGAGCCTTCGAAAAATCCCCTGTTTCCGTCCGGCCTCCTTCCTGACCCGGGCCATGATTCTCTGCTCGAAGAAAGGCGGCGGTTCCACCTCGTCGAGGCCGCGCAGGAGCCGTTCCGTCTCCTTCAGATCCGCAAAGGCCCGGCTGCAGCGGGGACAGGAGGCGACGTGCTCCGCGATGCTTTGTCTCTCTTCCGGGGAGAGGAGATCCTCCAGATAGGCCGGAAGCCGATTTTCGATCTCGTTGCAGGTCATCTCAGATCACCAAGTACTCGGAGCAGGCCGTCTTTCAGCGCGGTCCTGGCCCGGAAAAGCCGCGATTTGACGGTCCCTTCGGGCAGTTTCAGCATGACGCCGATCTCTTCGTAGGAAAAGCCCTGGATGTCCCGGAGGACCAGGACTTCCCTCTGTTCGCCTTCGAGGACGCCGATGCATTCCTGGACCTTCGCCTCCAACTCCCGTTTTTCAAGCCTCTCGAGGACCGACGCCTCCGGGGAGCGGGGCTCATTAACAAAACTTCCGTCTTTCGATTTCACGGGATCGTCGAGCGACCCTGCCTCGTGGCGCAGGCGGGCGGCTTTCTGTGCCAGATGACTTCTCGAATGGTTCAGAACGATGCCGCAGAGCCAGGTGGAGAACCGGGCATCGCCCCGGAATTTACCGATGGCCCGGTAGGCGGAGAGGAAGGCCTCCTGCACCACGTCGCAGGCCTCGTCGTAGTTGCCGATCATTCGGAAGGCGACGTTGAGCATCTTCTTCTGGTGCCTCCGGACCAGGACCGAGAATGCCTCGGTCTCGCCCTGCCGGCAGCGGGCGACAAAACCGGCGTCATCGTCCCCGATGGTCCGGTTCTGCGCATCCACTGGATCAGGGTTATCCGGCAAGGCATTCCCTCACGTCATTTGTTCCGGGGACACGTACCGATCCGCTGCGCGGCTTCCGGTACATGTCCCCGAATAATGCGTTGTTATACTAACACGTTGCTCTGCTCCGCGCAATGACGGAAAATCCGTCGTACCCATCTCATGGCCTGTCAGAACGCATGCTCAGCGGGGGCGGAGGGGCGTAACCGCCATTGTCCCAGAAGCGGTTGGCCGGACGGCGGGGCGGTTTGGCGCATTCAACGACCCCCAGTTTGCAGAGGGTCGAGCGCCACTCGTACTTGAGGTAGATGGTCTCCAGCGCCCGTGTCTCCGGCTCAAAGGCCACGATCTGCGAGGGGGAATACTCGCCCCTGCCATAGCCGGTGCCGGCGCTCTCCAGCGCCTGTTGCGACCGGGCGTCCTTTTCCTTCATCATCTTGCCGGAGTCTTCCCGGGCGGCAGGAGCCGCTTCCGCTTTGTCGGCCGAACCTGCCGTTTTGCCTTCACAGCCGCGTGGATAGGAGGGGACTGCCCGGGAAAGCGGTATCGGCGGCTCGGTGCGATGTATCTCAGGATAGAGCGCCACGGCGATTACCCCCATGGTGCTCTCGTCGCCGAACGCCGCGGCGTAAGAGTCGGGCACGTCGGTGAAGTAGAAGCGGTTGATGCGATCCTGGGCCGTGCGCCAACCCGCGAATTCTCCCGAACCGTAGGGTTCAAGGATGTACATGCGTTCGTTGTTCTTCAGCCAGGATTTCGTGCCGCTGATGATGTTGCGGCCATCCACCGCGATGACCAGCCCGACCCTCCGGTTGAGACGGTTCTTCACTTCGATGCGGTAGTGGTCCCCCTG
>JAPLJW010000185.1 GCA_026388365.1 Deltaproteobacteria bacterium | reverse complement strand
GGAACCCGCATGTTGTCAAAAGACGAAGTGAATTGTCTGCTTGAGCCACAGTGCTCACCGAGTGGTACGGATAAGATCAAGATACTGGTTGTTGAGGATGACCATACCACCCAGTTGCTATATGACAAGGGACTATTCAATCAAATATTCGACAAAAAATTGGTTGCTTCGGGGAAAGAAGCGCTTCTCGTCTATGAAGAATGGCATCCCGATATCATTATACTTGACATATATCTGCCGGAAATGACCGGGTACCAGATATTGAAAGCGATTCGGACAAACATCGAAGACAAGAAGACAACCATCGTGATGGCAACGTCGCTGTCCGGCCGTGAGGATGTCCTGTCCTGCATGACGCTGGGTGTTGAGGGCTACATCATCAAACCCTTTTCGCTCCAGGAAATAGGGGCAAAGATCCTGGGTTATTACGCAAAGAAGGAACCCGAACGGGCGAGGAAGGCCGATACCCTGTGCCGGGAGATTTTGAAACAATCCCAAATTCGATGGCTGCTGGATAAGGATAAGTCAAAGACGAAAGAAGATACGGAAGGCGTTGGCAACGGCACTTCTCCTACCACTGCAGCCTTGTCTTCACGCCGTGGTCATGGAGAAAGTTCTTGATCTCCGGGATGGTGTGTGTCCGGTAGTGGACCATCGAGGCAATCAGGGCGGCGTCGGCCTTTCCCCGGGTGAGGACATCGAGGAGATGCTCCGGCTTTCCCGCACCGCCGGAGGCGATCACCGGGATGCCTACATGACTTGAGATCAGCGCGGTTAGGTCGAGTTCGTAGCCGTCTAAAGTCCCGTCGGCGTCGATGGAGTTGAGGCAGATCTCCCCCGCGCCGAGACGTTCCGCCTCCTTTGCCCACCGGAGGGCGTCGAGGCCGGTTACGGTCCGTCCGCCGTGGATGACCATCTCATATCCGGAAGGAATCTCATTGCTTGCAGGCACTTTTTTCACGTCCATGCCGAGGACGATGCACTGGCTGCCAAAGGCCCTCGCCCCCTCCGCGATGATGCCGTGATTTTTCACCGCCTCTGAATTGACGCTGATCTTTTCCGCCCCGGCGAGGATCACCCGCCGCATCTCCTCCACCGTCCCGATGCCGCCCCCTACGGAAAAAGGAATGAAGATCGTTTCGGCAACCCTTTTTACGACATCGAGCATGATCGTGCGGCCCTCGGCGGAGGCCGTGATGTCGTAGAAGACGATTTCGTCGGCCCCCTGTTCGTAATATTCCCGCGCGGCCTCCACCGGGTCGCCGATATCCACGTTTTCTTTAAATTTGATCCCCTTGGTCAGGCGGCCGTCGCGGACATCGAGACAGGGGATGATCCGTTTACTGAGCATGGTTTCCTCTCCAGCCGCAGAAATTGGCCAGCAGGGTGAGCCCCGGCCGGCCGCTCTTCTCCGGGTGGAACTGGACCGCAACGAGGTTTCCCCGGGCCACGGCGGAACAGAAGCGGATGCCGTAATCCGTCCAGCCTGCGGCCCAGGCCGCATCCGCCGGAGCCGGGTAGTAGGAGTGGACAAAATAGAACTCGGCCTCCCCGGGAATTCCTGTGAAGACCGGATGGCCCTCCCGGAAGGTCACGCGATTCCATCCCATGTGCGGAATCTTGAGCCTTTGCCCCCCCTCCCGGAGATCCGCCGGGAATCGCTTGACCTCTCCCGGGACGATGCCGAGGCAGGGGATGTCGTCCTCTTCGCTCCGGTCGAAAATCACCTGGGTGCCGAGACAGATCCCGAGGATCGGCTTGCCCTCCCGCACCCATCTTGTCAGATGGCCGTCCAGGCCGTTCTCCCGGATGTTCGCCATCGCCTGTCCGGCGGCGCCGACGCCGGGGAAGATGATATGGCTCGCGGCATCCAATAATTTGGAATCATGGGTAATGATGCACGGTTCATGCAGTTTTTCCAGCGCCCGGGCGACGCTGGTCAGATTTCCCGCCCGGTAGTCCACGATGCCGATCATGAATCTCTCCCCCACCTTTTCTCCTGCCGACTGTCGCGTGTCTCCGGCTCCCGGCCGATGACGTTGAGGACGGCGAGTTTGTTCCCCGCAGATAACCGGGCCCGTAAGCCTAACTCCACCGCGTCAAGCGGATCCGGGACAGGTGGCGCCCAAGTCATCTTCGCCTTGGGATACCGCTCAAAGCATCTGCTCGATCGGTGGCAGGAGGACTATATCCCGAGACAGCCGCAACTGCAAGCGGGAGCAAGGGGGGCGACTGGCATCCACTATCCCGCCCGCAGGGCGTCAACAATCCTCATCCGGGAGGCGCGGAGCGCGGGCAACATGCCGCCGATGAAGCCCATGACGAGTGCAAAGGCCATGGCCTGCAGGACGATGCGCCCGGTGAGGGTGAATTTGAATGCCAATTCCGAAAAGGTCTGAAAGTTCACGGTGGAAACGGTGATGAACTGCATGAAAGAGGCAAAGAACAGCCCCGTGCCGCCGCCGATGAGACCCAGAAGGAGCGACTCCGCGAGAAATGCGGCCAGGATGCTCCGCCGGCGAAAACCCAGCGCGCGCATCGTTCCGATCTCCCCGATCCGGTTGGCCACGGCCGAATACATGGTGATCATGGCGCCGATGATCGCGCCGATGGAAAAGATGATCGTCAGCGACAGACCCAGGATCCGCAGGAACTTCGCCATCATCTCCGACTGGTCGAGATAGTATCGTGTCTCCCGCTTGGCCTCGAGCGTGAGCCGCGGGTCCGTTTCGATCGCCGTTTTGGCCGCCGGGAAGGCGGCCGGGTTATTCAATCTGAAAATGAGCGACGAGTAAACAGGCCGGCGGAAGGCCTGCATGACCTGGTCCACGTCCCCCCAGATTTCGGAGCTGAAGCCGGTATTTCCCGCATCGAAGATGCCCACCACGGTCCATCTCCGCTGCCCCCAGTTCAGGGTTCCCTGGAGCCCGACCCCCAGGAACCCCTTGGCGATGCTGTTACCGACGATGATCTCCGACGATCCCATCCGGAACAGTCGCCCCGCGACGAGCTTCACCTGCGGCCGCAGCGGGATCGATGCCTCCTGGACACCGCGGACCACGACGTTGGAATGGCTGGATGTCTTCCCTGCGCCCCGCTTGGGGAGGGCGATCAGAACCACCACCTCCTTGGCCACGAGTCTGCGGCCCTCCCCGCCGATCGCCACCTGGGGCAGCATCTCCGCGATCGAGGCCTGTCGGCGATCGATGCCGCTCATCACCTCCGATGCCGATCCCTTGCGGACGATGACCACGTTGTCGTCCGACCCCGTCTCCACGAGCGTCTTCTGGAGCCCCGCGGCCATCATCAGGACGGCGGCGAAGACGAACACGACCAGCGCCATCCCGGAAACCGTAAGAATCGTCGTCAGCCTGCGCTTCCAGAGATTCCGCATGCTGTAGGAGAGCGGAATGGCCATCAGCCGATCCTCCGTAATCCCTCGGCGATGCCGACGCGGATCGCACGGCGGGCCGGGATGATCGCCGCGAAAAAGGCGATCAGGAGGGCGGCCAGGAGGTCGAGCCAGAGCGTCTGAGCCGAGACGATAAAGATGGGGAAGTAGGTCGAAAGGGTTTGGCCGAAGGCCTTGGCCGCCGGAAACGTCAGAATCATCCCGGTGAAGCAGCCGGTCAGGGCGATCACGAGGGATTCGCCGAAGATCATGGCCGCGATTGATCCGCCGCCGAAACCCAGGGTTTTCATGATCGCGTAATCGCCGATGCGCTCCCGGGTGGTCATGGCCATGGTGTTGGCGACGACCGCCATGATGATGAGGATCACGACGAAGGAGACCATCTGGATTGCGGTAACGATGGCCCCGCTCATGGCGATGAATCCTTGATTAAAGGCCTTCTCCGTCTCCGTGAGCGTCTCGGCGAGAGAGTTCTTGAAGTACCGGTCCACGCTTAGGGCGACATCCGCCGCCAGATCAGGTCGTTTGACGGCGATCATGTAGAAACCTACCTGGTCCGCCCTTCCGGGGAAGAACTTTTTCATGGTTTCATTGAGGTAATCCCAGTGGAAAAGAAACTGCGTCTCATCGATGGTCTTATCCCGGCCCCGATAGACGCCCCGCAGGACGAAATCCCAATTTCCCGGGAAGATGGTCCCCTTCAGGGTCACCTGATCGCCGATCTTCCAGCCGTATCTCGCCGCCAGCTTCCTTCCGGCGACAAAGCCCTTCCGGTCGGCAAAGAAGGCCTTCTTCTCCGGGGGGCTGAGAACGAATTCCGGGTAGATGGTCATATAGGTCCTCGGTTCCACGCAGAAGTTCGGAAAGAAATTCTTTTCGTCGATGTAGATGCCGCCGAACCAGTTGCCGTATGAGACGAGCTTCACTCCTTCGATCTGCCGGATCTTTTCGTTGTAGGCAATCGGGAGGGGGAAAATGATGGAGATCGCGTTTCGCGTGACGAGGCGGGACGCCGATGCGGCATCGACGCCGGCGTACCATGCGCCGATCACCGTCCGCAGCACGCCAAACGCCAGAACGGCCACGGTGATGCCCAGGATCGTCAGCCCGCTGCGAAGCTTGTTGTGGAAGGCGTTCCTAAAAAGGATTTTGAGCTGGAGCATCGTTCAGGTATCCTTTGTCCAGAAGCCTCACAACCTTGGCCCGCTGGGCCGCCCGGGGGTCATGGGTGACCATGACGATGGTCTTGCCCATCTCTGCGTTCAGGCGCTCCATCATCGTCAGGATCTCTTCGGCCGATGCGCGGTCCAGATCCCCGGTCGGTTCGTCGGCGACCAGGAGGGTGGGATCGGTGACGATGGCGCGGGCGATGGCGACCCGCTGCTGCTCGCCTCCGGACATCTCTTTGGGATAGTGATCCATCCGGTGCTCCAGGCTCACCATGCGCAGGGCCATTTCCGCGTGCTCGCGCCGTTCCCGCCCGGAGAGCGCGGTCAGGTGGAGCGGCAGCTCGACGTTTTCGACCGCCTTGAGGACGGGGATCAGGTTGTAGAACTGGAAGATGAAGCCGACGTTATTGGCGCGCCAATGGGCGAGCTCGGTCTCCGAAAGGGCGGTGATCTCCACGCCACCCACCTGGATCGTCCCGCTGTCTGCCTTGTCGATCCCGGCCAGGAGGTTCAGGAGGGTCGTCTTTCCGGAGCCGGACGGCCCCATCAGCGCCAGGAATTCCCCGTCGGCGATGTCGAAGGTGATGTCCTGCAGGACCGGGACGTCGAGGCTTTCCCGGTGATAGGATTTGAAGATATTCCTGATTTCTACGATGGGCGGTTTCGGTTCGGCCAAATCAACTCCCCCCGCGCTCAAGACCATTTCATCCTGAAACCCAATCTGCAGCCGGGGTGAGCATGCACTTCTCCAAAGGAATGCCGTCGCCGCCGACCAATAGTTTTCGCTTTGGCTTGAAGATCTTGTCAAAAGCGTCCATCCCCGGAAGCCCCTCCTTGTGTGAGCCGCTCTTGACCTCGATGGCGACCACGGTCTTGCCGGAACGTAGAATGAAATCGACCTCCCGGCCACGCTCGCGCCAGTAGAACAGTTCGACGCCCGTTCCTGCGGCGCTGTTGATCAAATGAGCGCCGACCGCCGATTCCACCAGCCTGCCCCAGAACTCCCTGTCCTTTCGGGCCTCATCGAAGGTCAGCCGCGACTGCGCGCTGATGAGCGCCGTGTTCAATACCTGAAGCTTGGGGCTCGACGACCGCTCGCGGACCTGATGTGCGGCGAACTTTTGCAGGCCTGTCAGCATGCCCGCGCCGGTCAGCAGTTCCAGGTAATGGGCCAGAGTCGTCGTATTGCCCGCGTCCTGAAGTTGCCCGATCATCTTCTGGTAGGAAAGGATCTGTCCTGAGAAGGTGCATCCGAGTTGGAAAAGACGCCTGAGCAGCGCGGGTTTGTCGACCCGTGTCAAAAGCAGGATGTCGCGGGAAAGGGTCGTCTCGATGAGCGAATCGATGATGTAGCGCGACCAGCGCTGCCAGTCGGCAGTCAGGTTGGCCGCACCGGGATAGCCGCCGAAATAGATATAGCGGTCAAGATCCCATCCGAAGGCCTTCCGCATTTCGGCATAGGACCAGTGGGTCACGGGAAGGATCTCAAACCGGCCGGCGAGACTTTCCGTTAATCCCCGCTGAATCAGAAGGGGTGCCGACCCCAGGAGAAGGACCTTGAGGAAGAGTTTGTTTCGGGTGTCGGTATCCCAGAGCCTTTTAACCACCTCGGACCAACCGGTCACCTTCTGGACTTCATCCAGAATCAAGAGCGCCCCGCCCTTGCCCTTCGTCTCGGCATCCAGGAGTCTTCCTGTTTCCCATTGTTGCTCGATCCATGTCCGGCTCTGGAGGGTGGGCTCGTCTGCGGAGGCATAGTGGACCGGGATGGGGGTATTATCCGCAACTTGGTGCACGAGCGTTGTCTTCCCTGTTTGCCTCGGTCCGACGAGGACCTGGATGAATCGACGTGGTTCCTGCATCCTTTTGACCAACGTATCATACATGGGGCGGTGATACATCCTTATGAATCTCCTCAATGAACGGTGCAGACAACATATGATATACAATTTACTCAATACGCTGAGCGATTTTACTCACAGCATTGTTGGGTGTCAAGTACGATTTGATCGGCGTGGATCCGGCTCATGATCCGTCCCCCAGATACCCCAAGCCTTTCAGAAACCCGTCCAGGATCTTCGGGGTTTCGGTACGCTGTTCGAGACCTTTGCACAACTACATAAAACCAGCCATTATGTCATACCGGCGAAGGCCGGTATCCAGTATTATCAAGCGTTTCCTAGACATTCCGGTTTTCACCGGAATGACGAATAAGGGGATTACGCAAAGGTCTCTGTGCTTCCAGATCGCTGTTGGAGGAGGTAGGCCCATGTCCTGCGGTTGAGGTCCATCAGAATAGACCGGCTGGCGGCAAGACAAGGCCTCATCTCCTCGGGAGCAAGCCTGCGCGGGAGAAGGGAAATCTTGATTCCCCCATGACGCGATTCTGGCTTGTTACTTTCCTTCTTTCGCCTTCGCCTCCTTGAAGCCCTCCTGGACAGCCTTCAGTTTAGCCGGGTTCGTCAGCATATCGTAGGCCGACAGCGCGACGGCCTTGCCGGCGATCACGGCGGACTTCCAACCATCGTCGGAGATTGCCGCCTCACGCAGTGCATCGGTATGCAGCGCAGTACCTTCCGCGGCGACCTTAAACCAGAGATTCACCGTCGGATAAGAATAGCTGACCATGCCCAAGTCGGACGAAGCCAATTCCTCGAAATCCTTGAACTGATTATCGGTGATCCCGAGGGTCTTCAGGTTGTCCCGAACCGTGCCGAGCAGGGCCGGAACGGCGACGGTCGCTTTGAGGGCGACCCGGGGCTCCTTGAATTCAAGCGTCGCACCTGTACCGAGCTCGGCTGCCTTGGCGCAATTTACGATCTTGTTGTAGGTGTTTTCCATGGTGGCCGTATCGAGGGCTCGACAGGCAAACTCTGCCTGGGCCAGTTCCGGCACAACGTTCACCACGGCGCCGCCTTTGGTGACGATGCCGTGTATGCGCACATCCTGGCGCAGATGTTCACGCAGATTGTCGACACAATTGAAGGTCAGCAGAACGCCGCGCAGGGCATTGATCCCTTTGTGGGGCGCCGCAGCGGCGTGGGCCGACTTGCCTTTGAAAGTAAAGTTGGCCCGTTTCATGGCGAGAAAACGCTGATCCAGGCTCCATCGGTCTGCATCATGCGTGATAAACACCACGTCAGAGCCATCGAAGTGGCCGCCTTCGAGCAGGGCGACCTTACCGCCGCCCAGAGACCCTCGTTCCTCATCAGGCGTGCCGATGACAAAGACCCGGCCGGGGGTGTCCTTCATGACCTTGGCCAGACCCGCCGCCGCCATCAGCCCCGAGGTCGCAATCAGGTTGTGGCCACAGGCATGGCCGTTGGCCAGGGCATCATACTCCAGCATGAGGGTCACCGTGGGGCCGGGGCCATTTCCGGCCATCTCGGCTTTGAAGGCGGTTCTGGCAATGCCATCCTTAACCAAGTCAGCGGGAACCTTCAGATCGCCCGTCACTTTGAATCCGAGCTTCGTTAGTTCTTCTTTCAACAGTGCCGAGCTTTTGAACTCCTGCTGTCCCAGCTCCTTATATTCGAAGATCTTCTGCGAAACGACCTTGCAGTTCCCCGTGTGTTCGTCGATCGCCGCCAGCAGCGTCTTATCGTCCGCCGACGCCGGCGCAATCCACAGCACCGTCAGGATTAGCACAAGCAGAACCCGTCCCAAAACACCGCACCCTTTTCTTTTCATTGGTTTGCCTCCTTTGTCGTACATCAATTTGTCCCCTCTGCGGAGGGAACGCTCACCGCTCGGCGACTTTGATCCGCGATCCGTCCTTCAGTCCTTTCGGGGGGGTTACGACGATGCGGTCTCCCGCTTTCAGTCCCGACAGAATCTCCACCATATCGCCAAACGTGGCCCCAACCCGGACCGGCGTCTCCCGGACCCGGTTTCCCTCCAGGAGATACGCGAATGTCCTGCCGTTCCGGTCGATCAGCGCCGACCGGGCGGCAGCAAGACGCGGCTTGATCTCTTCGGGAGCGAGCTTGCGCGGGAGAAAGGAGACCTTGGCGCTCATGTCAGGAAGCATCCGGCGATCCTTGTCTAGAAAGCGAACCTTGACCAGCACAGTGGCCTTGCTGCGATCCACGGTCGGCACAATGGCATGGACCTCCCCGCGGAACCGCGTGTCCGGGAGGGCGTCCAACTGGATGTTGCAGGGCTGGCCGACCCGGATGGCGGTGATGCTCGTTTCCGAGACATCCACCTCCACCTGCAGGGAGTTCATGTCGGCGATCGACACGACGGCCGCCTTGGCATTGGCGGCGGCCCCGATGGGGGTGACGATGTCGCCGATGTCCGCGTTTTTGGTCAAAACGACGGCATCGAAGGGGGCCCGGATCAGGGTGTAGTCGAGACCCGCCTCGGCGTTTTTCAGCGCAGCCTCCCCGGCATGAACGACGGCTTCCGCCGCCTTCACCCCTTCAACGGCCCGCCGGTAGCGCGTCTCCACCGCCTCATAATCGGACCTGGAGACATATTCTTTGGCAATGAGCTGTTTGTAGCGTTCATACTCCTTCAGGGCGTTGTCCCGATCCGCCCGGGTCTGTTCCAGGGTGGCGCGGGCCGTGTTCAGATTGGCTGCGGCCTGGTCTCTGACTGCGGATACGTCGATATTCTCCATGCGAGCGATCACGTCTCCCTCTTTGATCTTGCTCCCTTCCTCCACCATCAGCGCCACCAGACGGCCCGTCACCTTGGAAGCCACCGCGGCTTTCCGCTGGGCGACGATGTAGCCGCTGGCGTTCAGCAGGGACAGCGACTGGGAAGGATAAAATTGGGAAACGGTCGTCACATCGATGGAGATCGCCGGGACGAGGATGCCGCCGAAGTAAAGGCCGCCGGCGGTCAGAATGAGCAGGACGACGGCTGCAAGGACAAGCGGCTTCTTTCCGCGCCTGCGGGGCTGGATGATCTTCTCCGATTTTTCAATCTTCAGTTTTGCAATGTCTTCAGCGGGCATGACAGGCTCTCCGGAACGGGGACAGGTTTTTCTACAGAGTTCCTATTTGTCGAATTCTCGGCTACTTATAACAGAACCCCACAGACTTTGCCAGACGGATATGATTCACGGCCTCCGCCGGTCTTGCGACGCTGGCCGGATTTCCCGCCCGGTCGTCGACGATCCCGATCATGTCGTTTCTTCCTACCGTTTCCCCTGCCAACTGTCGCGCGCTTCTAACTCCCGGTCGATGGCGTTGAGGACGGCGAGTTTATTTCCCGCCCACGCCGGGCCGAGGAATATCTCCCGGTAGCCGTCTGCAGTCAGCCGCTGGATGACCATCTCCGGCGGTAGAATTTCCAGGATGTCGCAGACGGCGCCGACATAGGACGCCCGGGTCATCAGGGTGATCTCTCCCCGCTTGAAACGCCCGCCGAGCGCCGTCCCCTCCAAAGCTAGGAGACTGTGAATCTTGATTCCCTGAACCGGCAATGAGGCGATCGCCTTGGCCGTCTCCAGGATCTCCTCGCGGGTCTCGCCGGGAAGCCCCACGATAATGTGGGCACAGATCAGGATGGGCCCACCAGAGGCGCGACGGACGGCGTCGCGGAAGGCTGCCGCGTCGTGGCCCCGGTTGATCGCCCCAAGCGTCCGGTCGTGGATCGACTGGAGGCCGAACTCCAGCCAGACGTGAGACCGCTCGGCGTAGGATCGAATCAGCGCAAGCGTCTCATCGGGGACGCAGTCCGGC
>JAPLJW010000142.1 GCA_026388365.1 Deltaproteobacteria bacterium | reverse complement strand
CGCCGGCCATGAACTTCCCGTTGATGATCGCGTCCCGGTAGATCGGCTGGGCGACCAGCTTGCTCAGCGTTCGGCCGGTCCGCTCGCGGTTGATCGCGTCGAAACCGAGGATAATTCCGATGAGCGGCCCAAAAAAGCCGATGAACTGGACGAAGGAGAAGAGCTTCCCCGTCGAGGTGAACAGAAGCAGGAAGATGAAGTCCGGCTTGGCCATCCCTTTAAGCTCCTCCTGCATGGACATGCCGACCATCGAGGCGATGATGACCCCGACCATGACGATCAGCGCCGTGATGAGAAGGAATCTTATGCTGCTGAAATGGTCCTCCATCTCTTTCCGGTATATCGTGAAGATTCCGTGCAAGGTCACGCCTCCTTGAAATATTTCATGTAGATCTCTTCGAGGGTGTACGCCTCCCCCGCCTCCAGGCCGAGTCCCCTCTGCGCCAGCTCCGCGAGCGGACCGGCGGCGACGAGTTTCCCCTGGATCATGATCCCGATCCGGTCGCAGATCCGCTGGACCTGTTCAAGCAGGTGGGACGAAAAGAAGATCGTCATCTGCCGCTCGCGGCTGAGATTGTGGATCAGATCGAGCATCCGGTTCGTCCCGTCGGGATCGAGGCCGATCGTCGGCTCGTCGAGAAAAAGAACCTTAGGCTCCTTGATCAGCACCTCGGCAATCCCGAGGCGCTGTCTCATCCCCTTCGAGTAGGAGCCCACCTTCTTGCCCGCCTCCTTCGCGAGATCGATCTGCTCCAAAAGGCGGTCGATCCGCCCGGCGGAAACCGCATCCGGGATCCGGTTCAGGCGGGCGATGTAGCGGAGGTTCTGCCGCGCATCCATGTCCTCATAGAAGCCAACGTTCTCCGGCAGGTAGCCGATCATCTCCTTGACCTTCAGGGGGTCGCGCGCCGGGTCATGACCGAAGACCCGGACCGTCCCGGAGGTCGGTTCGGTGAGGCCGAGGAGCATCAGCATCGTCGTCGTCTTCCCGGCCCCGTTCGGCCCCAGAAAACCAAAAATCTCCGCCTCCAGCACCTCAAGGTTCAGACGGTTTACCGCCGTTTGCGCTCCGTAACGCTTGGTCAGCTCTTCCATCCGGATGACGATCTCTTTTTCCACGTTTAGCGTCTCCCCATCTTGATGAACAGGAAACTCAATCCCGCGATCACGAGGAGAATGAGCCCGATCCCGATCCAGCCCCAGGCCGAAGAGGCCTTCACCGTGACCCGCATCTCCACCGTCTTGTCCGACTTTTCCCCATTCGTCATGATACCCACGGAGTAATCCCCGACGAGGGACTGGGGCCCCGGTTTGATCGTCACCTCCACCTGCTTCATCTCGCCGGGCGCGAGGGATTCGATCTTCTCCGGTTTGAAGGTGGTCTCCCAGTTCTCCGGTTTGAAGGATGAGAAACTGATATTGCGGTTCACGGCGGAGCCGTTGTTCTTCACGAAGAGCGAAAAGGTGACGGGCTTTCCGGCATAGGCCTCGAGGGACAGGATTCCGTTCGGCGTCCCGGCGTCAAGCCGGTAGTTCCCGGTGAGGACGACGGTGAGTTTCACCTCGGCCTTGCTCTCGCCGGAGCCGATCCGGACGATGATCGGATACTCTTTGGCTGCTGAATTCTGCGCCGGGGTGACCTCAACGGCAACCGTCTGGCTCGCGCCGTCCTTCACCCGGATGCTGGAGATCTGCTTCTGCTCATAGGCCGGCTTGAAGTTGATCTCCCACTTTTCCGGGCCGGTCGCAGCGAGGTTGAAGGTGCGTTCGGACTCGCCCTTGTTTTGAACCTCAAGCGAGAACTCGAATTTTGCGTCGGTCTGGCCCCGGAGAACCGGGTAGGCGGCGGTGATCTGGATATTATCCGCGCCGACCTTTCGCTCCTCGACGGTTACGTTCAGGGTATGGGCGGAGGTGAATTTGCCATCCGCCGTCTTCGCTTCAAACTGGAAGGCATACTTGCCCGGACCAATCCCCTTTTCGGGTTCCAGGTTGAGCGCAAGGGTCTTGGCCTTCCCGTCCGGGACATATATCCCGTTCACCTGATAGCGGGCGCCCTTCAGCGTCGCCTTCCACCCCTTGGCAACCGCGATGATCCGCACGTCGATGTTCTCATCGGACCGCCCCTTGTTCTCCAGGGTCAGGTCCATCTGGACGTTCTCCCCCCGGGCGACCGCGACGCCGGAATAATCCGTATAGACGGCAATGCCCCGCTCCGGCCGGTTGTCCTTCCTGTCCCCCTCCGCCGCCAGAACCAGCGCCGGCGCCATACCCAGCAGGACGAAATAAATGAATGCAACGGCAAATGACTTCCTTACACGTTTTCCGCGACCCATGACGACCTCCTCATATTCTCCCAGACTTTTTGTCTTTAACGATATAAAGGGACCTGTTCTCTCAGCGGGCGTACCATAATGACTGATCGTCTTCCTGTCAAGTGAAAGTTCGGCCACGCTCTCGGGAAAGGTGATCCCAAGGACCTTCATCAGGACCGGCATGGCGATCGCCAGGGCGATCAGGTCGCGGCTGTCGAAGAGGTAGGTCAGAAACGCGGCCTGGGAAACAGGCCACCGGTATCGGTTCCGCTCATCGCTTCGGCCTCTTCAGCAGGATAGCAAGGCGCCGGGCCGCCTCCCGGATATCCGGTTGTCCCATGATCGCCGAGACCACCGCCACGCCGTCCACCCCCGTTTCCATGACCGTCTCCATATTGCCCGCCCCGATACCGCCGATGGCCACAACAGGTATCCCGACGGAAGACTTGATCTCGCGCAGGTTGGCGAGACTGACCGTCTCTTTGATCTCTTTGGTCGCGGTCGGAAAGACAGCGCCTACTCCCAGGTAATCCGCACCCTCCCTCTGGAACGCCCGGGCCTCTTCCAGCGTGGCGGCGGAGGCGCCGACCAGCTTCTCCCCGCCCATCAGCCTGCGGGCGTCCGCAACGGGAAGATCCTCCGGGCCGACATGAACGCCGGCGGCGTCCACCGCCAGGGCGATGTCGATCCGGTCATTGATGATCAGCGGAACGCCGTGCCGGTCGGTCGCGCGTTTCACCCTCCGCGCGAGTTCGAGATACTCCCGGGAGGAGATCTCCTTTTCGCGGAGCTGCACCAGGGACACGCCGCCCAGGATCGCCTCCTCGACCGAATCCCAGAGGCTCCTTTCGCCGAGCCAACGGCGATCCGTCACGAGATACAGTAAATAATCGATCTCTTTCCTCACCATTCTGCCTCCTCTCTCCGTAATTCACCGGAAAACCCCCGATCCCTTTTTCCGTTGTCCGCCGTTCCTTGCCGCCCCGGCTTTGCGGCGGACCGACAAAACGGAATCCGGAACGGGATACTCCGCTTCAAAAAAAAGCCGCCCCCAAAGGGAAGCGGACCGGATGCGGATGGCATGTTCGGCTCATTTCCCTACGCAGGCATTACCCTGATCAGGTCGGCGAAGGGTCGCCGGAAACCCGGCATCTCAGTCCCGAAGGACACCCCTAATGAACGCGGGCCATTTGTACGCCGACGATCTTTTCTTGTCAAGGCGTTTGAAACGCAACGATACAAAATATCCTTACAAAATATCCTTGCAAAATATCCTTGCAAAATATCCTTGCAAAATATCCTTTGACAAGCAAAAACAGCCCCCCTATACTTCCACCCATCGAAAGCAATCCCTCATCAAACAAAGGCAGTTCCACAGTTAGGGATATGGTTAAGCACGAGGTATTTGATAAGATCCTGATCGCAGACCCCAACCTCTGTTAGAGGCGCCCCGGGGAATAAGATTTCTTACCTGCGTTAGAAATGACAGTTCCATAACACAAAAAGTTAAAAAACCAGGGAGGTCTCCATGGGCGTAGAGGGCTTGGAGAACGTGAAGGGACTGAAGCTCCCGAAGATCAGTCAGATCGGCATCGTGGTGCCGGACATCGGGAAGGCGGTACACTATTTTTCAAAATTCCTGAATATCAAACCATGGTTCCGGTCGAAGACCACATCAAACGATGCCGCTTTCGAGGGAGAATCCTTCTCCCTCGAGCTGGACATCGCCCTCGCCTTCAGCGGCGGCATGGAAATCGAACTCATACAGATGCTGACAGAAAGGGAATGCATTTATTCAGATATCATGAAAAAACAGGGCGGGGGCCTGCACCACATCGGCGCCATGGTCAGGGGGTTCGATCAGAAGCTCGATCAGATGAAGGCGGCGGGAATCGGGTTGATACAATCCGGCGTCATTAAAACCGTCGGGGGCGCCGTCACGAAGTACGCCTACATGGACACGGTTTCGACCTGCGGGATCATCTCCGAGATCATAGAGAGTAAACTCGCGGGGGTCCCGGTCTTTCATAACAATTTCATGATGCACGTAGGCCGCCTCACCGGCGATATCGACCTCATCCCTTTACGGGAAGCATGATGAACGCACTGGCTAAAGGAAGTATATTCGAAACCATAGACAGCGCCGCAGCAACAGGCGCACACTACGCTTTGGGGAGGTTGCGATGAAGTTTAACCTGCTTCTCTTCGTTCTTGCACAAAAGCTGAAAGCGGCCGCGAAAAAGAACACGGCCTACAGAAAGCATCTGGGCATCATGCAGCTCAGGGTCTTGATTAAAACGGCCGACGGCAAAAGGGGCCGTCTCTTTATCTTCGACAAGGGCGCTTTCTCTTCGGTGAGCGGCACGCATCATCCATGTGACGTCGCGCTCGTCTGGGCCGACGCGGGGACGGCGTTCAGGGTGATGACGTCAAAAGCCGGCGATGCCGACACCTTCAGGGCGGCCGCTGAAGGAAAAGTGCGCGTTGAAGGTATGGTCCCTTATCTTCAGTGGTTTAACGACGGCGTGAAGCTGGTGATGCGATGACAGCCCCTTAAGTAGGTGCTGCGTAAGCTATACACGGAAGCATAATCTCTCAAAGGAGGTCTCTCATGGCTATTAAAGGCGGTCATCTTGTCGCACGGTACCTGAAAGAGGTCGAAGGCATTGAAACGGTGTTCGCCCTCTCCGGCGGGCACATTGAGGCGATCCTGGACGGATTCACACAGTACCGCATCCGCGCCATCGACGTGCGTCACGAGCAGGTGGCGGCGATGGCGGCCCACGCGTGGTCGGTCTATGCGGGGCAGACGGGCGTGTGCCTTGT
>JAPLJW010000304.1 GCA_026388365.1 Deltaproteobacteria bacterium | reverse complement strand
CACGTCCGGGTCGGCGCGGAGGAAGGCGCGCATGGCGGCGGCGAAGTCGAAGCCGATCTTCGACTGGACCTGAACCTGGCGGAGCCCGTACTGGGTGATTTCAACAGGATCCTCGGCCGTCCAGATCTTCCGGTCGGGCTTGTTGATTTCGTGGAGGGCGGCGTGCAGGGTGGTCGTCTTGCCGGAGCCGGTGGGGCCGACGACGAGGACCATCCCGTAGGGCTTGTCCAGGATGGCCCGAAGTTCCTTGAAATTGCGGGTCGACATCCCCATCGACGTGAGGGGCAAGGTATCCCCGGCCGTGGCCAGGATACGCATGACCACGTCCTCCACCCCGCCGGCGGTCGGGATGGTGGCCACGCGCAGCTCGATCTCCTCGCCGCCCGGCTTCCGGAACTTGATCTTGCCGTCCTGGGGAAGTCGCCGGACGGTGATATCGAGGTTCGACATGATCTTGATGCGGGAGACGACGGCAGCACGATAGCTGTAGGGAAGGGTCTGGTAGATGGCGCAGTC
This sequence comes from Deltaproteobacteria bacterium, assembly GCA_026388365.1. The sequence continues at coordinate 9,286 of JAPLJW010000304.1, read as the reverse complement.
GCCGTCAACCCGGTAACGGACCTCGACATTCTTCTTGGCCACGTTGGGCTCGACATGGATATCGGAGGCGCGTTTGGCCTGGGCGTCGAGAATGATCTTGTTGACAATCTGCATGATGACGCTGTCCGATTCGGTGACCACATCTCCTTCCTCCTCATCCTGCGACTGCTCCTCCTCATCCAGTTTGCCGAGGATATCGTTAAGGGATGACTCGTCTTCGGGGGATTGATAGAAGTGGTTGATAAATTTTATGATATCGTCCGGAAAAGAGACGTCGTAGCGGACCGACTTGGTCTTCAAGAGGTTTTCAATCATGTCCCTTTTCAGGATGTTGTTCGGGTCATCCACGATGATGTGGATGATCCCGTCCTTTCTTTCCAGCGGGACCCACAGTTCCCGGCGGAGATAGTCCTTCTTCAGGTTGACGAGCAGATCGCCCGGGATGGGGGTTTTGTCCGTGAAGGGAACGAATTTGCAGCGAAAAAATTCTTCAAAGGAGCGACACAAGTCATCCCGGGAGATCTTGTATTTTCTCATCAGAAAAACTTCGATGGTCTCTTTCGCCTCGCGCGACTCTTCCCAGGCGCTGTCCAACTCGTCCTCCTTGAGAAGATCGCGGCTGATCAGATAGTCGAAACGGGTCTTCCGCCGCCTGGCGTACCGCTCCTGATTGTGGAAGGCGACGCCCAGCACATCCGAGATCTCCTGCAGGAAACCCTTTTCGTCGTCGGAGAATTGACCGGACCCCGTTTTCTTGTTGAGGATCTGGACAACCCCCATGAGAGTTTTGTCGTGAAAGATCGGGGCCGCCAGGATCTGTTTCGTCCGGAAGCCGGTCTTTTTATCCCAGCTCAGATCGAACGTCAGTTCCTTGTCGATTTTCTTCAGGTCTTCGATTTCATAGGCGTCGGCGATGCTGATGACCTTTCCGTTGTTGGCCACGTAGCCGGCGATGCTCTTGTTGTTGATGGGGACACGGATCTCCTTGACCTGGGTGCCGCTCAAGAACATGGAATAGATTTCGTTGCGCGGACGGTCCACCACATAGATGGTGATAGAATGGGCGGTGAATAAGTTCAGAATCCCGTCTTTCAGATCGACCAGGATCTGCTTGATGTTCTGTGCGGCGTGAATCCGGTTGGTGATGTCCAGCAAGGCCTTGCGCAGTTGGAGTTTATCTTCGAGTTCGGTAATCTCTTTGTTCTTGATAGGATCCGTCATGATCATCTCCGTAAATTGTGCAACGCCATCAGGACACCCGATTGCTATCGGAAAAATTCCAATCGACCGCGTCTGAGTCTAAAACTAAATCATTATGAATCATAATTCAATATGAATTATCAAGCTTCCGTCACGATGCGGGAAAAATCGGCGACATCGTGGAAGAGGGTGGAAATCTCCTCCAAAAGGGAGAGCCGGTTGAAGCGGATCTTTTCATCTTCCGCCATGACCAGAACCGTATCGAAAAAGGCATCCACCGGTTCCCTGAGACGCGCCAGTTCGCCGAGAACGCCTGCATAATCGCCCTGGGAGATCAGCCTGAAAACCGTCTCGCGGATCTTCAGAAAGGCCTCGTGGAGAATCCTCTCTTCCGTGCTCGAAAATAGTCCCGGATCAACAGCGCCGTTTTGGAAACCGCGGATGATGTTAACCACCCGCTTGAAGGCAATGGCGAGCGGCTGAAAATCCGGATGAGACTTGAAGGCCGCCATCGCCCGGATCTTTTCGTCTGCTACAACCAGGTTATCCATGCCGGTGGCCAAAATGGCGTCAACGACGTCATAGGGGTGGCCCTGTAGGATGAGTTGGTTTTCGAAACGGCCCTTAAAAAATTCCAGTATGGCGGTCTTCGTTTCGTTGGAGGAACGTCTCAGCAGAGGACCGAGGATGGCGAGACTTTGATCGATCAGGGAACCCATTGAAAAATGATAGCGTTTTGCCAAAATGATGTTGATGATGCCGAGCGCTTGGCGTCGCAACGCGTAAGGATCGGCCGTTCCGGTCGGAATCAATTCGACTCCGAAGAAACCGCAGATCGAATCCGTTTTGTCGGCGATGCTGACGATGGCCCCCTCGTCGGTCTCGGGAAGGTCGCCGCCTGCCGCCGTGGGCAGGTAATGCTCATGGATGGCTTTCGCCACGACCGGATCCTCGCCGGCCAGCAGGGCGTATTCGCGTCCCATGATCCCCTGAAGCTCCGCAAACTCGCTCACCATCTGGGTGTCCAAGTCCGCCTTTGCAAGCAGTGCAGTTCGGTCCACCCTGCCCGCAAGGCCCGGATCGATTTTGCCGGCGATCCAGGCCGCCAGTTGCCGGAAACGCATGACCTTTTCATAGGATGTCCCGAGAAGGGAATGGAAGACGACCTTCCGGAGATCCTCTACGCGCCGGTCGAGAGGGATCTTCCGATCCGCCTCGAAGAAGAACCGCGCGTCGGAGAGGCGGGCGCGGATCACCTTCTCATTTCCGCTCTTCACGACCGAAGGATCGCGGGCCAGGGTGTTGTTGATCGTGAGGAAATGGGGGAGGAGCGCACCTTTTTGATCGACCACCGGAAAATATTTCTGGTGGGAGATCAGGGTCGTGATGAGGACCTCCGGGGGAAGTTTCAGGTATTCCCGGTCAAAATTACCGCAGACGATCGTCGGGTATTCGGTGAGGTAGGTCACCGTTTCGAGGAGTTCCGGGGATTGAAGGACCCGGCCACCGACAGCCATCGCCGACTTTTCCGTCTCCTCGCGGATGATTTCCCTCCGCTCGGCCGGATCAACGATGACGAAATGGTTTCGCGTCCCGGCGAGGTATTCTTCCCGGTTTCCGACCGGGAAGGCCGCGGGACTCATGAACCGGTGTCCGCAGCTCAAGTTGCCGCTTTCGACATTTGCGATCCGGAAAGGAACAACCCGGCCATCGTAGAGTGCGAGGATCCAGTGGATCGGCCTCGCAAATCGGAACTGCAGGTCGGACCAGCGCATCGATTTACGAAAGGGGAGGTCGGTGATGATCTGCGTCAGGATCGCCGGGAGGAGGCCCTCCGTCGTCTCGCCCGTGATCTTTTTCCGGGCGCAGACGTATTCCCCCTTTTCCGTCGATACCGTCTCCAGCGCGGCAACGTCGATCCCCTGGCCTCTGGCGAAGCCGACGGCCGCCCGGGACGGGTTTCCCTGTTCGTCGAAGGCGACCCTTCTGGCCGGGCCCAGCTTCTCGATCACCTGATCTTTCTGCCGATCGGCAACTTCTTCCACCGAGAGAAAGAGCCGGCGGGGCGTTCCCATCGTCCGGATCTCCCCGTGACAGATCCGGTTTGCCGCCAGTTCTCTGCGGGCGATCTCCTCCATGTCCCGGAGCGCCTTTGGCAGAAAAGCAGCCGGGATCTCTTCGGTGCCGATTTCCAGGAGCAGTTCCTTGCCCATGAATGTTCTCCTATGGTGATTTCATCAGGGGGTAACCCATCGCCTCCCGCTGGCGGAGGTAACCCTCGGCGCTCAGACGGGCGAGGTTTCGGACGCGGCCGATGTAGCTCGTTCTCTCGGCCACGCTGATCGCCCCCCGGGCGTTCAGCAGGTTGAAGGTGTGGGAACACTTGAGACAATGGTCGTACGTCGGCAGGACGAGGCCCTTTTCCGCCGTCCGGATCCCTTCCGCTTCGTACATGTCGAACCGTTGCCGGAGCTGGGGGATGTCCGCGATCTCGAAGTTGTAAACGGACCACTCCACCTCGCTCTGGTGGTGGACGTCGCCGTATTTGATCCCCTGGGTCCATTCGAGATCATAGACGTTGTCGATCCCCTGGATGTACATGGCGATCCGTTCAGTCCCGTAGGTTAGTTCCGCGCTGACGGGGTGAAGATCAAAACCCCCGATCTGCTGGAAGTAGGTGAACTGTGAGATTTCCATCCCGTCGAGCCACACCTCCCAGCCGAGACCCCAGGCGCCGATGGTGGGCGATTCCCAGTCGTCCTCCACAAAGCGGATGTCGTGGTCCAGGGGGTCGATGCCGAAGCTCTTCAGAGAGTCCAGGTAAAGCTCCTGGATGTTGAGAGGCGACGGCTTCAGGATCACCTGGTACTGATAGTAGTGCTGAAGCCGGTTCGGATTTTCGCCGTAGCGGCCATCCGTGGGTCTCCGGGAGGGTTCCACATAGGCCACGTTCCAGGGTTCCGGTCCCAGGGTCCGCAGAAAAGTGGCCGGATTGAAGGTGCCTGCACCCACCTCGATGTCGTAGGGCTGCTGGATGACGCACCCCCGGTCCGCCCAGTACCGTTCGAGGGCGAAGATCAATTCCTGAAAGGTCACATCTCCTCCTGTGGGTTAAAACGTGTTATTTCTTGATATCATGAATGTTTTTACGAGGGGGTTCTTAACACGGCGCCCGGCGCATGTCAATACGAAATTATGGCCGTTCAGGTTCCCAGGTGGCGGATTTCATTCAGGACGTAAACCGATCTCAACTCCCTTCCAAGGATGTGGCGAATGAAATGGGCGAGGAGGCGCCGGCTTTCGTCCGCGGATTGCCCCGAGAGGAGCAGGCGGCACAGACGGCCGATTTCCATTTCGCGTCCCAGAAGCAACGTCCGGATCGTCCCGAGGGAGACGGGGATGGCCTCCGGGCTTCCGGGCCGGCAACCGTTGCAGGTCAGGCCGCCTTTTGCAGAGTCGAAAAGGTAGGCACCCTGTTTTCCGATGGGCGTTTTACAGCAGAGACAGTGGTCCAAAACCGGGTCGTATCCGCAGATCCGAAGGAGGCGGATCTCGAAGAAGCGCAGGAGCGCCTCTCTCATGACGGTTCCTTCCAGGAGCCGGAGAAAATCCAGCAGCAGCAAAAACGAAGCCTCGTTCTTCTTGTCTTCGGGCGTGAACTGATCCGTCAGATCGATCAGGTAGGAAGCGGCCAGCGTTTTTTCAAGATCGGCGCGGATGCCGGGAAAATGCGAGCGGATGTCGCACCCTTCGATCAGGGCCAAGCTCTCCGGTCCCTTCCGGGAAAAGTGAATCCGGGAGCAGGAAAAGGGCTCCAGGGCGTTTATGAACCGTTTCCGGCTTCTTCTGGCCCCTTTGGCGATTCCCCGTATCTTTCCGAAGTCCGCGGTGCAGAAGGTGACGATCCGGTCGGATTCGCCGTAATCGATGACCCGCAGAACAATGGCCTCCGTCTGCTGTGGTGTCCTTGCCTGGATCATATCAGCAATCGCGAGAGCGAATCCCGCTGACGACGTTCGTCAGGATCATTTTCCTCTTCACGATCCGGTTTTGAAAAAGAGAGTTCTTCCCCGGGAGCGGAAAAGATCGCGATCGACTTCCTCGATTTTAAGCGAATCAAAAAAACTCCCCCTGACGGTTGAAGTCCTGATGGCCGCGCTTATGGGAAGTAAAATATTTCATGGATCGTCCCTTTTCAATCTCGCGGAATTCAAATAAAAGGGTTGACCGCCACCGATTGCCGGCCCGCTCTTACAATATAAAAAAGGGACGTGTCAAGCCCAATGATGGTGATGAAAAAAGTTGTTGATCTATCGCGATTGGTGTTATAGGCAGCGAGGCTTGGAGGCGATGATGATGGCGGTGAACGTGGCGGCGAACCCTGAACCTCAGGTGTTTTTGTTTTTAAGCGAACTCCTGGGAAGAACAGTCGTTGATGGCGATGGCCGTCCCATCGGCAGGGTCCTCGACCTGACCGGAAACATCGGGGAGATATACCCTCCGGTCATCGATATTCTCCTGCGCACGAAAGGGAATAATAAAATTGTTCTCTTCCCCTGGAAAGGGATCTCGGCGGTCAACGGGACGCTGGTGGCCCATCCTCTCCGGCCGGAGGATTTCAGGGAACCGTTGCTCCGTCCCGGCGAACTCCTGCTGAAGGATACCCTTCTGGACAAGCAGGTGGTCGATACGGACGGGGCGAAGATCCGGCGGGTGAATGACCTGCAGTTTCTCCAGGCTAAAAAGATCCTCTACCTGGTCCATGTGGATGTCGGCTTCCACGGTCTCTTGCGGCGCGTCGGCCTGGAAAGACCCATCGGCTTTCTCCTCCGCAAACTCTTCGACTACGCCATGGCGGATCAATTGATTGCCTGGAAGTTTGTGCAGCCGCTCTCCTCGCCGGATCTGCTGCGGCTGACCATCGCCCAGAACCGCCTCGCCCAGCTCCACCCGGCGGATTTGGCGGACATCATCGAGGACCTCGATATCCATCAGCGCTCCGCCGTTTTCCGTTCGCTCGACGTGGAAACGGCGGCCGAGACCCTCGAAGAGACGGATCCGAAAATCCAGGTGAGCCTGATCGAGGAACTCTCAACGGCGAACGCCTCCGACATCATCGAAGAGATGTCCCTTTCCGAGGCGGCCGACCTGCTGGGCGATCTTCCCAGGGACAGGGCGGAAGGGATCCTCAAGGAGATGGAGAAGGACACGGCAGAGGACATGAAGGAACTCCTCGCCCATCCGGAGGAAAATGCCGGAGGGCTGATGACCACCTCGTTCCTTTGTTTCGGACCCGCCGTGACGGCGGGGGAGGCGATGGATAAGATCCGGCTTGAAGCCGAGGATATGGATCTGATCTATTACCTTTATGTCCTGGACGTCGAGGAGCATATCCTGGGGGTGCTCACCCTGCGGGATCTCCTTGTGGCGCCTCCGGCGACCCTTCTATCTGAACTCATGGATACGCGGGTGGTTTCGGTGAAGATCGAGGAGAAGAAGGACCGAATCGCCGACGATTTCGCGAAGTACGGCATCATGGCGATGCCGGTCGTCGATGACGAGAGCCGCCTGAAAGGGGTCATTCTCTTCAAGAATCTCCTCGAAGTGGTGGCGCCGAAGTTAGGCCGGTAGGACGACGACGGATGAGGAAGGCGGCATAAGATCATGGTTGATTCCCTTTCCGGAGGCATCCGCAGATTCTGGCAATCTCTGACCGTCCGGAAGTATTGGCGCTCGCTCGGGCTCTTTTTCGCGCTGATCGGACCGGGGATCATCACTTCGAACGTGGACAACGACGCCGGCGGCATCACGACCTATTCCCTGGCCGGCGCCGAATACGGTCTGACCCTCCTCTGGACCCTCATCCCGATCACCGCGGCCCTGATCATCATCCAGGAGATGTGCGCCCGGATGGGCGTGGTCTCGGGCAAGGGGCTCTCCGACTTGATTCGCGAACGGTTCGGGGCGCGGATCACCTTCTACCTGATGATCGTCCTGTTTTTGGCCAATCTGGGGAACACGGTTTCCGAATTTGCCGGTGTCGCGGCGAGCCTGGAGATCTTCGGCATCAGCCGGTATGTCTCCGTGCCGTTCAGCGCCGCCTTTGTCTGGTGGCTGGTGGTCAAGGGGAATTACAAATCCGTGGAGAAGGTGTTTCTGTTCGCCTGTGTCTTCTATATTTCATACATCGTCTCGGGTTTCATGGGAAAACCGGACTGGAACGCCGTCGGGTCTTCCCTGCTGAAGCCGACCTTCCGGATGGACACGGGTTTCCTGACGATGGCCGTGGCTTTGATCGGAACCACGATCGCCCCCTGGATGCAGTTCTATCTCCAGTCATCCGTGGTCGATAAAGGGCTCAAGGCGGACGATTACCCGTACATCCGAATGGATGTGATCTTCGGGTCGGTCATGGTCAACGTGATCGCCTTTTTCATCATCATGCTCTGCGCGGTGACCCTTTTCCAGAACGGCGTCCGGATCGAGAGCGCCAAGGACGCCGCCCAGGCGCTGGCGCCGCTTGCGGGGGAATACTGTTCCTGGCTGTTCGCCTTCGGTCTCATGAACGCCTCGCTCTTTGCCGCTTCCATCCTGCCGATCTCGACCGCCTACACGATCTGCGAGGCCTTCGGGTGGGAGTCCAGCCTGAACTGCAAGTTTCTGGAGGCCCCCCAGTTCTACGGCCTATACTCCCTGATGGTTCTCCTCGGCGCCGGGATCATCCTTCTGCCCGAAATGCCGCTCATCCGGATCATGTTCTACTCCCAGGTCATTAACGGGGCGATCCTCCCCGTCATCCTTGTCTTCATGCTGCTGCTGGTCAACGACCTGCGGCTCATGGGAAAATACACGAACGGTCCCGTCATGAACATCCTCTCCTGGCTGACCGTCGCGGTTCTCACCTTCCTCTCGCTGACGATGCTCGTCTTCGCACTGATCTGATCTTAATGCAGGATCGAGCCGATGCGATTCCAGCGGACGCCATGGTCCTCGTGGTTCCAGGACCAGTAAATGATCAGCGCCTTGCCGAGGACTTCTTTCATCGGGACGAACCCCCAGAAACGGCTGTCGTAACTCTCGGCCCGGTTGTCGCCCATGACGAAAAGGTCGCCTTCCGGAACCGTAACCGGGCCGAAGTTGTCGCGGGGTTGGACCGAGCCGGGGATAACCATATTGTCCACATAGACCCCGTGGGAGTCGCTCCAGGGGAGGCCGTTCAGAATGATCTGCTTGTCCCGGATCTCGATCGTGTCGCCGGGGAGGCCGATGAGGCGTTTGATAAAATCCTTCGACTGGTCTTCGGGATAGATGAAAACCACGATATCACCCCGTTTGGGCGTCCCGACCGGGATGAGAGTGGAGCGGATCAGCGGTAGTCGGATCCCATAGTTGAATTTGCTCACGAGGATATGATCGCCGATCTGGAGAGTCGGCTTCATGGAACCGGAGGGGATCTTGTAGGCCTGGATTACAAAGGTCCGAATAAAAAAAGCGATCACGATGGCCAGGATGATCGCCTCGATGTATTCTTGCAGTTTCGATTTCGGTTTGCTCATAGGGTTTCCTTAATTATAAACGTTCGTCAACGTGATGACGACCATGATCAGGGCGAAAAGTCCCTTCACGCATATTCCCGCAGCCCGTCCCAGGAGCGCGCCCCATGCCGCCCGAAGCGAGGGTTTCATGCGGGTCTGACGGTGCAGCTCAACGATCAGGATGCCGGCAAACCCGCCGAGGAACGACCCAACAACGGCGCCCAGTCCCAGAAGAAACGGCGTCATGAGGACGGCCCCGATCAGTCCGCCAATGATGGAGGCCCAGAACGCCTTCCGGGAGGCGCCGAACTTGACGGCGCCCGCCATTCCGACGGCGAAATCGGCCAGCTCCGCGAGAATCGAAAGGATCAGCAGGGTCACGAGAATCTTGAACCCGATCCTCTCAAACCCCGTAACGGCCGCATACAGTGCTGCATCGATCAGGATGATGACGGTCCCCGGAAGACCGAAGAGGATGGAGAAGGCGCCGAACAGAAGCACCAGGATGAACAGGGTCAGTCCTCCGATCTCCAGGGGGGTCAATGTTATTT